>NZ_DASVSO010000864.1:0-20273 GCF_036388035.1 Archangium sp.
GCCTGCGGCTCGCGTTCCTCGACAAGATTCCCCGCCTGGGGGACAGCTATTTCCGCAGTCGCCTCATCTCGGACATGGCCCAGCGCTGCCATGGCATCCACATGGTGCGCACCGTGCCCACCCTCGCGGTCCTGGTGCTGCGCGCCGCCGCTGAATTGCTCGTGACGCTCGTGGGGCTGACGTGGTTGGCACCGCGCAGCGCCCCCCTCATCTTCCTGGCGGGTGGACTGGCGGTGGGCATCCCCCTGGTCGCTCAGCGCTCGTTGCTCGAGGCCGATCGCCGGATGCGCGACTTCGACGGGGTGCTCTCGCGCTTCTACCTCGACGCCTTGCGCGGAGCCGTGGCGCTGCGGGCGCACCGGGCCGAGATGACGCTCCGGCGGGCGCATGAAGCGCCGCTGCACGAGTTCGTCTCCGCGGCCCGCACGTTGCTGCGCCGCAGCACCACCGCCGACACGCTCGCCTCCTTCGTCTCCACCGGAGGCTCGGTCGCCATCGTCCTGCACGCCCTCTCGAAGGGGGTACAACCCGGCGCCGTCCTGCTGCTCGTCTACTGGGCGCTCGCCGTGACGACGCTGGGCAAGCAGATGGCCGAGGCGTTGCGCCAGTACCCCGCCGCGTCGTCGCTCACCGGCCGCCTGATGGAGCCGCTGCTCGCTCCGGACGAGGTGTCCACGAGTGTCGCCCTGGCCACGCCGGAGCCGACGGAGCGACCGGCGGACGGGGCTCGGGGCGTCGGTTTCTCGCTGCGCCAGGTGGAGGTGAAGGCCGGGGGCCACACCCTGCTGCAAGGGATTGATCTCTCGGTCCAACCCGGAGAGCACATCGCCATCGTGGGCCCCTCGGGTGCTGGGAAGTCCTCGCTGGTGGGTGTCCTCCTGGGCTGGCACCGGGTGGCCGCGGGCAGCGTCGAGGTGGATGGCGAGCCGCTGGAGGGGAAGGCCTTGTGGCGGCTGCGGCGGGAGACGGCGTGGTTGGAGCCCGAGGTGATGCTCTGGAACAGGTCCATGGTGGACAACCTCGCCTATGGCGCCAACGAGGCCGAGGTGCTGCCCCAGGTGGGCCAGGTCCTGCACAAGGCGGACCTCATCGAGCTGATCGACAAGCTGCCCCAGGGGCTCCAGACCCGGCTGGGCGAGGGAGGCAGCCTGCTGTCGGGCGGTGAGGGGCAGCGGGTGCGCCTGGCCCGGGCGTTGCTGCGGCCAGGGGTGCGGCTGGCCATCTTCGACGAGCCCTTCCGGGGACTCGAGCGGGACCGTCGCACGGCGCTGCTGGAGCGGGCGCGACAGGTGTTCGAGGGCACCACGCTGCTGTGCATCATGCACGACATCGCCGAGACGCTCTCGTTCGACCGCGTCCTCGTCATCCAGGACGGGCGGCTGGTGGAGGAGGGTGCCCCCCGGGTGCTCGCGGCGCGCGAGGACAGCCACTACCGCGCGTTGCTGGAGGAGGAGACGTCGGTGCGCAGGGACTTGTCCGAGCGGGAGGGGTGGAGGCGGCTGGTGCTGGAGCAGGGCGTGCTGTCCGAGCGACTCGGAGAGCAGGGGGGGGCCCATGTCGAATGAGCTGGAGGCGGTGGCCTGGCCCTTCGAGCGCGCGGCCGAGGCCCTGGAGGCGTTGGCACGCGCGGCGCGGTTGCCGCTCCCCAACCCGCTCCCGGTGCACTCGCGCGCGGTGCCCGCGGACCCGAGCCGCGCGGGGGCCTGGTTGGACACCATGGCCCATTCGCTGGGGCTCGAGCTGGAGCTGCTCTACACGCGCCATGGTGAAGTCGAGCCCGCCCTGAGCCGCGCGGCCCCGGCCCTCGTGGACGTGCCGAGCGCCCAGGGGCGTGTGGTGCTCGCCCTGCTGCGCCTGTCCTCCTCGGGGGAGCGCGCGCAGCTGCTCGCCCCGGATGAGACGGTGCACGAGGTGCCCTTCTCCACCCTCACCGCCGCCGTGCAGGCGCTCGTCGAGGAACGGCAGGGGCCCGTGGCCGATCGCGTCCTGGAGCGAGCGGGACTGCCGGAGCCCCGGCGAGCCCTGGCCCGGCGGGCGTTGCTGGGGGCCCAGCTCACCAACAAGCACCTCGTCGCCGCGCGCACGCTCCGGCTGCCACCGGGCGCCCGGCTGGCCCATCACCTGCGGGCGCTGCGGGCCGGACGGCGGCTGCTCCTGCTGCTGCTGCTGGCGGTGGTCGTCCAGGTGTGTCTGCTCGCCGGTTGGTGGTTGATCGGCCGGGGCGCCTTCGACGGGCAGCTCGACACCGGGTGGCTCTGGGCCTGGGCCCTCATGGGGCTGACGATGGTGCCGCTCCAGGCGGCGCTGGCCTGGTGCCAGGGAACCCTGGCCATGGACCTCTCCGCGCTGCTGCGCAGGCGCCTGCTGGCGGGGGCCCTGGCGCTCCCCTTGGACGAGGCGCGCCGCGGGGGAATGGGCGAGTTCGTCGGGAGGACTTTCGAGAGCGCGGGCATGGAGCAGATGGCGCTGGTGGGCAGCTTCACCAGCCTCCTGGCGGCGATCGACCTGATGTTGGCGGCGAGCGTGATGGTGACGGGCCCCGCGGGCGGGTGGGGGCTGCTGGTGCTGGGGGGCTTCTGCGGCCTGATGGCGGTGCTGATCGTGCGCCAGTCCTCACGCTTCCGCGCGTGGACGGAGGCGCGCGTCGTCATGACGCATGCGCTCATCGAGCGGATGCTCGGCCACCGCACGCGGCTCGCGCAGGAGCGGCCGGAGCGCTGGCATGAGGAAGAGGACCAGGAGCTGGCCCACTATGCCGAGGCCTCCGAGGCGTGGGATGCATCCACGGCGCGGGTGGTGGCGCTCTCCAAGCGGGGGCTCCTCCCGGTGGCGATCCTCGCGACGCTCCCAGGCGTGCTCGCGGGCGCCTCGACCGCGAGGATCGCGGTGGGGGTGGGGGCCGCGCTGCTGGCGACGCGTGCGTTGGCGGCGCTCACCACCGGCGCCCTGGCCCTCAGCGGAGCGCGGGTGTTGTTTCGCGGCGTGCGTCCCATCCTGGATGCCGCGAAGCGCTCCCTCGCCTCGGGAGAGGGGGCCCGGGAGAACGAGAAGGGCAGGGTGGCCCGGACGTCTCCGCTCCCCCCCGGTGCGGAGACCCCGAGGAACCAGGCCCTGCTCGAGGTGCGCGATCTGGTCTTCAAGCACGCGGGGGCGCCCCGGGCGGTGATCGAGCGGGCCTCGCTGGTGGTGCGCGCTGGCGAGCGCGTGCTGCTCGAAGGGCCCTCCGGCTCGGGCAAGTCGACGTTCGCTTCCATCCTGACGGGGCTGCGGGGACAGGGCTCGGGGCTGCTGTTGCTGGGGGGCCTGGACATGGCGACCTGGACGTCGCCCGGGTGGGGCGCGCAGATCGCCAGTGCCCCCCAGTTCCACGAGAACCACGTGGTGTCCGGCACGCTGGCCATGAACCTGCTGTTGGGACGTTCCTGGCCTCCCACGCAGGAGGATCTGCAAACCGCCCAGGCGCTCTGTGAGGAGCTGGGGCTGGGGGAGCTGCTGGCCCGGATGCCCTCGGGGTTGATGCAGCTCGTCGGGGAGTGCGGCTGGCAGCTCTCGCATGGCGAGCAGAGCCGTGTCTTCGTGGCCCGGGCGCTGCTGCAGCGGGCCCGTGTCGTGGTGCTCGACGAGGCGTTCGGTGCGCTGGATCCCGTGACCATGCGCAAGGTGATGGCATGCGTCGAAGCCCGGGCTTCAACGCTCATCGTCATCGCGCATCCTTGAGTGCCGCCCTGCGTGGAGTGTTGTTCTTTCAAATGTCGCCCACCCCCCGGTTTTGTTCCTCCTGTCCGCCCCTGGCTATAAAGGCGGCGGCGCACCCCCGCGCCCCCACCCCCAGGAGAGACCATGGAGAACACCCAGAAGCTGAAGCTGAAGCTGTCGATCAAGAAGGACACCCTGCGCCCCCTGACCGAGACGGATCTCAACGTTCTCGAGGGTGTTGTCGGTGGCACCGGTGGTGGCTGCACCAGCACCTACTGCACCCGCACCATCATCGTCGCCGACTACGAGTCCGTATAATCAACGTCGTACGCGCTGGCGTCAGAGCGTTGCCTCCCGAGGGCGCGCTCGACGGGTGCAAGGGAAGGGGCCGTTCATCGGCCCCTTTCGCGTTGTGGCTGTTCTGCCTGGAGCTGCCGGGCGTCACCGTCAGGTGCAGGTGCGCGGCCCCCGCAGCCGCCGCGCACTCGTCAGCCAGTCCGACTGCCACACGCCCGCGTTGTCCGAGTCCAATCGCCCGCGAGGACCGTCCAGCTCCAGCCGGTTCGCGCGGTCGACACGAGCTCACCCTCGCCCCACCCGTACACCTCGCCCAGGTTGTAGCGCGCGGTGCTCGTCGAGATGCCACTCCACGACGGAGAGGTCTCGTAGCCACTCTGGCCACGCGGCTGGAAAGACTTGACATCCCGCTTCAACAACGTCGGCTTCCGCTGCGCTCGGGCTATGCTAGGTGAGCCGTCCATGCCTCACGCGTCCCCGCATCCCTGGAGCCGTCCTTGAGCGCGGTGCCCCCTCCCCGAAGGTTGGGTGTGGCCCTCTTCCTCGGCGCCCTCGTGCTCAACCTGCTCATCACCTACGGGGGCGTGCGCCCGGTGGACAGCGAGGTCGTCTTCGAGCTGTGCGAGTCGCTCGCCACCCGGGGCGCCCTCGACGTGGAAGGGACTCCGGTGTGGAAGGGCTTTGGAATCGCTCCCGGGAAGGACGGACGCCTCTATCCCATCTTCGGGCCGGGAGAGTCCTTCGCCTGTGTGCCGATGCTGGTACTCCTGCGCGGGTTGAATCGCACCGGGTGGTACGAGTCGGGTCTCCTGCCGCCGCTCCATCCCAGCCATTACCTTCCCGAGGCGCACGAGCGATTCACCGCCGGACTGCCGCCGCTGGACCTGGTGCCGCACGCGGAGCGGCTCGCGCTGCCCCTGCTGAACGTCCTGGTGGGGGCGCTCGGGGTGCTGGTGTTCTGGCGCATCGCCTCGCGGCTCTCCCGCCACCCGGCCGCCGCGCTCGGCGTCACCGTGCTCTACGGCCTGGGCACCCTGGCGTGGCCCTACGCGGGCGACGCCTTCAGTGAGCCCCTGGCGACCCTGCTCTGCCTGGTGGCATTCGAGCTGCTCCTGCGAGTGGACGCGTCCCCTCCGGCCACGTTGCTCTGGGCGGGGCTGGCGCTGGGCGGCGCCATCGCCACGCACGTCACCGCCGTGCTGTTCGTTCCCTTCTTCGCGGCCCTCGCCCTTCGCGGCGCGGAGCATCGCTGGCGCAAGGGGGCCTTCCTCCTGGCGGGACTGGGGGTCATGCTGCTCGCCCTCGGCTCTTACAACTTCGTGCGGTTCGGCTCCCCGTGGGAGACGGGGCGCCATGTGGACCCCGAGCTGGTGCTCCGCTACGGCTACGGCCAGTCGGTGGCTCCCTGGGAGGGCCTCTTCGGCCTCACCCTGAGCGCTGGCAAGGGACTCTTCCTCTACTCGCCCGCGGTGCTGCTCGGGCTGTTCGCGTGGCCCACGTTCCATCGCGAGCACCGCTTCCTCTCGAGCATGCTCGCGGGCGCCGCGCTGCTGCGCCTCGTCTTCATCGCCACGCGCAGCGACTGGCACGGAGGCTTCTCCCTGGGCCCGCGGATGCTCGTGATGCTGATTCCGTTCCTGCTCATCCCGGTGGTGCCCTGGCTGGACCACAAGCTCGCGGAGGGCAGCGGCCGTGCGCTTCGCCTGTTCGCTGGCTTCTCGGTGCTGTGCATCGCGCAGCAGGTCGCCTTCTGCGTGGGCGAGGTGTTCTCGTACTACCACCTCGTCCGCGAGTTCTACGCGGCGCAGGGCATCAACATCTTCGAGGAGAACCGCATCTACCTGGACTGGGAGGTGTCACCCCTGCAATTCCTGCTCGAGGGCAACCGCGGGCCGTGGTTGCTGTCAACGCTGCCGGTGGACAACTACACCCTGTGGGGCCTGATGACCGCGCTCCTCGCGGCCCTCTACTTCATCGGCGCGCGTCGGGTGGTGCGGCTGTCTCACGGGGCCTCGGTGCCTCCCGGTGTGAACGGGTAGCTGCCACCAGGCTCCTCGGAGGCACTGGCGTCATGCGACCCCCGGGAGCGGAAGGCCCGCCAGCAGCCCGGTCCTGGGGACGGACCAGATCTCCTCTCCCTGGGTATCCCAGCCCGCGAGCAGATGGTTGGCCGCCATGAAGCCCGAGGTGGTGGCGCGCTCCATCAAGGCGGTGGGAATGGGCAAGCGGACGAAGTCGCCAGCCAGCGCCACCCGCGGCGAGGACGTCTCCACCGTGGGTCGCTCCCGGAAGGAGCCCGGGGCGAAGGAGGGGCAGTCCCGGCGGTACAGGAAGCGCTCCTCGAGCGTGCGTGCGTCCCGAAGCTCCGGGTAGAGCTGGTGCAGGGCGCCCAGGAGCTCGCGCCGCACTGCCTCCTCGTCGGCCTCCAGCGGCAGGCCATAGGCGTGGAGCTCGACCACCGAGCCTCCCGTCCGCGCCGCCCAGCGGCGGCTCTCGCCCTCGAACAGGTGGTAGAGCGAGATGTTGTCGATCACTCCCAGCCCGGTGGTCCCCACGAAGGGATGGCGGCCCGGCGCCGTCGGTCTATCGAGCCACAGCCGCCAGACCGCGAACGGCGAGGTCAGCGCAAGGGCGCTGATCTTCGCGCGCCCTCCCGCGTCGAGCAGTCCCGGCGAGTCCGAGACGATCCGCTGGAGCGCCGGCACCGAGGTGGCCAGCACCACCGCGTCCGCCTCGACGGGCTCCCCGTCCTCCACCTGGAGCCGGAACCCCCCCTCCCCGCGCGGGGCCACCGTGGTGACGGACTGGCCGAGCCGGAACCGGACCTGCCGCTCCTCCAGGTAGCGGCGCAGCGGGTGCCACAGCGCCGCGGAGAACGACTCGTCGAGCACGTCGAAGACGAGGCCCTCCGGGTTCCCCATGAAATAGAAGTGGAACATCATCAGCAGCTCGGCCGCTGACATCTCCTCCTCCGGATTGAAGAAGGAGTGGGAGAAGACATTGAACAGCATGCGCCGGGCATGTGGCGGGAAGTGGAGGGAGTCCAGGTACTCGCGCGCGTCGCGGTGGTCGAACGTGGCGTAGGTCCGCTCCATGTCGAAGGCGAGCATCGCCAGCCCGGAGCGGAAGTCGATGTGGCGCAGATCCCCCAGCCGCAACGACGCGGAGCGGCGGACGAGCCCGATGAGGTTGAAGGGCGGGAGCGCGGGGAGGTGGGAGAAGGACTCCACGCTCCCTCCCGGGCCGAGGATGGGGTAGTCCTCCAGCCGGCGCAGGCGCTCCAGCCGTGGATCCACCCGGCGCAGCAGCGCCCGCAGGTTGTAGTACTGGCGGAAGAAGGCGTGGAAGCCCCGCTCCATGTCGAAGGGCTCGCCGTCCGCCAGATGCTCCCTCCAGCCCGCCACCCGGCCCCCGAGGAAGGGCTCGCGCTCGAGGACGGTGACGCGCAGGCCCCGCTCGGCCAGGACGGTGGCGGCCGCCATGCCGGCCAGTCCGCCCCCCACGACGGCCGCGGAGAGGCCCTCGGGCGCACGGGGGCGCCGCGCCCGGGGAGACGGGGTGAGCCGCTCGCGGGAGAAACGCCCGGTGGGCAGCTTCGGCAGTTCGAGCGGAAGGCGCATGGGTTCCTCCGGTCACGGTGAAGCGGGCAGGGGGAGCAACGTCCGCGAGAGTCCGCCCATCCAGCGCAAGAGGGCGCGCGGGCCGAAGCTCGCGAGCGTGAGGGCGTCCCGGTACACCCGGGGCCGCTTCCTCGCGATGTGCTGGAGGAAGCGCACGAAGTCCGTCCCGGGCATCTGGTCCTTGAGCAGGGCCGCGTAGGCGTCGTTGCCCATCTCGTGGAGGGCGGCGAAGGCGGTGTCCAGGAGCTGGTTCACCTCGTCCCGGCGCGCCGGCGCCCCCGGGGGCACGGCCATGAAGAGCGCCAGCGCCCCCGTCACCGCGTGCAGCGGGGTGTCATGGACGATGGATTCGGGGGGCAGGTCTCCGCGGGAGAGCGCGGAGGCGAGGGCCCTCGCCCCGGGGAGGAACGAGCGCATCATCGCGCCGAAGCCGCAGTAGGTGAGCGGCGAGTGCCGCGCGGCCGCATCGCCCACCAACACCACCCGGTGCCCCGGGGCTCGCGGGGGCGGCACCAGCCGCGACCAGCCCGGGATGTAACCGAACGTCGGCCGGAGCAGGCGCGGCTCTCCCCGCTTGTACCTTCCGAGCCGCTCGAAGAACCGCCCGTAGAGCCGCAGCAGCGCGTGCTCGCGGATCCGCCGCGCCTGGGCGTAATAGAAGAGGTAGACCGTCGTCTCGCCCGGGCGCCCGGGAAAGCCCTCCCAGATGTGCTGGCGCCCTTCCTCCACGCCCTCGGTCGTCACCAGGATGTCGCCCACCCGGGGATTCACCTCGTCCGGGGCGGTGCCCTCCTTCAGCCCGGCGAGGACCCCTCCCACGGTGGGACAGAGGAGATCCGCGGTCGCATGGGGACTGGAGATGCCTCGCGCGTCGAGCAGCACGCGGGCCGTCACCTCGGTCCGGTCTCCCTCGGCTCGCTCGAAGCGCAGACGCACCGCCTCGGGGCCCTCGCCCACGGCCACCAGGGCATGGCCGTCATGGAAGGCGACGCCCCGCTGCTCCGCGCGGCGGCGAAGCTCGGAGAGGAGCCGGCCCGCATCCACGGCATGGTCGAGCACGCCCCGGACCGGGTACTCCCCGCCCCCATGCCAGCGACAGAGGCCCCGCTCGTAGCGGGCGACGATGAGCGACTCCACCTCCTCCGGCCGGAAGAGGCCGCTCGCCGTCAGGGGCGCGAGCTCGGGGCCGCTGATGTTCCACTCGCGATGGGCCACCGCCGCCCGGCCGCGCTCGAACACTCCGACCTTCAGGCCGAGTCCGGCCAGCACGGGCGCGAACAACAGGGAGAGTCCGCCGCCCGCGAGCACCACGTCGAAGTCCGGGCGGGTGCCCCTTCCCGGGGGCGGCAGGGCAGGGGCCTCGACGGGCGGGCGGACGCGCTCCGCGTCGAGCCGCTCCAGACGTTCGAGCAGCTCGGGCCCTCCCGCCTCGCGCACCCGGGCCTTGATGTCCTCGATTCCCAGCACGGCCCCTCCTCAGCCCCACGCCTCCGGGGACGGCGCTGGCGGTGTGCGCTCGAGCAGCCGCAGGTAGACGGCCCGGAACTCGCCTCGGGCCCCGAGCGCCCGCAGGTTCTGCGCGCAGCCGCCCACCGCGCGCCCGAGCATCACCGCCTCCTCCGGTGGACGCACGCGCAGGAAGTCCCGGGCCCGGCGCAGGCCCAGGGCCCGCATGTCCGGCACCGAGGTGTCCCCCGCGTAGTCGTAGACGTCCGTCCGCAGCGGCCGGCTGGCGATCTCCAGGATTTCCGAGAGCAGGTTCCGGGCGGTGGCCTCGTCGGTGTCCACCTCGAAGCCCGCGGCGCGCACCCCGGCCAGTGGATCATACGGAAGGCGCAGCAGTTCGTTGCGCATGAAGACCCGGATGGCCTCGACGAAGTCCGGGCGGAACGTCTTCACGCACCCGAAGTCGAGCACGGCCAGGTGGCCCTCGTCCGTGACGAGGAAGTTGCCCGGGTGCGGGTCCGCGTGGAGCTGCGCCGCGGCGAAGAAGGGGCCGTGGACGGCGCGGATGAGCTGCTCGCTCACCCGCCAGCGTGCGCGCGTGTCCGGCTGGGAGTCGATGAACCGCTGGAGCGTCCTGCCCCGCACCCGCGTCAGGCACAGCACCCGGCGTGACGAGCGCTCCGGAATGGGCCGCGGGGCGAGCAGATCCGGCTCGGAGGCGAAGAGCTCCGCGAAGCGCTGGGCCCGCTGGGCTTCGAGGAGGTAGTCCGTCTCCTGCACCACCTCGCGGCGGAGCTCGTCCACGTAGCGGCGGCCATCGAGCAGCTTCGTGGTCAGGCCCGCCGCGCGCGCCATGGTGGCGAGGTTGTCGAAGTCGGACTCGAGCGCCTCGGCGATGCCCGGGTACTGCACCTTGACCACCACCTCGCGGCCATCCTCCAGGCGGGCGGCATGCACCTGCCCGAGCGAGGCCGCCGCCAGGGGCTCCCGGGAGAACTCGGCGAAGAGCCGCTCGGGGGGCGCGCCGAGCTCCGTCTCGATGATGGCGGCGATCTCCTCCACCGGGAGGGCGGGCGCCTCGCTCTGCAGCCGGGCGATGATCTGCCGCAGCTCGGGCGGGAGGGCATCCACGTCCATGGAGAGCGCCTGGCCGAGCTTCATCGCGGCCCCCTTCATCTCCCCCAGCACGTGGGCGAGGTGGCCGATGGTGGAGCGCTCGAGGTCTCCCGTGTCCGCGCCCGCCGCCTTGCGGACGGCACGCCAGGCCAGCCCCGCCGAGCCCCGGGCGGAGAGCGCGGCCACCTTGCCGAGGCGGGCCAGGCGGCCCAGGGGCGGGTTGCGGGACTTGGACATGCTCCCAAGATAGGGAGCGGCGTCCGGGGCTGGCGCCTAGAGGTCGCCCTGGAGCGCGTCACGCACGCCCGGCAGGTTGGCGAGCAGCTCCAGCTCGGCGGCCTTCAGGTGGGACACGCGGCGGCCGGAGATCCGCTCGAAGTGCAGCTCGATGCGGTGCTCGCCCGCGTCATTCACCTGGCGGAAGAGGCGCGCGCGCCTCCCCTCCTTCACGCAGGCGAGGATGTCCTGGTGGAGGCTGTTGAGCCGCTTGTACACCTTCAGCGCCATCCGACCCTCGGGGGTGTCGAATGTGTGGAAGTGCCGGTTGCGCGACAGGGGGCGCGCTGGGTCATGGAGCCTCTCCACGAGGCGCCGCACGAATGGGTCCATCGACGGCGCAGGATAACATCCGGTACCCTGCATCTCAGCGATGCATTTGAAACCTACCCGTCTGCTCTGTCTCCTACCTCTGCTGCTGCCCCTCGCCTGCAAGGACGCTGAAACCGCCTCCGTGCAGCGCCGCGACCAGACGGCCCAGGCCAAGCTGGAGCAGGGCCGTGAGTTGCTCTCCAGTGGACAGGCCGAGCTGGCCACCAAGGTGCTCAGCGAGGCCGCGGGCCTGATGCCCGACAGCACCGAGCCCCTGCTCCTGCTCGCCGATGCCCAGCGCCAGGCCGGCAACTCGGGCGCGGCCATCCTGACCCTCAAGCAGGCCATGGCCCTCAATCCCGCCGAGGGTCCCGACATCAAGCGGAAGATCGCCACGCGCCACGAGCAGGACGGGCGCCTGTCCGAGGCCATCACCCTGCTGCAGGAGCTGCGCGATACCGACGAGCTCGGGGACCTGGACCTCCTCAAGCTGGCCCACCTGCAGACCCGCAACGGCCAGCACCAGGCCGCCTTCCAGACGCTGGAGCGCATCCAGCGCGAGCGCCCGGATGACGTGGACGCCAAGGTGGTGGAGGCGGAGATCCTCCTGGCCAAGGGCGACGAGGTGCTCGCCGCGAAGCTGATGGATCGGCTCCTGGAGGAGCAGCCGGCGCTCACGGCGGCTCGCATCCTGCGCGCCCGCTACTTCCTGCAGAGCGGCTTCGCGGAGTACGCCGAGCAGGACCTGTCCCTGGTCCAGGGCGAGGAGGCCTCGCGGCCGGAGGTCGTCGAGCTGCGGTCTCAGGTGCTCATCGCCCTCGAGCGCCTCGCGGACGCGGAGAAGGTCCTCACGGACGCGGTGACCCACTACTCCCAGAACGCGGACCTCCTGGCGCGGCTCGGCGAGGTGAAGCTGCTGCTGGGGCGTCCACCCGAGACCCTGGCGCTGGTGGAGCGGGCGCTGAAGGCCCACCCGGAGTCCGCACGGGCCCTCTACGTCCGCGCCCGCGCGCTGGAGACGCAGGGCGACCTGGGGCGCGCCAAGGAGGACTACGGCAACGCGCTCGCCATGGCTCCCCGCTTCGCTCCGGCGCTCTCGCGGATATGGCGCCTGCAGCGGCAGGCGGGGGAGGTACAGAACGCCCTGGCCAGCCTGGAGCGACTCGTCGACGGGCGCCAGGCCTCGCTGGAGGAGAAGGTGGCGCTGGCCGAGCTGTACGCCGAGACCCGGTTGAAGCCCGAGCAGGGCCTGAAGCTCATCGGCGAGGCGCTGAAGGGCGACCCGAGCAACTTCCAGTACCTGGACACCCAGAAGGCGCTCAAGAAGCTCGTGCCCCGGAAGAAGAAGTCGTCCGGCCCCCTCATCATCCGTGGCGGGAGGCGCTGACATGGAGGGCCTGATGCGGACCCCGAAGTACGCGCTGGTGACGGGCGCTTCCAGCGGCATTGGCCGGGAGCTGGCGGAGCTCCTGGCGCGCGAGGGGTATGGGCTGGTGCTGGTGGCCCGGCGCACCGAGCCGATGCGCCTGTTGGCCGAGAAGCTTCAGCAGGCCCACGGGACGCCCTCCGTGGTGGTGGGCGCGGACCTCGGCTCACCCGAGGGCGTCGCCACCGTGATGCGCGAGGTGACGGCGCGCCAGCTGGAGATCGACATGCTGGTGAACAACGCCGGCTTCGGCCTGGCGGGGAGCTTCTCCGAGCTGCCCGCCGAGTCGCAGCTCGGGATGATCGACCTCAACGTGCGGGCGCTCACCGCGCTCACCCGCGCGCTCGTCCCGGGCATGGTGGCGAGGCGGCGCGGGTACGTGCTCAACGTGGCCTCGGCGGCGGCCTTCCAGCCCGGGCCCCTCATGTCCGTGTACTACGCCTCCAAGGCGTACGTGCTGTCCTTCTCCGCCGCGCTCCACGAGGAGCTGCGGGAGCACGGGGTGAAGGTGTCGGCCCTGTGCCCGGGCTACACCGAGACGGAGTTCGCCGCGCGGGCCTCGGAGCACCAGGGCTCCCGCCTCTTCAACGGGCCGCTCGGGACGCTGGGCGCGCGGGAGGTGGCCGAGCTGGGCTACCGGGGCCTGGTGCGGGGCAGGGCGGTGGTGGTGCCCGGGCTCGTCAACCGCGTCACGGCCTGGCTCGTGCCCTTCACCCCGCTGGCGCTGAAGCTCCGCATCACCCGCTACTTCAACGCGAGCGACTCCTGACCGACTTCGAGCCCTCGATGAGGCGGCGGCGCGCTCAGACCTTGGGGCGCAGCACGTAGACGACGCGCTGGGAGCCGGGCTCGATGGGTTGCAGCTCGCCGCCCGAGAACGGCGCGCCGACCAGCGCCATCATCGCGTCCATGTTGCCGTTCATGAAGTACGGGTCGATGCCGGGCTGCGAGCCGAGGGCGGCGTGGAACTCGGGGAGCACCTCGAAGGTGACCTCGAGCTCGCCTCCGGCGAGGAAGCGCGTGTGGGCGGTGAGGAAGTTGGTCCCCGACTGCAGCCCGCGGGGGATGCGCGTGAGCGAGCGCTGCCAGCCGAGCATCCGCAGCATCGCGAACACGGCCCGGCCCATGGCCGTCTGCCCATAGCCGTCCACCACCCGGCGGCCGATCCGATACCGCGCCTCCTCGCTGGAGACGTCGGGGTAGAGGACCTCGGCACACACCCCGACGGCCGCGAACCAGGCCGGGACGGAGTAGGCGACCAGGAACGGCTGGTCCACGTCGATGCCAATCACCCGGAGTCTCCGCCGGGCGTCCACATCGAGCCGATCCGTGATGGCGTGCTTGAAGAGGGCCTCCACCACCTGGCTGAAGATGACGGGTTCCTTCTGGGGCGCGACGGCGGGCATCATTCCGACCATCCCTAGCACAAATGCTCCGCCCACCGAGCGGCCGGTCGCCCTCCGAGAGGGGCTCCGGTGGCGGGGAGCCCCTGGAAAACCCGACCTGCTGGAGGAGGTCCACCTGTTTGACGGACGTGGACGAGCGCAGGCCGCAGTGGCTGGAGGTGTAGGTGTAGCTCGCGTTCTCGTTGGCGCTCTGGCTGGAGTGGAGCGCTGGCTCCGCGCCAGACGCTCTCCCTGGACAAGGCGCGGGGGCTCTGGCGCGGGCTGCTGGAAGGCCCCACCACCCTCCGCACCTTCGCTCCTCGCACCGTGCTGTCCCGTCTGGTGCGAGAGGTCATCTCCGGTGGGCAGCCGCTCCCGTATGACGAGCTGCTCGTCCGTACCCGACGCTTCCTCCGGCTGGTGGTGGTGCGGCCGGATGGGTACGCCTCTGGGGCACTCACCGGCAAGCCCCTGGCCCGGCTGGGTCCTCCCACCCTGTACCAGGGCGAGCTGTACGTGCAGGGCTTGCGTGTGGGGGCCTTCCACTTCGACGACGGAGGCGTCTTCTTCGCCGTGGACGAGTCCCTCCAGCCGCGGGGGCTCCCCGTGGGTGAGCGTCCCCTGGGGCGAGACCCCGCCACCGCCGCGCTGCTGGGCGCCGAGGACGCGCTGGAGGAGATCGCCAGGGGATTGGCGGCCTTCATCCTCCATCCGGTGCGCACGCTCGGGGGATTGGCTCAACTGCCGTCGGCGCTCAAGCAAGCGAAGAGGCAAGTCCACGCAGCCAAGGGCACACCCATTCAGTGGCATTTCGCCGAGAGAGAGGTGGCGGAACTCATGAGAGCGCTGTTCAGGGAGGAGAAACTGCGTGGAATCAAGGTCATTCACACGCCGGCATCTCCGTAAAGGAGCTTTCAGATGAAAGAAAGGTATTACGTGGGAGCCTATTGGTTGGCCAGGCGAGAGCCGGCCGACGCCAGTGCCCGGCGTGCCGAGGCATTCTTCCAGCTCCTGGCCACGTGTGACGCGAGCCTCGCTCACTGGTTTGCAAAGGGGTGGACCCTGGAGGAGGCGCTGACTCGTCGCTTTGGAACCGATGCGGCGAGCATCCTGGAAGTCTTCAGCCAGCGCGCTGTCGATGGGGGGTTCTCCCTGGGGTGCTGGAATGGGGAAACCCACGAAGCGGCAAGCGTCTCCTTGCACTGTGGCAATGCATCTGTCTGGGTTTCCAATCTCTGCCTGGTTGACCTGCCCGATGAGGGCTCCGCCATGGAGCGCCTGTTCCAAGCTCCAACCCTCGCCCAGGTCCTCCGGGCCATGGTCGTGGTCTGGGAACCCGAGTGGGGCGTGGTTTCCTCCGATGCACTTCGCAACCTGCAGACAGAATCCGGTACGGCGGGTACCTTCATGGGCTGGGTGACGTACTTCTCCCGCCGTCGCGGTCCGTTGCCGTCCCTGCCTTCTCCCGTCCGAGTCGAGCCCGTGGAGGACAAGGGCTCGCTCGTCATCCTTACTCCGGACCGATTCTCCACTTCCAACACGGCCCATGTGGAGCTGGCCCGCACCGTGGCCGGGTTGCTCGACCAGGCGGGCCTGCTCGGGCCCCTGAAACCCTGGGACGGGTGAGGGCGCGTCTCACCTCTGGCTGGAGCGTCGGCGGCTGGGCGCGGGCGCCGAGGGGAGTCCCTCCGCCGTCTCCACCACCTTCTCCAGGGCCTTGGTGCCCTTGCGCTGGCCCACGGCCACCACGGTGAGGTTCTCCCGGCAGAAGTAGCGCCGGGCCACGTCGCGCACGTGGGCCGTGCTCGCCGCGTCCACCAGGTCCGCGCGCCGGCCAAAGGACTCGGGCTGACGGAACAGCTCCGTCCCGCCGAACCACCCGGCCAGCTCTCCCGGCGAGTCCTGCGAGAACTCCAGCAGCATCCGGTGCCGCCGCTTGGCGCGCGCCAGTTCCTCCTCGCCCACGCCCTTGTCGCACAGCTCGCCCAGCACCCGGAACGTCTCTCCCACCACCAGCGAGGCCCGGTCCGGGGCGCTCGCCGCTTCGATCTCGAAGACGCCCGTGTCGTGGAAGGCCTCCAGCGACGCATGCACCGAATACGCGAGCCCGCGCTTCTCCACGATTTCAAAGGGCAGCCGCGAGGACAGCCCGTCGTCCAGGAAGCGCCGCAGCAGCTGCAGGGCGGGCCAGTCCTCGTGCTGCTCGGGCACGGTGCGGAAGCTGAGGCGGAACTCCGTCTGCGCCTCGTCGTGCGTGACGAAGTGGAAGTTGGGCCCCACCGGCGTGGGCGGCGGCGGGGTGTCGCGGCTCGCGGCTCCCGAGGGCATCCGCGCGAAGTGGCGCTCCACCAGCGCGAGCACCTCGTCGCGCTTCACCCGGCCCGCCGCCGTCACCACCAGGTTGCCCGTGACGTAGTGGCGCGCGAAGTGCTCCAGCACCTGCCGGTGAGTGAGGCTCGAGACGGACTCGCGCGTGCCGGCGATCTTGAAGGACAGCGGATGGTCCGGGAAGAGCACCCGCTTGGACAGGTTGTCGATGTCGATGTCCCGGCCCTTCTCGTCCACCTCGTCGAGCATCTCCTCGAGGATGATGTTGCGCTCCACCTCCATGTCGGTGAGCTTGGGACGGGTGAGCATGTCCCCGAGAATGGCCAGCCCCACGTCCAGGTGCGCCGGGTGCAGGGGCGTGTAGTAGTAGCCGTGGTCGCGCGTGGTGACGCCGTTGAGGTTGCCGCCCACCTCCTCCACGGCGGTGTTCATCTTGATGGTGTCCGGCCAGCCCTCGGTGCCTCGGAAGAAGAGGTGCTCGAGGAAGTGGCTGACGCCGTTGTTGGCGGCCGTCTCGTGGCGGCTGCCGGTGCGCACGTACACCGCGAGCAGGGCGGTGTGCAGGTGCGGGGTCTCGACGGTGACGACGCGCAGGCCGTTGGGCAGCACGTCACGGTGGTAGCTGAAGCTCATGCGCGTGGAAGCTTGACGGAGAAGGTGGTGCCCCGGCCGGGCTCGCTCTGGCACGAGAGCGCGCCGCCGTGGGCCTTGAGGATCTGCTGACAGACGGCGAGGCCCAGCCCCGTTCCGTCCTCCTTGGTGGAGAAGAAAGGCTCGAAGATGCGCGAGCGCACGGCCTCGCTCATGCCGCGCCCGGTGTCCCGCAGCGCCACCTCCACCTCGCGCTCGTGGACCTGGGTGGAGATGGTCAGCCGGCCGCCGTCCGGCATGGCCTCGCGCGCGTTGCGCAGGAGGTTGAGGAACACCTGGCGCAGCTGGCCGTCGTCGGCCAGGGCCCGCGGGGGCTCCGAGGTGAGCTCGCTCACCACCTCGACACCGGCGCGCTCCAGCTCCTCGCGCGAGAAGTCCAGCACGCTGGCCAGCACCTCGGTGACGTCCGTGGGCTCGAGGCTGGGCCGGGGCGGGCGCGCCATGCGCAGGTACTGCTCCGTCACCTCGGTGAGCCGGTCCACCTCGCGCGTGACGGCGGCGAGCAGCTCGCGCGACTCGCGGGCATCCTCCGGCGACTCGAAGGTGGCGCGCTCGAAGGCGTCCTGCATCAGCTCCACGTTGAGGCCGATGGAGGACAGGGGGTTGCGCACCTCGTGGGCCACCTGCGCGGAGATGCGGCCCACGGCCGCCAGCTGCTCGGCGCGCATGAGGGCCTCGGCCTGGGCCTTGAGCTGGGCCTCGCGCGCCTGGAGCGAGCGGGCCATGGCGTCGAACTCGCGCGCGAGCACCGCCACCTCGTCGTCGCCGCGCACCCCCAGCTGCGCGCTGTAGTCGCCCCGGCCGATGCGCGACACGCCCTCGATGAGGGTGCGCACCGGGCGCAGGGTGCGCGCCGACCAGGCCGTGGCCACCAGGCCCACGACGATGGCCAGCACCGACAGGGTGATGATGGCCAGGCCCGTGCGCCGCTCGCGCTCCTCCGCCCCGTCCACGCGCTCGCGGATGCGGTTGCTGAGGGCGGCGCGCAGGAAGCGGATGTCGCGGCCGATGGACGTCTCCTGCTGGCGCAGCTCGGCGGTGATGCGGGCCAGCTCGCCCTCCGTCGGCGCCTCCTGGGCGAGCACCGTGAAGACGGCATCCGCCGCCTGCCCGTACGCCTGATAGCGGTGGGAGAGCTCCCCCAGACGCGCCTCCAGGTCCCGGACGAAGTGGACCTCGCCCGTCGGGGCCAGGGCCTGCACCTCGCGGGCCCGAGCCCGCGCCGCCTCCAGCCGCTGGGCCATGAGGGAGGGGAAGTAGAGACGCGCCAGCCGGATGAGCGCCCGCCGCGTCTCCACGCTGCCCTCATCGAGCAGCCGCTCGGTGTCCCGCTCCTGGTTGGTGTGGAAGGACTCGAGCGCCGCCGCGTCCTGCGAGAGCTGCAGGTAGCCCTGGCTCACCAGGCGGATCTCCAGCCGGTTGCGGTGGAGCTCGGCCACGCTGAACAGAGACACCCCGCCGAAGGTGACGAGCACCACCGCGTAGCCCAGGAAGATGCGGGTGGCGAGCGAGAGCTTCATTCAGGGAGACAGGGGCCGCGTTGACCACGGCCAGAGGCCATCGCTACGCTCGCCACGGTCCGAGCGCAAGCCCTCTTTGCCTGCGCCGTGGCCGGAAACCGTAAAAGGGGAGCGCCATGGTGCGGAGTATCAACGGGCGGACCTTGCCCGCCGTTCGGGGTCTGGGACGGGACGAGGCCCGGTCGCCTGCTCGGAAGGCATGGGACCGGAGGCTGCGTCGCGTCCTCGCCGTGGCGGCGCTGGGGCTCGTCTCCGCCTGTGGGCCCCGGGACGGGCTCTACGAGGCGACGCTCCTCACCCCCACGTGCACGGGCACGCCCGCGCTCCAGGGCGTCCACTACCTGCGCTTCCGGGTGTCCGGCGCGGGAATGGAGCCCGTGGAGCACTTCGTCCCGGTGGAGCGGGGCACCGCGGAACTGCCGGCCCTCTTCCCGGGCCCGGGGCGGGTGCTGGAGGTGCGCGGGTACACGAACCTCCCCAGGTTGGGGGGCCACGTGGTGGCCCTGGGGCGCTCGCACCCCTTCGACGTGCCGGAGTCGGCCGGGGCCGGGCGCCCGAAGGTCTCCGTCGCCCTGCGCCGGGTGAATGAGTTTGTGCAGGTGGGCAGCGCGAGTGGCGCGTGCGCCTCGCTCGTCCACCCTCGTGCGGGGCACACCGCGACGCTGCTGGAGGACGGCCGGGTGCTGCTGGCCGGGGGCGTGGAAGTCAGCCAGAGCGACGACAGCACCACGCTGTCCTCGGCGGAGCTGTTGGATCCGGTGACGGGCACGCTGGAGCCGGCCCCGGAGCTGGGGACGGGGGCGGGGGGCTCCTTCCTGGCCTCGCCCCGCGCCTTCCACACCGCGACGCGGCTGCCGGGCGGCAAGGTGCTGCTCGCGGGCGGGGAGGTGGAGTCGGTGGAGGGCACGGTGCCCGTGGGCAACGCCCTGGTGCTGGACGTGGCGCAGCGGACGTACTCGGGCGTGGCGCTGAGGGCGGCGCGCGGCCACCACGCGGCGGCGGCGGACGCCAGCGGGCGGGTGCTCCTCGTCGGCGGGGTGGGCGCGGGAGGCGCGGTGGTGTCCGAGGCCGAGGGGTATGACCCCGGGACGGGCCAGGGCTTCTCCGTGAGCACCCCGGTGCCGCGGGTGGGCATGGGGGTGATGCCGGTGCGGCAGGGACGGCGCATCGCCGTGGTGGGCGGCTCGGACGGGACGGCGCTGCGGCCGGAGGTGCTCTTCTTCTCCTATGAGGGGGGCACCTTCGTGTCGGTGGACGAGGGACTGCGCCTGCGGGAGCCCCGGCGTGACGCGGCGCTCGTCCCCTTCGGCGGACTGGACCGGCTGCTGTCCGTGGGCGGCCATGACACGCCCGAGGGCGTGGAGGGCGAGCCGCGGCCCCTGGCGTCCTCGGAGGTCCTCTCCCCGGGCGCGGCGGTGGCGGGGCCCCAGGTGTTCGCCCGGAGCGGCCTGTGCGCGGTGGCGCTGCCGGACGGGCGGGTGCTCACCTCCGGAGGGCTGCGGGCCAGCGCGAGTGGCCTCCAGAGCGCCCCGCACGCGGAGCTGCTGCTGCCGGGCCAGGAGGGCGGCTCACCGGTGATGTTCGGGTTGCCGCCGCTGGAGCGCCCGCGTCACCAGCACTCGTGCACGGTGCTGCGGGACGGCTCGGTGCTCCTCGCGGGAGGGCTGGACAACGACGGGCGCCGGCGGACGACACTGGGGGACCTGGTCATCTACACGCCGGCACCGCTGGATTGAACCGGAAGGGCGGTGGGGGCCTCGTGACGACCCGAGGCCCCCAGACTCCACCCGCCTACGCGTTCGGCGTCGCGGGCTTCTCGTCCTGCTTCTCACCCGACGCGGGCTGCTCGGTGCTGGCGGCTGCGGGCTGCTCGGCCGCGGCGGTGACGGCCTGCTGCTGCGCGGCCTCGGCGGCGGCGCGGGCCTGCGCGGCGTCCTCCACCTTCCGGTCGCTGGCCGCCATCTCGTCCGGCGTCAGCTCCGTGCGGTCCGCCAGCATGCCCGTCTTCTTCTCCAGGTCCTTGATGGCCCGGCGCAGTAGATCCCGCTCCAGCAGCGTGCGGTTCAGGCGCTTCTCCAGCGCCTTGTACTTGTCCTTCACCAGCTCCAGCTCGCTCTTGCTGGCGGAGAAGATGCGCTGCTGCGAGTCGGCGCGGCCCTTGATGCGCTTGAGCTCGCGCTCCAGCTCGGCGGCCCGGCCG
>NZ_DASVSO010000865.1:0-9910 GCF_036388035.1 Archangium sp.
GGGCCCCGCGAGCAGGATGCACTGGCGGCGGTGAACCAGCTCCTCTCGCCGCTCGCCCACGCCCGGGGTCCCCGGGGGCTGCTCCAGGCGGTGGCGGACGCGGTGCGCTCGCTCACCGGCTTCGACCGGGTGATGGTGTACCGCTTCAACGCGGAGTGGCACGGCGAGGTGCTGGCGGAGAGCCTCGCCCAGGGGGTGGAGGGCTTCCTGGGCAGGCACTTCCCCGCCAGTGACATCCCCGCCCAGGCCCGCGCCCTCTACGTGCGCAACACCTTGCGCCTCATCTCCGACGCGCGTGCCAGGCCCGCTCCCCTGGTGCCCGCCGTGCTTCCGTCCCTCGGGCGCCCGTTGGACCTGTCCGGCGCGGCCCTGCGCAGCGTGTCGCCCGTGCACCTGGAGTACCTCGCCAACATGGGCGTGACCGCCTCCATGTCCATCTCGCTGGTGAAGGACGGCTCGCTGTGGGGGCTCATCACCTGCCACCACTCCGCGCCACGGCACCTGTCGGCCTCCACGCGCCAGGCCTGCGACGTGCTGGCCCGGTTGCTGTCGTTGCAGCTGGGGGCCGAGGAGCGCGGCGCCGAGGCGGAGGAGCTCGTCCGGCGCGCCTCGCTGCGGGCCCGGCTGATGGAGCGGCTCTCCCAGGGCGCCAGCGCGCTGCCCGCCCGGCTCGCCCAGGAGAGGGATCTGCTGCTGGCGCTCACCAGCGCGGGCGGCGCGGCGCTCCTGCTCGGCGAGTCGCCCATCCTCGTGGGGGCCACCCCTCCCATGTCCGCGGTGGTGGAGCTGGCCTTCTGGCTGGCGGAGCGGCCCTTCGGCTCCGCCTTCTTCACCGAGCGGCTGGCCGAGGTGTACCCGCCGGCCGCCGCCTACGCGGACGTGGCCAGTGGCCTGCTCGCGGTGAGGCTGGACTCGAGTCCGAACCTGCCGCGCTACGCGCTCTGGTTCCGCCCGGAGGTGGCGCGCACCGTCACCTGGGCGGGCAACCCGCGCAAGCCGGTGGTGCGGGAGCAGGGCGGCACCCCGCGCCTCCACCCGCGCGCCTCCTTCGAGGCCTGGCAGGAGACGGTGCGCGGGACGAGCGTCCCCTGGACGCGGGTGGACCTGGAGAGCGCGGAGGGCTTCCGCGGCGGTCTGGTGGGCGTGGTGTTGCGCCAGGCCGCCGCCCTGGCCCGCTCCAACCAGGAGCTGGACGCCTTCGGCGGCACCGTGGCGCACGAGCTCAAGGAGCCCCTGCGGGGCCTCCAGCACTACGCGAGCTTCTTCCTGGAGGACCATGGCGCGGCGCTCGACGCGGAGGCGCGCAAGCAGCTCGAGGACATGCGGTGGCTGGCGGAGCGCACCCAGGGGCTGTTGGAGGGCCTCTTCGAGTACAGCCGGGTGGGCCACGTGGAGCTGGCCTGGGGCGAGCGGGACATGCAGGAGCTGGTGGAGGACGTGCTCCTCTCGGTGGCCTCGCGCCTGAAGGAGAACCGGGTGGAGGTGCGGATTCCCCGCCGGTTGCCTCGGGTGGAGTGCGATGGGGTGCGCATCCGCCAGGTGCTGGCCAACCTCCTCATCAACGCCGCCCAATACCACCAGGAGGGCGAGCCCCGCTGGGTGGAGGTGGGCTTCCACGGTCCGGGCGAGCCCCTCTCGCACCCGTTGAGGAAGCGGCCGGAGGAGTACGTCTTCTACGTGCGCGACAACGGCATCGGCATCCCCGAGCGCTTCCACGAGGCCATCTTCGAGATGTTCCGCCGGCTGCACCCGGCACGTGCCTACGGCGGCGGCAGTGGAGCGGGGTTGGCCATCGCGCGCCGGCTCACCCGCCTGCACGGGGGCGAGCTGTGGGTGGAGTCCGCGCCCGGTGAGGGCTCCACCTTCTTCTTCACCCTGGGAGAGAAGTCCCGCGGGTGAAGACGGTGAACACGGGCACGGGCTGCGCCTTGCCCTTCACCGGCACCTCGCCGAGCGCCTTCACCGGGAAGGCGGGGCCCAGTGCCTGACGGGTGGAGGCGGACAGCAGCACCTCCGTCCCGAGCTCCTTGTTCAGGCCCTCCAGGCGCGACGCGGTGTTCACCGTGTCGCCAATGACGGCGTACTCCACCCGCTGCGCCGTCCCCAGCGTGCCCAGCACCACCGGGCCGGTGGAGACGCCCACGCCCATGCGCAGCTCGGGCAGCCCCCGCTCGCGGAAGCCGGTGTTCAGCCGCTCCATCCCCTCGAGCATCTCCACCGCCGCCCGCACCGCCCGCTCGGCGTGATCCGCCAGGGGCACCGGTGCGCCGAAGGTGGCCATGATGGCGTCCCCGATGAACTTGTTCACCGTGCCGCCGTGTGCGTGCACCACCGGGACGATGGCGCCGTAGTGCGCGTTGAGCACCTCCAGCACCTCGTGGGGCGGCATCCTCTCGGAGAGCGAGGTGAAGCCGCGCAGGTCGGTGAAGAGCACCGTCACCTCGCGCAGCTCGGCGGGGCCCTTGCCGTCCTCATCCAGCACGCCGCGCACCACCTCCGGCGCCACGTACCGGCCGAACAGCTGCAGCACCTTCTGTCGCTCGCCAGCGATCTGCCCCGCCTTCCGGGCGATCTTCCGCGCGTTGGACGCCGCCCACGCCGCCAGGGCGGTGGCCGCCACGAAGATGAAGGCCCGGAGCAGCCAGAGCCGATCCGCGGGGAAGTGCCCCATCGTGTCGATGAGCGCCAGGTCCGCCTGGGATCTCGCCAGCACCGCCGCGGCGCCGTTGGCCACCAGCGACACCGCGCCGTTGAGCACGCACGCCACCGGATCCTGCCGCACCCCGGCCGCCAGCAGCATGAAGAAGGCGAACATGGGCAGGGGAGAGGCCCCCAGGTACACGGGGGTGGCCACTCCTCCCCGTTCCGGCTCGAAGCCCACCAGCACCAGTGCGAACGTGAAGGCCGCGAGCAGCAGCGCATCGAACAACGTGCTGATCCGCCCGAGCAGCGGCCGGTAGGGCCGGCGGTACAGGAAGACGAGCCATCCCCAGCACGAGAGGAGGATGGCGGCCAGCATGAACGGGACGAAGGCCAGCACCTCGGGCGGGACGTCCGTCTGGAATTGGCCCCAGAACAGCTCGATGGACACGATGGCGGTGAACATGAGCGCCCGGATCCACGCCACCAGCCGCTCCCCCTTGGCGGCCTCCTCGCGGACCGCCTCGTTGGCGGCCAGCACGGACTCGGTGCTCGTCTCCGTCCTCATGTCCGGGAAGATAGCGGCTTTTGCCGCCGCGGATCCTATCCGTCGCGCTGAGCTCGGCGGGGTGCGAAGCGGGCCTACTGCCCCGTGAGGAAGCGCCCGTCCTTGCCCAGCGCGAAGCGCGACGTGTGCTCCAGCGTCACGTCCAGGTAGAGCTTCTTGCCCTTCGGCCGCAGGCTGACCGAGGGCACCAGGAGCTGGTGCTGGGGCGGCGTGCCGAGGGCGACCCAGGCGCGCCACCCGTCGGTGCCCAGCACCACCCACCGCGACTCCTCGGCGGGAGTGCCCGGAGCCACCACCATCTTCACCAGGAGGATGGCCAGGCGGCCGTCCGGTGCCGTCCAGGAGGAGTCCAGGGTGTACTGGACCTCCTCCGCCTGCCAGGTGGACCAGGTATTCACCACGCAGTAGCCGTCCGTCCCCGGCCGCAACAGCATCAGGCCCGCTCCCTTCAGGAGCGTCACCCCCACCAGCTCCACGGGGCCGTCGGCGAGCGAGAGCTGGGACTGGAAGGAGCTCCGCACCTCGGGCCCGTGCGGCGGCCGGAAGCCGAGTTGCGGCAGGGACAGGTCCGGAACCAGGGAGCGAGGCCCCAACGTGCGCACGAGCTCCGCCTCCAGCGGCGCCTCCTGGGCGATGCGCTCCGGGCACTTCGGTGAAGGCACCGGTACCGGCGGAGCCTGCACCTGCTGCATCTGGGGCTTCGGGGGGGCCAGCGCGTCTCGCAACTCCGCACACCCGGTGCACAGCAGCGCCAGCACCCACGACAACCCCCACGCACTTCCCACCCGCGTGCTACCCGCTCGCATCCTGGTCCTTTCGAGAGGCTCGGAGGCGCAGGGTACGCCAGTCCCACGTCATCTGCCCACCCGTGCGCCAAGGGGGGGCCCCGGTTGTTCCCGACTCCCCCGAGGGCTATACGGCGATGACGTTTCCGACCCGGAGCCTGGTTGATGCATCGACGTGCCGCCGTACTCCCCGTCCTCTTCGCGCTCTTCCTGTCGCTCGGTGGCTCCGTCGCCTTCGGGCAGGCGTCCCCCCTCGCGGGCTTCGACGACTCCGCGAACAACGCCATCCGGGAATGGAACGTGCCGGGCCTGGCCGTCTCGGTCGTGAAGGACGGCAAGGTGGTCTTCTCGAAGGGGTATGGCCTTCGCGAAGTAGGGAAGCCGGCTCCCGTCGATGAGCACACGCTCTTCTCGATCGGCTCGATCTCCAAGTCCTTCACCGCCCTGGCGCTGGGCCTCCTGGTGGAGGAGGGCAAGCTCTCCTGGGATGACCCCGTCAGCCAACACCTTCCGTACTTCCAGATGTATGACCCCTACGTCACGCGCGAGCTCACCGTCCGGGATCTGCTCACGCACCGCAGCGGGCTCCCCGACGTCAGTGGCGGCATCCTCTGGTACGGCTCCGACTACAGCCGCGAGGAGGTGCTGAAGCGGGTCCGCTACATCAAGCCGGTCTCCAGCTTCCGCGGCACGTATGCCTATCAGAACGTGATGTACATGGCGGCGGGGGAGGTCGTCCGTGCCGTCTCCGGCAAGAGCTGGGACGACTTCATTCGCGAGCGTCTCTTCACCCCGCTCGGGATGGAGGAGAGCCAGTCGCTCTTTCGCGACCTGAAGACGTCGCGGAACGTCGCCCTGCCGCACGTCCGCATCGACGGCAAGCCGGTCGCCATTGCCTATCGCGACTCCGACGCCCTCGGCCCCGCCGGCTCCATCCTTTCCAACGTCCACGACATGGCCAGGTACATGCAACTGCTGCTCGGCGAGGGCACCATCGACGGCAAGAAGCTCTACGGCGAGAGCGTGGCCCGGGAGCTCTTCACGCCGCAGATGGTCGTCCCCGTGCCGCCGTCGTCACGGCCCGAGTTCAAGTCGATCGATCCCCGGTTCCGCGCCTATGGGCTCGGCTGGTTCCTGCGGGATTACCGCGGGCGCAAGCTCGTCTCGCACACGGGCGGGATGGATGGCATGACCGCGGTCGTCATGCTCGTGCCGGAAGAGAAGCTCGGCATCACGGTGCTCTCCCACCAGGATGGCGCCCTCTTCAACGGGATGGCGTTTCGGATCCTCGATGCCTACCTCGGCGCGCCCAGGACGGACTGGGCCCAGGTGCTCCTGAAGTATCGCGGGGAAGGGGAGCGGCAGGCGAAGGAGGCCGAGGCGAAGCTCGTGGCGGCGCGAGTCCAGGGGACGAAGCCCGCGCTCGAGCTCGGCCGCTATGCCGGGAGCTACCGGGACCGGATGTACGGGAACCTCTCCGTCACCCAGGAGAACGGAAGGCTGGTGCTCGGGTTCAGCCACAGCCCCTCGTTCACGGCGGACCTGGAGCACTGGCAGTACGACACCTTCCGCCTTCATTGGAGGGATCCGATGAACTTCCCGAAGGGCTTCCTGACGTTCTCCCTGGACTCGAAGGGAAACATCAAGGGCTTCACGTTCGACCAGCCCAAGCTGCTCGATGTGAACTTCGACGAGCTGGCCGTCGAGCGCGTTCCAAACGCCCGGTGAGTCACCCCCCAGGTCGGGCTTTGCCTCATGCCCGCTCGCCGAGCAGCCGGGTTCCCAAGCCCGACTGTCTGCTGTTCAGGCAAGGCATCCCTCCCACCTGAATGGAAGTACAGCCAAGGAGCCCTCTCCTTCTTATGAAAGAGAGACGCTCTCACGGCCGATCCACGCCCTTCGCGTGATGTCCTGGTCCCCGCGCTGAGCGGCCTCAATCGGGTGTTGGAGCCCGATGGTAGAGGCAGACACCATGGACTTCGCAACGCTCGAGACCCTGCGACAGAAACATCCCGCGTGGCGGTTGCTCGTCGTGGACCACGCGCCCCTCATCATCAGCTTCCTGCATGGCGTCTTCCTCGAGGCCAACGCGCGAAGCCTGCCTCAGCGCGAGCTGGTCCTGCGGCTCGAGGATCATCTGCACGCACTGCGCGAGCGCTTGGGAGAGGACGCCTTTCCACGCACCGCCGAGGCCTACCTCGAGGAGTGGGCGGCGAACGGGCGGGGCTGGCTGCGCAAGTTCTACCCGCCCGACACGGACGAGCCCCACTTCGATCTGACGCCCGCGGCCGAGCGCGCCATTCGCTGGCTCGTTCAGCTCACGGAACGGCCCTTCGTGGGAACGGAGTCGCGGCTGCTCACCATCTTCGACCTGCTCAAGCAGATGACGGAGGGGACGGAGGTGGATCCCCAGGCCCGGCTCGCGGAGCTGGAGCGCCGCAAGGGTGAGCTGGAGGCGGAGATGGAGCGCCTGCGCGCCGGGCACCTGGAGTTGATGGACGAGTCGGCCATCAAGGATCGCTTCCAGCAGATGGCGGACACCGCGCGCGGGCTCCTGTCCGACTTCCGGGAGCTGGAGCACAGCTTCCACGAGCTCGACCGGGTGCTGCGCGAGCGGATCGCCACCTGGGAGGGCTCCAAGGGCGAGCTGTTGGAGGCTGTCTTTGGCGAACGCGACGCCATCAGTGGCTCGGATCAGGGGCGCAGCTTCCGCGCCTTCTGGGACTTCCTCATGTCGCCCGCGCGCCAGGAAGAGCTCACCCTTCAGCTCGAACGGGTGCTGGCCCACCCGGCGGTGCGGGCACTCCATCCGGACCCCCGGCTGACGCGCATCCACTTCGACTGGCTCGAGGCGGGCGAGCACACCCAACGCACCGTGGCGCGGCTCTCCGAGCAGCTCCGGCGCTACCTGGACGACCGGGCGTGGCTGGAAAATCGCCGCATCATGCAGTTGCTGCGCGGCATCGAGCAGCATGCGCTCGCGGTGCGTGCCCACCCGCCCGGGCGTGCCTTCATGGAGCTGGAGGAGCCCGCCCCCGCGATGGAGCTGCCCCTGGAGCGGCCTTTGTTCTCACCGCCCTCGCGGCCACGCATGGTGGACGCCAGCGTGCTCGAGGCCACCGAGGAGATCCCCGCCGAAGCCCTCTTCCAGCAGACCTTCATCGACAAAGCGCAGCTGCGGGAGAATGTCCGTCACGCGCTCAGGGCCCGCGAGCAGGTGTCGCTCGCGGAGCTCCTCCAGGAGCACCCGCTCCAGCACGGCCTCGCCGAGCTGGTGGCCTACCTCAGCCTCGCCGTTGAGGACAGGCATGCCGCGGTCGAGGAAGCACAACCCCAGACACTCTTCTGGACGGATGCACGCGGCTGCATGCGCCGCGCCGTCCTTCCCCTGGTGCGATTCCACCGATGACTCTTCCCACTTCAAGTTCCACCGGACCCGCCCATTCCCTCTCCCAGGTGCTCGTCGCCCTGATGAAGGGCGTGGTCTACCAGGAGAGCGACCCGGGGCTCTGGCAGGGGTTGCTCTACCTGCAGGGGCAGGTGCGGGACCAGGTGACGGTGCTGGGCCTGCAGTTGATGCTCGACGAGGCCGAGGGCTACGCCTACCTCCGCCAGCGGCCCAACGCGGAGGGTGAGCCCGAGCTGCCCCGGCTCGTGCCGCGCCGACAGCTCAGCTATGGCGTGAGCCTGCTCCTCGCGCTCCTGCGCAAGAAGCTGGCGGAGGCGGATGCGACGGGCGGCGACAGCCGGCTCGTACTCCGGCGCGCCGACATCCTGGAGATGATCCGCCTCTTCCTGCCCGAGGGCACCAACGAGGCGCGTCTGGTGGACCGGCTCGACACGGACATCACCCGGGTCGTGGAGCTGGGATTTCTTCGCAAGCTGCGTGACAGCGCCGATGCGTTCGAGGTCCGCCGCATCCTCAAGGCGTTCGTCGACGCTCAATGGCTGGACACCTTCACCCAGCGGCTCGCGGACTACCGCGCCCACCTCGCCGAGGAAGGAGGAGACACCGCATGAACACCGAGCTTCCTGTCACGCCAGGAGAGCTGCTCGACGTGGACACGGCCACCGAGCGCTCCGGTTTCCGGCTGCACCGCTTCGAGGCCTACAACTGGGGCACCTTCCACCAGCGGGTGTGGCACCTGGATCTCCGCGGGGACAATGGCCTGCTCACCGGGGACATCGGCTCGGGCAAGTCGACACTGGTCGACGGGCTGGTGACGTTGCTCGTGCCCCCGCAGAAGCTCGCCTACAACAAGGCCGCGGGAGCGGAATCGCGCGAGCGCACCCTGCGCTCGTATGTGCTGGGACAGTACAAGTCCGAGCGCGGGGAGGGAGGGCATGGCGCTCGGCCCATCTTCCTGCGCGACGGGACGAGCTACTCCGTCCTGCTCGGCCACTTCTACAACGAGGGGTACGCGCAGCACGTCACGCTCGCCCAGGTGCTCTGGATGCGCGAGGCCGAGAACCAGCCGATGCGGCTCTACGTGGTGGCCGATGGGCGACTCTCCATCGCCGAGCACTTCTCGGGCTTTGGCGCGGACCTTGGAGCCCTGAAGAAGCGCCTCAAGGGCCTCACCCGCGAGGTCCACGACACCTTCCCGCCCTACCAGGCCGCGTTCCGACGGCGCTTCGGTATCGGGAACGAGCAGGCGCTGGAGCTCTTCCATCAGACGGTGTCGATGAAGTCCGTGGGCAACCTCACGGACTTCGTGCGCCAGCACATGCTGCAACCTCTCAACGCCGAGAAGCGTCTGGAGGCCCTCATCGCGCACTTCGACGACCTCCACCGCGCGCACGAGGCCGTCCTCAAGGCCAAGCGTCAGGTGAGTCAGCTCGAGCCCCTGGTGCGGGACTGCGAGCGCCATGGCGTGCTGGAGGCCGAGCTGAGAGCGCTCCGCGGCAGCCGCGAGGCGCTGCGGCCGTGGTTCTCCGAGCAGAAGGCGCGGCTCGTCGAGACGCAACTCGTGGAGGTGAAGGCGGAACGGGAGCGCGCACGGCTCGAAGGGGAACGGCTGACGGAGGCGCGGGCCCAGCAGGGGATGGAGCGGGATCGGCTCAAGCAAGCCATCGCGGCCAATGGCGGCGAGCGCATCGAGGCGGTGAAAGCGAGCATCGCCCAACGACAGCGAGAGAAGGAGGAGCGGACCCAGAAGGCCGAGCGGTACGCGCGGATGGCCCAGGCCGTGGGGTTCCCGGCGGACGTGGACGCGGAGCGCTTCCTGGCCAATGTCCGCGAGCTTCCCAGGCTGCGCCAGACGGCGGAGCACGAGCTGTCCCACACGCAGAACGCCCTGACGGACAGCGGGGTCGAGCTGCGCGATCTCAAGAGCAGACAGCAGGAGCTGACGGCCGAGCTCGAGTCGCTCCTGCGACGCCGCTCCAACATCCCCCACCGCATGCTGGAGCTGCGCGAGCGGCTGTGCACCGACCTCGGGCTCCCCGTGGAGGCGCTGCCTTTCGTTGGCGAGCTGTTGCAGGTTCGCGAGGAGGAGCGTGACTGGGAGGGGGCCGTCGAGCGGGTGCTGCATGCCTTTGGCCTCTCGCTCCTGGTGGCGGACGCGCATTACCCCCAGGTGGCGCAGTGGGTGGAGCGCACCCACCTGGGCGGACGGCTCGTCTACTACCGGGTGCATGAAGAGTCCGCGGCGCGGGCGCCCACGCTTCATCCCCAGTCGCTGGTGCGCAAGCTCGCCATCAAGCCGGACTCGGACATGTTCCGCTGGCTGGAGGCCGAGCTGGCCCGGCGCTTCAATTATGTGTGCTGCGACACCCTGGAGCAGTTCCGGCGCGAGCACCAGGCGCTGAGCCGCGCGGGCCAGACGAAGGGCAGGGGAGAGCGACACGAGAAGGATGACCGGCATCGGCTCGATGACCGCTCCCAGTGGGTGCTAGGCTGGACGAACGAGCAGAA
>NZ_DASVSO010000866.1:0-2200 GCF_036388035.1 Archangium sp.
CGAAGCCCAGGCTGGTGCAGGCATAGAGGCTCGACTCCTCCTGCCAGCCGAACATGACGTTGCCCTGGGTGGGACGGTGCCAGATTTCGCGACCGTCCTCCCAGTCGTACATGGTGAGGCCGCGTCCGTGGCCGTGGTACATGCCCAGCTCGTCGCAGCGCACCATCCACCCGTGGGTACCGACGCTCTGCTTCACCCACTGGGACTCGTCCTCGTGGTTGATGGCGGTGAGCTTGCCACCCGCGTCGGACACGCCGAGGACACCGTCCTTGATGTCCAGCCAGAAGATGTCCACGTCATCCGAGATGGCGTAGGCCACGCGCGGCACCTTGCCGCCGAGGTCATACACGCGGCCGTCGTCGCACCCAGCGTAGAGCCAGCGGTCATCGGCGACGATGCACTTCACACCATCGGCGAGGCGGAACTGGGAGAGCGTGCGGCCCTCGTGGTCCACCGAGTAGATGGAGCCACTCTCGTTGCCAATCCAGCAGCGCGAGTCGTCCACGAAGATGCCGAAGGCGCGGTCGCCCGAGTTGAACTTCCAGAGGAGCGGGGCCTGGGTCGCGTTGGAGCGGCCGCTGGTGATCTCCCGGCGGGTGACGGAGCGCTTCGCGCGCATGCCCAGGACAGCGGGGGCATAGCCCTTGCGGACCTTCTCGTTGATCTTCTTCCGGGCCTCGGCGAGCGCCTTCTCCGGGGTCGGGAAGCTGGAGACCTGCGTCTGGCCCTTGTCGCCGATGCGGCCATAGCGCACGGTGAGGGAGTTGCCCTCCAGCTTCACCTCGTAGAACTTGTGCGAGCCGCCACCGTCCTCGGACAGCTCCAGGTACGTCCGTTCCTCGGCCATTCTCAGGTCCCCCTGCTGACGCAGTACGCGCAGAGTAGTCCGAGGCACTGACATCGCGGAAGCCTCCCAAGCAGGAGCAACGAGGCACTCCACGCGAGGACTGGCATACGCCCCGCCCAATACCATCGCGTATCTTCTCCCCTCCTATGCACGAACCTGGATGCTTATGAGACTCCTCTTCCCTGCCCTTCTGCTCTCCACCTGCGTTCTTCCAGGCTGCGTATTGATCGAGCGCCTTGGGTATCACAAGTACCAGAAGGCGCAGATGGCACCAGCCGAGGAGGCAGCCAGCATCAGGTTCCCGGACTCCTACGAAAGTGGCGTCCGCCTGGATGGGGCCAGGATGAAGGCCCTCTCGGTGGCGATGAATGACTATCTCCCCGCCCATATCAAGCCCGAGGACCAGGAGGGACCCGAGTTCCAATGTCTCGCCCGGTGGGACACGTATCGGACGGTCGTGATGCAGGCCAACGACAACCTCTTCTTCGTCCTGCTCTCCCCGGACCTGTCGAAGTGCGCTCCTGGCTTCATCGTGCCTGACGCCGGGGCCGAGTACGCCATCGACGGGCAGGGTCGCATCCTCTCGAAGCGGTAGCGCAGAGAGCACGCACCTGCGCCTCGCTCCGAGCTGGGTCCGGCTACCAGAAGAACGTGGGCCGTGGGCCGTAGTCCCTCGCCCCTGGAGCGGCGGTGCATCGTCCACCGCGAGCACTTCGTGCCCGCCCCCCTGTCACACGTCCGACAGTGGCCCCTCTTACCACTGAGCCCGCGCGGTCGCGGGAGCATGGTAGGCCCAGGAGTCATCCTGAGTGGGAGCGCGCAGATGAAGGAGATCGTGGGGCAGGGACAGGTCACGCTCGCACCGGAGGGGCACCTGCTCCAGCCCCTGCTGGAGCACGCACGCCGCAACCCGACGAAGCCGATGTTCTCGCACCGCGTCGGCGACCGGTTCGAGTCACTCACCGCCGAGCAGGTCGCCCAGACGGTGCGCCGGCTCGCCCGGGGGTTGATCGCCCTCGGCGTCGAGCCGGGGCAGCGCGTCGGGCTGATGTCGAAGACGCGGCTCGAGTGGGTGCTGCTCGACTTCGCCATCCTCGCGGCCGGGGCCGTCACCGTCCCCATCTACGAGACGTCCTCCGCCGAGCAGGTGGAGTGGATCCTCCGCGACAGCGAGGCCGTGGCGGCCTTCTTCGAGACCGACACCCTGCACGGGCTCTACCGCCAGGTCGCGGACACGCTCCCGGCCTGCCGGAACACCTTCGTCATCGACCAGGCGGCGCTCGACCATCTCCAGCAGCGCGGCGGCGAGGTCGACGAGGCCCGCCTCGACGAGCGGCTGGCGCGGCTGAAGAC
>NZ_DASVSO010000867.1:0-4228 GCF_036388035.1 Archangium sp.
GCCCACCCGGTGGAGGAGGCGAAGCAGGCCACCGAGCAGACGCTGGAGCGGGTGTCGCAGGACGTGGCGCTGCGCGAGCGCGCCATGCCCGAGGTGAGCGCCTGGCAGCAGAAGCGCAGGTAGGCCAGGTCGTCCGCGGTACGCCCCGGTGAGCATGAGAGCCCTCTCCCCGCGGGGAGAGGGCCAGGACTCACCTTCGGAGCAGGCGCTCCACCGTCTCGGCGCCCCGCCCGGCCTCGTCCGCTTCGAGGAAGACGCGCTGCAGGGCCCGCACGCGGTCGCGGTAGGCGGGGTTGCCGGCCACCTCGTCGATCTGCGCGCCAATCTTCTCCGCCGAGGCCTGGCGGACGTTCCCCCTCAGCCCGAGGCCATGGTGGACGACGCGCGCCGCGTTCCCCGGCTGGTCGTAGACGAGGGGGTACACGAGCATGGGCACGCCCAGGCAGATGCACTCCTTCACGCTGCTGAGGCCGCCGTGGGTGATCATCAGCGAGGCGCGTTTCAGGGCGGAGAGCTGGGGCAGCTTGTCCACCACCACCACGTTGGGTGGCGGCGTGCCGAAGGAGGCCGCGCCCAGGTGGGACCCCACCGCCATGAGCAGCCGCCACTGTGGCCTGCGGGCGACCGCGTCGATGACGGCCTGGAAGAAGGCACGGTGCTCGCGCACCCGGTCCCCGTGGCTCCCCAGGGAGCACACGAGCAGCGGCGCGTCCCCCGAGGGGAGCTCCGCCGGCAGGGGCGCCTCCGGACGCGAGAGATCGACGCACGGGCCCAGGTAGTGCAGGCCCTCGCTCGAGTCCCGGGGGAAGTCGAACTCGGGAGCGCAGGTGACCAGCGTGGGGATCCGCAGGTTGGGCCCGAGCTGGAGATGGGCATGGAAGTCCCCGGGCACGGCGTCCGGATGCTGGCGGAAGAACTCCCGGACCTGCGCGCGCAGCTTCCTCGCGCCGAGGAGGCCCGAGCCGAAGTGAATCGACCACCAGTGGAGGCGGATCCTCAACCGGGAGAGCGCAGTGCCCGTCGGGATGTGGTCCGACGTCAACGGCGGTACCGCCAGGTCCCTGCGCAACGGGAGGTTGGCGCAGATCTGGACCGCTGGAATCTTCACCTTGTGCGCGGCCAGGATCGGCATCGGGAAGGTGGCGTCGACGATGAGCAGATCGGCCCGGCTCTCCCGGAGCCGCGCCTCGAAGGAGGAGCCGAAGAGCACCTCCGCGTCTCGCGCCGCGCCCCGGCTGAAGAATTCCGAGATGAGGTTGAGCCGCTCTCGAAGACGGAGCCCGGGCTCCCCCATCCTGGCCTCGAGCCCGGCCATCAGGCCCTTGGGGAGCACGTCCTCGAGGATGGGCGTGAAGGGCCAGCTCCTGGCTCGCAGGAACTCCTCCCCATCCGGCGGGGCCATGTAACCAATCTCATGCCCCCTGGCGGTGAGCTGACTGGCGAGACCGAAAGTCGGGTAGATGTGTCCTGCCTCGGGAAGCGGCAGGAAGATGATTTTCGCCATGGTCCCGGGAGCATATGACGGAAAGGCCGCTCGGGGCCGAAGGACTCAGGGGTGCTCCTCCGTGTTCCGTGAGCGCGCAGCCCACGAAGGCCCTCACCCGCGATGAGGCAGCTCGAAGGCTTGCGCGAGCAGCTCGTAGGAGCGCACGCGCTCGGCGTGGCTGTGGATGTGCGACGTCACCATCAGCTCGTCCGCCTCCATCCGCCGGGCCAGCTCGAGAAGCCGGGCGCGGACGCGCTCGGGGGTGCCCACGACGAGCATCGAGCGCGAGGCGCGGACCTGCTGCAACTCGAAGGGGGTATACGGGTAGGCGCGCGCCTCCTCGGGGCTGGGGATGGGCCCGGTGCGGCCATTGCGGATGTTGACCCACAGCAGGTCATGCGTCCGCGCGAGCTCCTCCGCGCGCTCCTCCGTCTCGGCGCAGACCACCGACACGCCCAGGATGGCGTACGGCCGCGCGAGGTACTCGGAGGGCTGGAACGTGTCCCGGTACGCGTGCATGGCGGGCAGCGCCATGTCCGGGCTGAAGTGGTAGGCGAACGCGAAGCCCCGGCCGAGCGTCGCGGCGAGCCGGGCGCCGAAGTCGCTGGAGCCGAGCAGCCAGATGGGAGGCAGCGGTACCCCGGGCGGTGAAGCCCGCACTCGGGCGAAGAGGTCGTCCTCGGGGAACTCGGCCTCTCCGGCGAAGGCGCGCAGGAGCTGGAGCTGCTGCGGGAAGTCATCCGCGGCGAGCGCCTCCACGGATCGGCGAAGGGCCAGCGCGGTGACCCGATCCGTCCCAGGAGCACGCCCGAGTCCCAGGTCGATGCGTCCCGGGTAGAGCGCCTCGAGCGTCAGGAAGTTCTCCGCGACCTTCAGGGGCGAGTGGTTCGGGAGCATGATTCCGCCCGAGCCGACGCGCAGGTGCTGGGTCTCGCGGGCGAGGAGGCCGATCATGATCTCCGGCGCGGAGCTGGCCAGGCCCTGGGTGTTGTGGTGCTCGGCCACCCAGTAGCGCGTGTAGCCGAGCGCATCCGCCCTGCGCGCCAGGTCGATGCTGTTGCGCAGGGCCTGAGGGCCCGTGGAGCCCGTGCCCACGGGAATCAGGTCGAGGAGGGAGAGCGGAAGAAGCATCTCGGAACCCGGCGGCCCTCAGCCCTGGTAGTCCACGTCCGAGGCCGGCTCCTCCGCCGCCTCCATCGAGCCCTCCTCCAGGTCTCCCCGGCGCTGCTGCACCAGGTGGAGCACGATGACGGCGTCGAGGGTGAGCAGGCCGGGCATGAAGACCCAGGGGCCCGCGGTGTAGGGGCTCATCATCAGGAAGAACCACATCGTGAGCCAGACGGCCATGATGACGAGCACGATGGGGTGCAGCGACGCCAACCCGCGCTGCCGCAGGGCGAAGCTCGCGAGCAGCAGGAGGGTGAACTGGGTGAAGGCCGCGAGCGGCTGCTCCCCGCCGGAGGCCCCGAGGAACGCCGTGCTGCTCCGGGCCCAGGGAAGCAGGAGCGAGAAGGAGCACACGACGACGCCCACCACCACCCAGCGATTCAGGCGCTGGCGGAGGCTGCCCTCGTACAGGTAGTCGTAGTCCGCCTCGGACGCGGCGAAGAAGCGCTGCCCCTGCTCGTAGCCGAGCACCAGCGCGGCGAGCAGCCACAGCAGCGAGACGGGCCCGAAGCCCAGCATCAGCAGGGCGTGGGTGCAGGTGAGCGCGGCGTAGGCCTGGGCGATGCCCGGGTGCTGCGTCTCCTCGGGGAGGTTCTCCAGCGCCGAGGGCAGGGCGCGGGCCTCCTCGGTGCGGAACTCCTGCACCCCCGGCTGGGAGATGACGCGCCACTCGTTCACGGCCACCAGCACGCCGCCCAGGACCATCACCACCGAGCCCGGCAGGCCGATGCCCGGGACGAAGGGCAACGCCGAGAGCAGGAGGGCGAGCCCCACCAGCCCCAGGCCGAGCAGCGACAGCGAGCCACCCGGCAGGCGCGAGCGCAGGCGCGGATCATCCAGCACTCCCGCGATGGCGTCGCCGATCTGCCCCGCCACGTCCCGGACGGGGGCGAGCGCCAGGGCGAGCACCTCCGAGAGACGCTCGAAGGGCGAGGGAGGCGGGGGCTCCTCATCCGCGTAGGACTCGTCCCCGGTGCCATAGTCGGCCGCGTTGTAGTCCTCGGAGCCCGCGCCCTCGTCTCCGGTGTTGGAGGCGTCGTCTCCCGCGCCCTCGATGGGATGGCCACACTCGAGACAAACGCCATACGTCGCGTCGGGGATGGGTTGGCCGCAGTGCGAGCAGTTCATGGGGGTCCGAAGCCGGGGGGAGCGCCAGTCTAGGCCAGACGCGGCTCGCGGAGGTACAGCCCCCGACGCAGCCGGCGGCGGAGACGAAGTCGTGGGAAGACCCCCTCCGTGCCAGCCCGGACGCTGAGCAGGCGACCGAGCCGGGCCGGTGGGGCGCGGCTCAGTCGCGGTAGCCCACCGTGCAGCGCGCGCCGTCGAAGACGACCACGGTGCGGCGCACGGGGACCACCTTCACCGGACAGCGCGCCTTCGCCCCCTCGGAGGAGACGAACTCCAGCGTGTGGTGGCCCGCCTTCCAGTTCCGCACGACGAGCGGGAACTCAGCGAACTCGCGCCCTGGCAGCTTCACCTCGCCTCGGACTCCGGTGGGCCCGCCGATGACGAGCGTGCCCTCTCCCACCAGCGCCTCCTCGGCGGGCGCTGGCGCGGGAGCGGGGGCCGACACCC
>NZ_DASVSO010000868.1:0-2875 GCF_036388035.1 Archangium sp.
CTCCCAGCCCGCTGCCACCAGAGCGAGCCATTCTCGTAGAGCAGCACGCGCGGTCCGTAGCTCCCCGCGAAGCTCTTCAGCTCCTCGGCGGTCAGCGTCACCGGCCTGGCGAGCGCCTCCACCTTCTGGATGGACCACGCGAGCCGCCGCTTTCGCTCGTCGTCCTGGGCCTGGGCTTGCAGCTTCTCGAGCGCATCCAGATGGGCGGTCTCGAGCGCCTTGTCCGCGGGGACCTGGATGTCCGGCGCCACGCCGGTGCCTTCCCAGTTGGTGCCGGTGATGGGGTTCACCGCGCGGCCGAAGGGGATGAACGCCAGCAGGTGCACGTCGGAAAGGAATTGGGCGTCGACGGGATGGGCCCCACCGCCGGTCGTCTCACCGACGAGGGTGGCCCGCTTGAGGTGCTTCAGGTCGTAGGCGAACTCCTCGGCCGCCGAGAAGGTGCGCTGGCTGGTGAGGACATAGACGGGAACTCCCGTCATCCGCTTGCCGGCCACATGCGCCGAGGTCCAGAACTGCTGCGTGGTATTCCCCTTGCGGATGTAGAAGCCGTTGAGGTGCGTGGGCTTGTCGAAGAAGTAGCTGGTGATGAGCTGGACCATCGATGGCTCGCCGCCGCCGTTCTTGCGCAGGTCGATGATCACCGCCTCGGAGTTGGCCAGGAAGTTCATGGCGGCGATGGCGGTCTCGCCCGCCAGCTCGGCGCCCATGAAGCCACGCAGGTCCAGGTAGCCCACGTTCCCCGCGAGCCGCTCCACCTTCTCGAAGCCGAAGTTCACGGACGCCAGCTCGCGGTGGAGCTGCTCGCGGGCGGCCGGATCGCCAGGCCCGTTAGGGTCTATCCCCGGGGGCATCGCGGGCGCGTAGTGGATGCCCAGGTGCTTGTCCTTGCTCACCTCGCGGAGATCGCGGGTCAGCGCTTCAGCGAGCTCGGCCGAGTGGGTGATCTTGTTGTAGGCGCCCGCCTTCAGCTTCTGGCGGATGCTCGCCTCCATCTTCTTGGCCACGTCCGGGAAGACATAGGTCTCGTTCAGTGCCGCCGAGACGCGATCCACGATCTTCGCGCGCGCCGCCGCGTCCACCGGCTCGCCGGGGCCGCGCGCCGGCTGGGCCTGAGCGGCGCCCGAGATCAGCAGAATCGCCGCTGCCCACAGCGCGGCCATCCCTCCGCGCGACACGGGCCCACTTCCATTCCTACCGCTTACCGTCATCACTGGAGTCCCCCTGGGGTTGGATTTCATCTTTGTATCGGCTGCGGCCTTCCGTCGTTGTTGCGCAGGACCACGTAGAGGAACTGCTGCTCGGTGTCCACGCCGCTCACCGAGAGACAGGCCAGGAACTCGTCGCCCACTTTGAGTTCTGTTTCGATCCCACTTGCCGAGAACGACCAGGTGCCGATGGAGCTACCGGTTCCTGGGTTTCCGCGAAGGTTTTGGAGCCTCCGGGGCGCGACGGGTTCACAGCCGCAGCTTCTTCGCCGTGGTCTGCCCGGGACGGATCTCCACCTCGATGACGGTGGAGATGTTCTTCCCCTCGTTGACGAGCTTGAGCTGGTGCTGCCCCGCGGGCAGAGCCAGCTCGATGAGCGGCGTGTCCCCCAACCGCCGCCCACGCAGGAAGACGCGGGTCCAGGGCGTGGTGTCCAGGGTCAACCGACCCATGGCCACCCGCTTCGACGGGCGGGCCGCGGGCTCGGTGGCAGCGGGTTCCGCGGGAGCAGGCTCGACAGGAGCAGGCAGGCCGCTCGGCGGAACAGGAGGCACCACCTCGGGGGCCAGCGCGAGCAGCATCATGGCCCGCTCGCCCGGGGTGGTCAGCTTCACCTGACGCTCCGCCTGTCGCCTTCCTTCCAACGCGGCGGACACCGTGTGCTCGCCCAGTCCGAGCGTGTCGAGCGTCAGCGGCGAACGCCCGGCCTCCTTTCCGTCCCCCATGATCAGCGCGCCCGGAGGATCCGTCTCGATGGTGAGGACCGCCGGTGCTGGAGCCGCGGGTGGGCTCGCGGGCTGCGTGCCGGTCTGGACGGGCGGCACTCCCCGCTCTCCTGGACGAAGGAAGAAGAAGGCTCCGGCGCCCACCAGGAGCAGCAGCACCGCGGCACCGGCGAGCGGCTTCCTGACGCGCTGGCTCCAGGGCTGCTCCAGCGTGGTCTCCTCCTCGACCGGGAGCGCGCTCACCGGCATCGAGTCCCCCGTGGAGCTGCGCACTGCCCGGCGAACGCCCGAAGTGGAGAGCTCCCCGGAGCGTGCCGCATTGAGGAGCTGTGCCCGCTCCTGGATGCGCGCGGCGAAGAGCTGGGACATGTAGCTGGCCAGCTCGGCGGAGCCAGGGGCCGCCTGCTGGCTCCGCAACCACTCCTCCAGCGCTCCCTGGAAATGACGTGCGGTGGGGTAGCGCTGGGCAGGGTCTCGCGCGAGCGCTCGGGCGATGATGTGGCTCAGGGCCTCGGGAACATCCGCGCGGAAGTCGTGCGCGAAGGGGATCGGCTCGTCGCTGGCCACGGCCTTCTGCGCGGCGAGCGGATCGGGGTGACGGAACAGCCGCGAGCGGGTGACCAACTCGAAGAGGATGATCCCCAGGGAGAAGATGTCACTGCGCGCGTCGAGCGGCTCGCCGCGCGCCTGCTCGGGCGACATGTACGCCGCCTTGCCCTTGACCTGGCCCACCACGGTCTGGCTCTCGCGGGTGGCGGCCTTGGCGATACCAAAGTCCACCACCTTCACCACCCCGTCGTAGGTGACGAGCAGGTTCTGCGGAGACACGTCCCGATGGACGATGCCGAGCAGCGCCCCATCCGACCCCGTCTTGGCATGAGCGTAGGCCAGGCCCTCGGCGGCATCGGCGATGATGCGCACCGCATGGGGGATGGGCAGCG
>NZ_DASVSO010000869.1:0-4282 GCF_036388035.1 Archangium sp.
TTCCCCTTCCCCATCTGTCGCCTCCTGGTGGTTCCAACACCGACGGGACGGGGCCCCATCCCGACTCCCCCAGTCTACCCGGCCGTCTGACATCCCAGGTAGGGACGGACAGCCACCACCGCCATGGCTCGGGAGACCGGAGGACGGCGCACCCTTGGCGTGGAGCGTCCGATGACCGGGTAAGCTGGCTCGGAGCACTTCGCGGGAGAGACAGGGATGGGCGACACACCTTCATGGAGCGGTGGCAGGCTGGGGCCATACCTCGTGGGCAAGCGCTCCTGGGACCTCGGCGCGCACCTGGGGCGCCTCTACGAGGCGCACAACCTCGAGACGGGGGCCTTCGCCGTGGTGCTGGCGCCAGGGCGAGCGGACACGTGGTGCTCGGGCTCGGCCTGGACGGTGCGCGCCACGAGCGGGGTGTTCCCCCCCTGCGTCGCCATCGAGGTGGAGTACGCGTCGGCCGCGGAGGCTCCCGCCGTCCACGACCTGCCCCTGATGTTCGATCTGCTCAAGGGCACGCTGGGGCACCTGCGCCCCAAGGACCGGATGGACGTGCATGCCCACCTCACCCGGAAGCCTCGGGGCGCCTGGTCGAGGCGACTGCTCGCACATGGGCCCTGGCTGCTCGCGGGAGCCGGAGTCGCCGTGGCGGTGCGGCTCGCGCTGGCCTTCTGGCCACGTCCTCCCGAGCCCGCCGGGACGCAGCGAAGTCCCCGGGTGGCCGAGGCCGTGCTCGACGAGCCCATCGCCTTCACCGCCGGGCGGGACGCCGCGCCGCGGGGCATCGGCTACCCCATGCCGGAGACCCCCTTCAAGCAGCAGCAGAAGCCGCCGTGTCTCAAGGGCACCGAGGTGGAGATTCGCGGTGGCTGCTGGGTCACCCTCGAAGCGCGCCCCCCCTGTCCCCGGAGCACCGCCGAGTACGAGGGCAAGTGCTACTTCCCCGTGGGAAAGAAGGAGCCGCCGCCCACCTCGCTCCAACCCTGAGGTGCCGGGCGCGGTCTTCGCCAACCTGTACACTTAGTGGACAGGTTCGCGCGAAACGCGGCCGGGAGGCCCCTCACACGATGGCGGCCAGGGGCTCGGGCCCGGCGTCGAGCACCTCGCGCAGCCGCCGCAGGCCCCGCTCCAACTGCGCGCGCGTGCGCGGCGCGCCGATGCATACCCGCACCGCCGACGGCACCGGCCCCGGCCCCGCGGTGAACAGATCCCCCGACGTCACCGACACCCCGGCCCGCCGCGCCTGTGCCACGAACTCCTCGCTGCGCCGTCCCTCCGGCAGCCCCAGCCACAGGTGGTACAGCGGCACCCCGCGCACCCGCAGCGCCTCGCTCCCGAGCACCGCTCGCGCCAGCTCCAGCCGCTCGCCCACCTCCTGCCGCTGGCGCACCACCAGGTCGTCCGCCGTGCCGTCCTCCACCCAGCCCGCCAGCACCTCGGCCATCAGCGGCGTCGTCATCAGCGAGGCCAGCCCCACCTCCTCGGCCAGCCGCTCGCCCCGCGCCCGCGCCGGTGCCACCAGGTAGCCGATGCGCAGCCCTGGCGTGAGCAGCTTGGACACCCCGGCGATGAAGTAGCTGGCCTCGGGCAGGAAGGCGGCCAGTGGCGGTGGCCGACGTTCCGGCAGCAGCCCGTACGCGTCGTCCTCCAGCACCAGCACCCCGTACTTGCGCGCCACCTCGGCGATGCGCTTGCGCCGCTCCTCCGGCAGCACCGCCCCCGTCGGGTTGTGGCACGTGGGCTGGGTGTAGAGCAGCCGCACCCCACCGCCCCGGCACGCCGCCTCGAAGGCCTCGGGCACCAGCCCCTGCGCGTCCATGGCGAGCCCCTGCAGCCTCAACTGGAAGCGCCGCGCCAGCACCTTGAGCCCCGGGTAGGTGAGCGCCTCGGTGACGAGCGTGTCCCCGGGCTTCGTCATCGCCGCGAGCGCCACCTCCATGGCGTGCTGCCCGCCCGCGCACACCACCACCTGCTCCGGCCTGGCCTGCAGCCCGAAGCGCGAGGCCCACGCCGCGCCCGCGACGCGGTGCGTATAAGGACCCGCCGCCGGCTGGTAGGCGAGCAGCTCCGCCAGGCGCGCCGAGCGGCCCAGCTCCTCCAGCGAGCGTCGGAGCGCCTGACTCGCCGGATCCCCCTCGGGCGTCGCGGGGGCGTTGATGCCCAGCTCCACCGGCGCGTCGTCCCCCGTGTCCATCGGCAGGGGCATGTGCGCGGGCACCTCGCGGTCCCTCACATAGGTACCGCGGCCCACCTCGCCTTTCAGGAGGCCGCGCTTCTCCGCCTCGGCGTAGGCGCGCGTCACCGTCCCCACCGTGACGCCCACCCGCTCGGCCAATTCCCGGTGCGTGGGCAGTCGGGTGCCGGGGGCCAGACGCCCCGCGTCAATGTCCTCGGCGAGCGCGTCCGCGATGGCCCGGTACAACGGCCCGCTGCGTCCCCGGAGCTCCGGCATCCAACTTGTCATGGTGACAATCGATACACTTGACGGAATACGGCACGCAACGTAACTCATTGTCTCGATTCTTCCCGGGGATTGTCACCCTCAATCGACGGGAGAAGCGCGAGCCACTGGGGCAGGCCCGGGCCCCGGACGGAAGAGCACCCCGTCCCCTCTGCACGAGGAGCCGAAGCATGTTGCCCATCGAGACCCAGCGCACCGCCACCCTGAAGTCCAAGCCCTCCAACGAGGGACTCGGCTTCGGCAAGTACTTCACCGACCACATGTTCCGGATGGAGTACGCGCCGGAGCGCGGGTGGCATCAGGCGCGGATCCTCCCGTACGGGCCGCTGGGCCTGGACCCGGGCGCCTCGGTGCTGCACTACGCGCAGGCGGTGTTCGATGGCTCCAAGGTGTTCCGCGGCAAGGACGGGCAGCTGCGCGCCTTCCGGATCACCGACCACTGCAAGCGTCTGGCGGCGAGCTGCGAGCGGCTGAGCATGCCGCCGGTGCCGGTCGAGGTGGCGCGCGAGGCGATTGAAGCGGTGGTGAAGGTGGACGCCGAGTGGGTGCCCAGCGCCCCGGGCACGTCGCTGTACGTGCGGCCGACGGTGATCGCCTCCGAGGCTTTCCTCGGGGTGCGGCCGGCGGACAAGTACATCTTCTTCGTCATCCTCAGCCCGGTGGGCAGCTACTTCGCCGGCGGCGCCGAGACGGTGCGCATCTGGGTGGAGCAGGAGCACACGCGCGCGGCGCCCGGGGGCCTGGGTGGCGCGAAGGCGGCGGCCAACTACGCGGCGGGCCTCAAGGCGTCGATGGAGGCCAAGAAGCGCGGCTACGCCCAGGTGCTGTGGCTGGACGCGCTCGAGCACCGCTACATCGAGGAGGTGGGCACGATGAACCTCTTCGTGCGCATCGGCGAGGAGATCATCACCCCGCCGCTGGAAGGCACCTTCCTGCCGGGGATTACGCGCGAGAGCGCGCTGCAGATTCTGCGCGACTGGGGGATGAAGGTGAGCGAGCGCAGGCTGTCCACCGACGAGCTGCGCGAGGCGCACAAGAAGGGCGAGCTGCGCGAGGTGTTCGGCACGGGCACCGCGGCGGTCATATCGCCGGTGGGCGGGCTGGGCTTCTCGGACGGCGAGCTGCGCATCGGTGACGGCAAGGTGGGCGAGGTCTCCCAGCGCCTCTACGACACCCTCACCGGCATCCAGTACGGCACGGTGGCGGACCGCCACGGCTGGATGTCGCTCATCAAGTAGTCGCGAGCCCGATGGAACCGAGGAACCCGGACTATGTCCGGCAGGTGGAGGACATCTTCCGCAAGGCGGCGTTCGTCACGGACGTGGGCTACGAGCTGGTCCGCGTCACGCCCGGACAGGTGGAGACGCGGCTGACGGTGCGACCCCGGCACCTGCAGCAGGACGACGTCATCCACATGGGCGTGCAGGCGACGATGGCGGACCACACCGGAGGCTCCGCGGCGGGCTCGCTCATCGCCGCGGACCAGCTGGTGCTGACGACGGGCTTCACCATGAACCTGCTTCAAGCGGCGGTGGGCGAGGAGCTCCGGTGCCGCGCGAGGGTGCTGCGCGCCGGACGCACGCTGTCCGTGGTGGAGTCCGAGGTGTACGCCGTGGCCCGAGGCGAGGAGAAGCTCGTGTCGAAGGCCACGGTGACGCTGGCGGTGCTGGCCCGGAAGCGCTGAGCGCCCGAGGCTCACTCAGGGGCGTTGGCGAATCGTGGGGGGGTCTGCCGGGCTCGGTTTTGAAAAACCTGTCCGACTGTCGGACAGGTTTTTGAAAAGTGCGACCAGGAGGTCGGTCGGGGCTGGCGTGTGCGCTG
>NZ_DASVSO010000870.1:0-15265 GCF_036388035.1 Archangium sp.
CTTCCTGGGAACTCCGAATGTTCGGAGTTCCTCAGCGGAGTGTCCGAAACGCCTCAGCTCCGGAAGGGGTTCTGCAGCAGCACCGTCTCGCCGCGGTCGGCGCCCACGGAGATGCAGACGACGGGCACGCCGCAGATCTCCTCCACCCGGCGCACGTAGCGCTTGGCGTTCTCCGGCATCTCGTCGAAGGTGCGCACCCCGGCGAGCTTCTCGTCCCAGCCCGGCATCGTCTCGTAGATGGGCTTGACGCGGGCGAGGTCCTCGTAGTCCCCGGGCAGCTCGGTGATGCGCTTGCCGTCCAGCTCGTAGGCGTTGCAGATCTGCACCGTCTTCAGGCCGGAGAGCACGTCCATCTTGGTGAGCGCCATGCCCCACAGGCCGTTGACGCGCACCGCGTAGCGCAGCACCACGCCGTCCAGCCAGCCGCAGCGGCGCGGGCGGCCCGTGGTGGCGCCGAACTCGTCACCCACCTTGCGCAGCCGCTCGCCCGTCTCGTCCGTCAGCTCCGTGGGGAACGGTCCGCCGCCCACGCGCGTGGTGTAGGCCTTGCTGATGCCCATCACCTTGTCGATCGCCGTGGGGCCCAGGCCCGAGCCCACCGCCGCGTTGCCCGCCACGCAGTTGGAGCTGGTGACGAACGGGTAGGTGCCGTGGTCCACGTCCAGCAGCGTGCCCTGCGCCCCCTCGAAGAGGATGCGCGCCCCGCGCTGCACCTGGCCCGAGAGGTAGAGCGACACGTCCGTCACGTGGGCCCGCAGCCGCTCGCCCAGCGTGGTGAAGTCGTCCTGGAACTTCTGCGCGTCCAGCTCGGGGGGCTGCTCATTGGCGGCGCGGCACAGCTCGCGCAGCTCATCGCGCACGCCCGGGAGCCGCTCGTCGATGCGCTTGCGGAGCCGCTCGGGGTTGAGCAGATCGCGCACGCGGATGCCGCGACGGGCCACCTTGTCCTCATAGGCCGGGCCGATGCCGCGCCCCGTGGTGCCGATGGCGCCCACGCCCCGGGCCTTCTCCCGGTAGGAGTCCAGCAGCTTGTGCCACGGGAAGATGACGTGCGCGTTGTCCGAGATGAGGAAGTGTGAGTCATCCTTGAGGAAGCCGCGCTCCTTGAGGGCGTCGAGCTCCTTCACCAGCACCGCGGGGTCCACCACCACCCCGTTGCCAATGACGCAGGTCTTCCCCGCGTGGAGGATGCCCGAGGGGATGAGGTGCAGGACCGTCTTCTGGCCCCCCACCACCAGGGTGTGGCCGGCGTTGTTGCCCCCCTGGAAGCGCACGACCACCTGGGCGTGCTCGGTGAGCAGGTCCACGACCTTCCCCTTCCCCTCGTCTCCCCACTGCGCTCCGATGACGACGACGTTCGGCATAGTGGGGCCCGCTTAGCACGCACGGGGGCCGGCGTGACAGTGTTCCGCGAAGCCACAGCCCAGTGATTCGCAAACGGCCCGCTCCTTGCCCGGCCACCTGCCACCCACATCCGCCACCACCAGGGCCCGCGCCGCCGCCCGGAGGCGCTCGGCGATGGTGCCCAGATCCGTGGGCAGCGAGGGGAACTCCGGCTCCGGGACGTCCTCGCCCAGGAAGGCCACGCCCACCTGCACGGAGACGCCCTCGCGCACCAGCCGCCGGGAGGCCAGCAGCAGGGCCGACAGGGACTCGGCGTGGGCCTCGGCGCCCCGCGGGTGTCGCTTGCCCGGCTTGAAGGCCACCACCCGCGCCTCCCCCGTCGGCGTCTCCCAGAGCAGGTCCACCTCGCCCTCGAGGGACGCGGCTTCGCTCCCCGGCAGCGCCAGCACGAAGGGCAGCGCGCGATGCACGCTCGTCGTCGGAGAGGCCGCCAGCCGGCGAGCGAAGGCGGTGCCCAGGAAGCGCTCCACGGTGGCGAGCGCCTTCTCGACGCCGTCCTCGCCCTCGTCCCAGCCCGCCCCGTGCACGAGCGTCTCCAGGTGCGCGCGCCGCTCGGGGGCGGGGGCCTGTGCGACACGGAAATCCACGACCCGCAGGAGGCTCAGCGCCCGACTGGCGGGGCTCGGGGCCGGTGAGCCCCAGGACTCCCGCTCGAGGTAGGGCAGCGACTCGCGCGGCGGGGCTTCCCAGGGGGCACCCTGCGCGCGCAGGCCGAGCCCGTGCACATAGCGGTAGCGGCGCGGACAGGTGGCGAAGTCCTGCACGGCCTCGGTGCCCACCACCGACACCTCGGGCGCCGCCGGCGCCATGGCCTCGTGGACGCGCCGCACCGCGGACTCGACGCGGGCCTCCTGCTCCAACGGGTCCACGTCCTCCAGCCCGTCCGACTCCGCGGGCGGAGGCAGCGTCTCCACGTCCAGGTCCTCGACGAGCCCGCGCAGCCGCGTGTCCTCGCTCAGACGCGCGTCGAGCAGACACCACCACGAGTCGGAGGCGCCGCGCTCCTCGCCCCCCGAGAGGATGAGCCTGTCCCTGGCGCGGGTGAGCGCGACGTACAGCACGCGCCGGTACTCGGCCGTCTCGCGCCGCTTCAGCTCGTCCTTCACCTCGTCGAAGCGAGGGGAGCGGTACTTGTCGAGGCTGTCCGGCAGCCACGGGCGCAGGCAAAGGCCATGGGTGCGCTCGAAGAGGGCCCGCCCGCTGGTGAAGCGCCGCATGCCGCCGAGCGCTGGCACCACCACCACGGGCCACTCCAGGCCCTTGGCCCGGTGGATGGTGAGGAGCTGCACCGCGCGCGGGTCTCCCGCCTCCAGCAGATCCGCCTGGGCCTCGGTGGGGTCCTCGTTGGCCAGCCGCTGCAGCTCGCGGGCGAAGCTCACGCACCCACCCGTGCCACGCTCGTCGCGCCGGCCCGCCAGCGCGAGCAGCTTCTCCACGTTCGCGCTCGCCTGCTCCGCGTAGGGAGTCCCCGCGAGCGCCTCGCGGTAGCCCGTCTCCTCCAGCGCCACGCCCAGCAGGGCGCGCACACCGAGCCGGTCCCGCTCGCGCCGCAGCACCGGCAGCACCGCGAGGAAGCGCTCCAGCCGCATGCGCTCCCCGTCGGGCAGCCCCTCCAGGCCGGAGGTGCCCCGGCTCTCCACTTCACGCAGGGAGAGGCCCTCGGGCCCGGCGAGCCGGAAGAGCGAGGCGTCCGACAGCCCCACCAGCGGCGAGCGCAGCACCGCCGCGAAGGAGAGCGTGTCCTCGGGGTCCGCCAGCAGCGACAGCAGCGAGGCCAGGTCCAGCACCTCCTGCGCTCCATAGAAGCCGCGCCCGCGCAGCACCCGGTGCGGAATGCCGTGGCGGATGAGGGCCTGCCGGTACACCTCCAGGTGCGTGAAGGTCCGGAAGAGCATGGCCACGTCGCCGCCACGCGCCGGGCGCAAGCCCTCGCCGTCCTCGCGCGCGATGCAGGGCTCGGCACCCGGGGCCAGCATCACCTTCAGCCGCTTCGCCACCGACTCCGCGTCCGCCAGCCGCAGCTCCCCCGTGGAGAGCTCCTCGTCGTCCAGTTGCAGCCGCTCCACCACCGGAGCGGGCACGAGGGCCGCACGCACCGGCAGCAGGTCATCGCCCTCGGGGTCGTAGACGACTTCGTAGGGGCGCGCCCCACCCTCGCCCGCCACCAGCACGCCCGCGAAGGCCTGGTTGAAGAACCCGAGCAGCGGCGGCACCGAGCGCCGGTTGTGCTGGAGGAAGTCGCGGGCGCCGCCCTCGGCTTCGATCTTCTTCGCCAGCACCTCGAAGACGGACACGTCGGCGCCGCGGAACTCGTAGATGGACTGCTTGCGGTCACCCACCGCGCACAGGAAGGCGGGCTCCAGCGGGAGCGCCTCCACCAGGTTCTCGTCCGGACGCAGCGGGCGCGGGCCGCCCTCGCGCTTCTCGGCCAGCAACAGCACCAGCTCGAGCTGCAGGCGGTTGGTGTCCTGGAACTCGTCCACCAGCAGCACGCCCAGGCGCTCCTGCACCTGACGGCGGAAGTCGGGGAGGTCCCGCAGCAGGTCGCGCGTCTTCACCAGCAGCGCGGTGAAGTCGAGCGCGTTGCGCCGGACGAACTCCTCCTCATGGCGCGCCTCCACCTGCGTGAGCAGCGAGCGGAACGAGGCCTCGAAGGGCGCGGTGCGCCAGCCGGCGTACGCATCCTCCAGCCGCATCACCGAGCCGTCGCTCTTCCCGAAGAGGCTCCAGTACAGCTCCTTCATCGAGTTGCCCGGCTCCTTCTTCAGCCGGCGCACGTCGCGGCCGTCCTCCAGGAAGGCCGCCTTGAGCGAGGGGAGCCGCTCGGGCTCGAAGCAGTTCTCCGGCGTGAGGCCCTTCAGCGAGGCCTCGAGCGACTCGCGCAGGACGCTCCACTCTCCCTTGACGTCCAGCTCGCGCACGGTGTCGCACAGCTTCCGGCACCGCTCGACGAGCTTCTCCAGCCCGGCGCGCGCCTCCTCCACCTTCGAGATGCGGGCGTCCGCCGCGCGCAGGCCCTCCTCGCGCAGCTTGCCGTAGACGGCGACGAGCGAGGACACCAAGCCCTCGGTGAAGTCCGAGCCGGAGAAGGTCAGCTCCTGGCACAGCTCGCGCACGCCCGCGTCACCGGCCTCCAGGGCCTCGAGCACCACGCGCTCGCACACGTCCGTCACCAGCGAGCGGGCCTCCAGCTCGTCGAGCACCTCGAAGGAGGAGTCCACGCCCGAGCCCGGCGGCGCACGGCGCAGCAACTGGCCACACAGCGAGTGGAAGGTGCCCACCGAGGCCGCGCCGAGGTTCTCGCGCAAGGCGCGCCAGGTGTCCCGTGCCGGGAAGGGCTGGCCCAGCCGCTCGAGCGAGGCCCGCAGCTCGGGCTCCAGCACGGCCTTCGGCTCGGCCTGCACGAGCGTGTCCAGGCGGGCCCGGACGCGCGAGCGCATCTCCGCGGCGGCCTTGTCGGTGAACGTCACCATGCACAGCCGCGAGGGCTTGAGGGGCTCGGCCCCCGCGCGCGCGCCGGCCAGCAGGTGCAGCGTCATCGTCACCAGGCTGTACGTCTTGCCCGCGCCGGCACCCGCCATCAGGGCGAGGTTCTTCTCCAGCGCCAGCAGGGAGGTGTCACTCACGGGCACCCTCCTCCTCCACGAGCCGTCGCTCGGTGATGCGGCACACGGGGCGGTAGCCACAGCTCCCGCAGTCCTTCGGTCTCATGGCGAACTCCCCTGCCCTCACGGTCCGCACCAGCGCCTCCACCGCGTTGGCCAGGTTCGGCTTCGCCTCCGCCGCCAGCTTCGCCCGCACCTGTGGCTCCGTGGACAGCAGGTCCTCCAACTCCACCGCGTCCTTCTCCAGCACCTCCGACAGGTGGATGACCTCGCCCGTGCGCAGCGAGAACCACGCGGCCTGACGTGTGTCGCGGTGCCCACTGGCCCGCGCCGCGTACAGGTACAGGGGAAGCTGGAAGTCCGAGTCGAGCAGCTTCTTCCTCAGCTCCGACCGGGAGAGCTTGCCGGACTTGTAGTCGATGACGCCCACCTGCCCCGCGCCCATGTCGAGCCGGTCGATGGTGCCCTCGAAGTGGATGACGTCCTCGCCCACCTTCAGCGTCACCTCGTTCCAGCCCTCGGCCGGGTTGCGAGGCCCGAAGCGCAGCTCGAAGCCCGAGGGGCTGAAGCGCTCGAAGGGCAGGCCCCGCCGCTCGTCCAGGAGGATGCGGCGCACCATGTTCTTCGCCCGCTCGCGCGCCAGACGCCACAGCGCCGGGTGGCCCACGTAGTGGCGCTGCTCGAAGTGCGCCCGCACCTCGTCGAGCACCGTATCCAGGAAGGGCTCCGGGATCTCGTCGAGGCCCATGCCCAGCAGGTTGCGCTCCTTGAGCCGCTTGAAGAACTCCTCCAGCACCCGGTGCCAGAAGATGCCCTGCCCCCGGCGGTCGAACTCCTCGCCCGGCTGCTCCGGCTCGGGCACCTTCAGCCCGTAGGACAGGAACCCCTGGAAGCCGCAGTTGCCGAAGCGCGCGAGCGCCGAGGCGGACAGCGGACGCGTAGCGTCGAAGCGGAAGGCCTCCCGGAGCGCCTCGCCCAGGGCCGGGTCGTCCACCACGCCGGTGTAGCGGCCCGCGCGCTTCCCCGCGTCTCCGAAGAAGTGCAGCCGCTCGAGCTCCACCTGCACCATCTCGCGCGCGGCGGCGAGCCACGGCGCGTCCCCGAAGCGACGCTTGAGCAGGTTGCGGGCCGGATCCGGCGCGGAGACGCGCAGCTTCTCCATCGCGAGCGACTCCAGCACCACGCGCTGGCGCAGCTCCGACTCCGTGAGCACCTCGTCGAGCGGCGCGATGGCCGGCAGCGAGCGCGCCGTCCACGTCTCGCCCGTCAGCCGCCGGACCTCCTCCAGGAAGGCGGAGGGCCCCTGCTCCTGCCCGCCCGGCCCCTCCACCGAGAAGGACAGGCTCACCGACTGCTCCGCGGTGGCCAGGACGCTGGCGAACAGGAGCCGATCCTCGGTGAGACGCCACTGCGCCCGGTCCTCGAACTCGCCACCGGTGAGGCGGAAGACGTCCCGGCTCAGGTGCTTGTTGAGGGAGTGGCGCTCGGAGTCCCCCAGCAGCGGGCTGGGCTCCTCGCGGCCCGGGAAGCGGCCCTCGGCCACGCCCCCGAGGAAGACGTGCCCGAAGGTGCGCCCCTCCAGCTCGCGGACGTCCAGCACCTCCACGGCGCCCAGCGTGGGCCCGCGCGCGGGCAGGTGCACGTCCCGCATCACATCCTGCAACCAGCGGCCGAAGGTGCGCCGCCGCAACCGGGGCCCACCCCCCACCGCCGCGAGCGTCCGCTCCAGCTCCCGCACCCGCATCGTGAGCGCCACCCGCGCGGCATCGTCCCGGGCCCGGGCCTCCAGCGCGAGTGTGCCCAGGCCCTCGTCCGCGTGCGCCTCCATCGCGCCTTCCGAGTCCAACAACCCGAGCCGCTGCACCACCTGCCACCACGCGGCGAGCAGCTCCGAGGCACGCCCCTGCTCCGGAATGCGGCGGCAGGACTCCAGCAGGAAGAGGCACCGCTCGCGCAGCACGCGGGCCTCGTGGGCGCGCCGCTGCTCCCTCGGGCGCACCTGCTCCGGCATCGGCTCCAGACGCTTCGCCAGGGCCTCCAGGCGGAGGTCATAGGCGCCCTTCCCGCGCGTCGCGCCCAGCCGGTCGTCCCGGACGGCCGCGAGCGTGAGGAGCGTCGCCGGAGCCTCGGGGGCGCCCCGGGAGAGCGCGGGCGCGTAGCGGCTGGAGACGAGCTCCGCCACGCGCTCGGCGGGGAAGCCGTCCTCCACGAGCAGGGGCAGGTCCAGCGCGAGGCGCACCGGGCCCGTCAGCGCGAGCGGCTCGCCCCAGGGCAGGCGCACGGGGACACCGAGCTCCGCGAAGGCATCCGCCACCCAGCGGACCTCCGGCCCCAGGTCGCGCCAGGCCACGGCGATGCTCCCGGGCGGCACTCCGTCCGACACCAGCCGGCGCACGTCCCGGGCGATGAGGCGGGCCTCGTCGCGGGCCGCTCCGGCGCTCCACATCCGCAGGCCCTCCACCGCGCCCTGGAGCACGTCCTTGCGCGCGTGGGGCGAGAAGAGGTGGCGGCCGAGCTCCAGCATGGGGCGAGACTCGAAGGTGACGTCCGCCTTGAAGAGGTCCACGTGGGGGAGAGCCTCGCCCCGGTTCTCGAAGGCGCGGAAGAGGGCCGCCAGGGCCGCGTCCGCCACCGGCGAGCCGCCCACCGGCGTCTCTACGCGCAGGGTCACCTTGCGCGCGGCGCAGGCAGCCGCCAGGGCCATCAGCAGCTCCAACCCCGAGGGCCGGACGTCATAGACGCCGTGCAGCACGAGGGTGCCCACGTCGTCCCAGGCCGCGGGCCAGGCGTTTCGCTCCAGGGCCTCGCGCGCCCCGCGCACCACGTCCTCGCGGTCCGCGAGGCCCAGCTCGGCCATCTTCTGCTCATACGCGTGGTGCAGGAGGGCGAGCATCCGGACGCGGTTGCGCCGCTCGGGAGGGAGCACCTCCAGGGCATCCTGCAGCTCGCGCGGAGAGAGCCGGCCCGCCTTGAGGTCCAGCAGCACGTCCAGGGCGGCACGGGCGAAGGCGGGCTCGTGGACGAAGTCGCCGAAGGGCGTGTCGCCCAGTCCCTGGGCGAGCGAGGCCACCACGGTGCGCGCGGTGAGGGGCGAGCACGGGCGCCGGCCCAGCTCTCGGGCTCCACCGAGGGCCTCCAGGAAGCCATCCCAGGTGAAGAAGGAGTCCCCTCGGACGAGCCCGGCCGAACTCCGGACGGCACGTAGGGCCGCCTGACGGCGACCGTTGTCGGAGAAGACCTGGAGGGTTCGACGGGCGTCAGACATACGGGGCAGAGGATTCTAGAACGAGGCGGAAGCCGCTTTTATGCTCGATGCCATGCCCTCCGCCCTCTGTTTTCTAGCACTCGCTTCCCTGGTCGCCTCCTCCCCGGTCTCCGCCGAGGCCCTCCCGGCCGCCCAGCAGGCCTCCGACACGCCGACGCTCCACGCGCTCAAGTTCAACTGGGGGCGGGACGCGGCCATCACAGGCGCGGGCGCATTGCTGTGGGTGGGCAGTGAGGCCCTCTTCAAGGAGAAGCTCGCCCCCGACAGGTGCAAGTGGTGCGACCGCTCGGCCGACGGCACCGACACCTTGAACGGGCTGGATGCGTGGGGCCGCAACCTCGGGGCGGAGACGGCCGAGGGCCGCAAGCGCTGGGACACGTGGAGCAACGTCGTGGACTTCGGCGTGCTGCCGGTGGGCGTGTTCGGGGCGCAGTACCTGCTGTCCTCGGGGAGTGGAGCGCCGACGCGCTACTTCGCGGAGGATGCCGCCATCATCCTGGAGTCGTTCGTGGTGAGCCAGTTGACCAACCAGGTGGTGAAGTTCGCCGTGGGCCGTGAGCGCCCCTTCGTCCACCGGCTGCCCGAGGACCAGAAGCTCCTCACCGAGCACCCCACCGACAACAACCTGTCCTTCTACAGCGGGCACACCGCCATGGCCTTCTCGCTCGTGACGGCGGCGGGCACGGTGTCCGAGCTGCGCGGGTACAAGAATCGCTGGCTCATCTGGGCCGTGGGCCTGCCGGTGGCGACCTCGGTGGGGCTGCTGCGCATGGGCGCGGACAAGCACTACCTCACGGACGTGCTGACGGGCGCGGTGGCGGGCTCCCTTTTCGGCGTGGGCGTGCCCCTGCTGCTGCACGGGCGCCAGCCGGAGCCCCAGTCGCGGAACACGGGCGTGTCGATGCAGGTGTCCGGCAACCTGGGCGGTGTCATGGTGTCCGGGCGCTTCTGAGCGGCTGTTGCTCTACCCCAGCGCTTCCCTCAGGCGCCGCTCGATCTCATCCGCGGCGTGCGTCTCGGCGCCCTCGGTGCTGGCGCGGGCGCCGAGTGCCTTCGCCCGCTCGCGGACGTGCGGCTGCTCCACGTCCCGGAGTGCCGCGATCAGGCTGTCCACGCCCAGCGCTCGCCGTGACAGCATCGTCCCGATGCCCTTCTGCCGCACGAGGTGTCCCCAGACGTCCTGTGCGAAGAAGGCGGGAATGATGACCGAGGGCACGCCCGCCGTGGCCACGGCCCCCGTCGTCCCGGCGCCTCCGTGGTGCACGACCGCGCTCACCCGGGGGAAGAGCCAGTCGTGCGGCAGGTTGTCATCCACGTACACGTTCGCCGGAAATGCGCTCCGCCCGTCCACGGTGTTGCGGTGGAGGACTCCCCGCTGGCCCATGACGCGCAGGGCCTCGAGGAGGATGTCCGTCACGGCCGTCCTGTCGTGCACGCCCCAGCTCCCAAACCCGATGTAGACGGGGGGTGCTCCCGCGGCGATGAAGTCCTGCAATCGCGCGTCGGGTTGCTGCTGCGTCGGGGAGCGCCAGCGGCCAGTCTGGACGAACCAGTCGGGCCAGTCGTCGGGCCGCTCCACGAGCTCGCGGCTCCACGCCGCCAACACCGGTAACCGGTAGAGGAGCCCGGGGCGGTGGAACTCGCCGAGGAGGTCCACCGGCAACCGGTGCTCCCTCCGCCACGCGTTCACCAGGTCCCACGTGAAGAGCCCGCTGGCGAGGTTCTTCAATCGGGTCGTGGCGAGGTTGACGAGCGCGCCGCGCTCCTGGATGCGGTTGTCGGAGACGCAATAGCGCCGCGTCGGGATGAAGCCCGGATCGAAGAAGGCCTGGAAGATGGGGAGGCCGCGCCGCTCGGCGACATGAAGCGCGGGGCCCGTGAAGGCGGCGTTGTTGAGGAGGACGTCGGCCCCCTCGGTCGCCTTCCAGAACTGCCGGAACTGTGGCGGCACCATGCGCCGGGTCCACGAGACGAAGAGCTTCACCCCGTCCGGCCCCCCGTCGCTGCTCGCGAGGGCGTGCATCAGCTCCTCGGTGCCGTCCTCCTCCAGCTCGAAGAAGTCGAGCCCGTGCTCCTCGACGAAGGAGCGGAACGGCGCGCGTGCCGCGAGCACGACCCGGTGCCCCCTGCGAACGAGCTCGGCCCCGAGGGCGACGAAGGGCTGCACATCCCCCCGAGAGCCCCACGTGAGCGCGACGAACCGGAAGGAGGGCTTGCGCTGGAAGTGGCGCAGGTACTCCCGGGGCCAGAGGGTCCACTTCGGCTCCGCCATGCTCAGTAGCCCGCCTCCACGGGCCCGGGCTCCGACGGCCGCGGCAGCGCGCCCAGGCCCCACGGCTGCCCGGCCCGCCACGACACCTCGCCGGAGATGCCCCACCCGGCGCACACCACCTCGCGGCCCTGGAACTCCATCCAGAACACCGACTCGTCGGGCCGCGCCGCCTGATCCAGGCACGCCACGCGCGTGGGGGTCCGCCCCCCATGGCCCCCGAGCGCCACCGCGAAGGCCTTGTGCGAGTGCCCGCACATCACCCACTTCGGGTGGATCGTCTCCACCAGCCGCCGGGTGAGGGGGTTGCCAATCCAGTACGACGGCAGCGTGCGGCCCGGCGGCGGCTCTCCCTGCTCCCGAGCGCGCTGCGGCAGGCCCCTCGGCCACTCGTGCACCAACATCAGGTCCACGTCCCGCAGCGTCGCCACCTTCTCCACCTCGGGCGCGCGGAAGTAGCCGGCCTGCTTCGCCGTGTCGAGCGAGCGCGGCCGCTTCAAGGGCTGCTCGTAGAAGCGCGGCGCGTGGATGCCCGACAGGTACCCCACCCGCAGCCCGTTGAGCACCTTCAGGCCCGCGCGCCCCAGGTAGTGCACGTTCGGCGCGAGCTGCAGGCCCTCTGGCGAGTCGTGCAGCGCCTCGAAGTCCTCGTTGTTGCCGGCGATGAAGTACAGCGGCCGCTTCATCGTCCGCACGCCGTCCGCGTACTCGGCGAACTCGGCGGGCATGGCGCGCTTGGCCGCCTTGCGCCGGTGGTCGTCCGCGTGCCGGAAGGCCTCCACGTCCCCCACCGCCAGCACCAGGTCCACCGCACGGCCCCGCGCCTCCGCCAACGCGTCGAGCCACGACTCCACGCGGTGGAAGCGACCGTGGATGTCTCCCACACCGACGACCAGCAGGGACTCCGGAGCCATGATGCCCACCACCCTGCCCCGAGGCGCGTTCCCTGTCGAGTGGGATCTCCCCGCGCTGTGTCAAAAAGGAAAAGGGGCGCCCCCACAGGAGCGCCCCCTCTGGCCCATGCACTCCCGGTCCTAGCAGCCCACCGGGTAGGTGATCTCCACCGAGGCCCCGGGGGCAGGCGCCGCGTTCGCCTCGAAGATGACGCTGTTGCCGACCCCGTCGTACGTCCACCCCGTCGTCACCTGCACCCCGTCCACCCTCACCACGATGCGCGAGCGGTCCGAGGGCTTCTCACTGAGTGGGAAGGTGCGGTTGGGACCGAAGGCGCTCTCCGAGAGCTTCTCCAGCGAGGCGGCCCAGTTGGGCGTGCAGATGCTCTCCACCACGCCGCCCGTGGCCTCGGCGAGCTGGATGTAGCGGTTGCCGGAGCTGCTGGCCTTGGGGCAGGAGCCCAGGTCCTTGGGCCCGGCGATGGCCGAGAAGATGACCTTCGAGACGTCTCCACCCTTCAGCCCCTTGAGGAACGTCTCGTAGAAGGACACCGGCTGGGGCGAGAAGTCCTCCTCGTCGGTGATGACGATGACGGCCAGCTTGGCGTCCTGGCGCAGGAAGTTGGCGTTGCCGTCATTGGCCAGCGGGGTGCGCGTGTCATCCACGTTGAAGACGAGCGGCTCGGAGAGGGCGCGGTACATGGCCTCCAGGCCCAGCTCGTTCCAGTGGCACACGCCCACCTGCGTGTTGCGCGCGAAGACGGCCTCGGCCGACGGCGTGGAGGGGGTGATGATGCGCGGCGAGGAGCCGTCCACGGGGAAGAAGCGCCCGTTCTCACCGCCCTCGGCGCCACCCGGGCACATCGCCCAGCCGCCCGAGGAGCGCTCGATGCCGGTGGTGGTGACGGAGATGTGGTAGTCCACGCCCGCGGCGGCCGCGTGGGTGAGGAAGGCCGTGAAGTTCTGCCCCAGGCTCTGCTGCTCGTCCATCATCGAGCCCGAGTTGTCCACCACGAAGAGCACATCCACCTTGGCCTCGGCCTGCTGGACGAAGTCGTCGGTCTGGTCGGTCTTCAGCTCGCCCTTGCCCACCAGGCCCACCGTGTAGGGCGAGCCCGTGCCCAGCTTGAACCGGAGCGCGGCCGCGTCATCCCCGTCGCTCTGCGGATCGTACGTCACCTTGATGCGCGTCTCGCTGTTGGCGCCGAGCACCGCCGGGAAGCGGAGGCCGTGCGTCAGCTTGAAGTCGCCCGCGTCGCCCTCGAGGTCCATCCCCGCCAGCGTCGTGGTGCCGGGGCACTTGTTGTAGACGACCAGCTCGCGATCCTTCGGCCCGCAGGTGAGCCGCGCGACGCCGAAGTTGAGGTTGGTGGGCTGCACGGAGAAGCAGCCCTGCACGCCCTGACCGCGCAGCGGCATCTGAATGTGGCCGTTGGACGGGTGGTTGACCCAGCCCTCGGCCAGGCCGGAGAACTCGCCCTCCCCGCTCGGCTTGAAGCGCACGAGCAGCAGGGCCCGCTGCCCCGGCTTGAGCACGGTGTTGCTCGTCTTGTCCGCGGCGAAGGACGCGTCCGAGCCCTCCGCGAGCCGCATCCCCGCCAGGTAGCACTCGGTGGGGCCGGTGTTGTGCACCGCCGCGCTGAGCGTCACCTCGGAGCCCACCGGCACGTTGCCGAAGTCCACCGTGGCCGGCGTGACCTTGTACTGGCAGGGCGAGAACACCTTGCCCGTGCCCAGCACCTTCACCACCTCGGTGGACGTGCTGCGCCCGTCGAGCACCTTGACGGAGAGCTCCGCCTCACCCGCCCCGATGCCGGCGCGCGGCCTGAAGGTGATGGGCACCGAGGCGGACTGGCCCGCGGCGATGGGCATGCTGGCGGGCGCCTGCGCCAGGAGGAAGTAGCCACCCTTCTTCGTGGAGAGCTTCACGTCGCTCAGCAGCACATCGTTGCGGCAGCGGTTCACCACATGCACGTCCCGGGTGGCGCTCATGCCCTCGGCCACCTGACCGAAGTCGAGCGGATCCGGCTGCAACATCACACACGAGGCGCCGCCCTCACCCGACAGCGCCACCTTGGGCCCCGGCTTGGTGGTGCCCTGGGGCCGCACGTCGACCTCCAGCCGCGCGGCGCGCACGGGGCCGCTGGCGGTGGGCGAGAAGGCCACCCGGAGCTCGATGACCGCGCCCGCGGCGAGCACGTTGCCCGCGAGCGAGGGCGCGCTCACCACGCGGAAGGCGCCACTCACGTTGTCCAGCAGCTTCACCCCGCCGTACGTCATGGGCTCGGTGCCCAGGTTGCGCACGGTGATGCGCTCCTCGGCGGTGGCGCCCGGCGACACGCGGCCAAAGTCCACCCGCAGGGGCGTCACCTCGAGCTGCGCGGCGATGCCCGTGCCGGTGAGCTGCACCACGGTGGGCTCGCACGTGGGGCACACCGCCACGCGCGCGATGGCCTGGGCCGAGCCCAGCCGATCCGGGGTGAAGGACAGCGGCACCCGGCGCTCCTCGCCTGGCGCCAGCATGAAGGGCTTCCCCGCCTCGCTGGAGCCGAACTCGTCCGCGTCCGCCCCGTCCATGTCCACGCGCACCGGGCTCTGCACCTGCGAGGGGTTGCGCACCACCAGCTCGCGCAGCTCCACGTTGCCCATCTCCACGTTGCCAAAGTCGAGCGCGGACGTGTTCAGCTCCACCCACGCCTTGACGCCCCGCCCGTCCACGCCCAGCCGCGCCACGCCCTCCTGGCCCACGTTGTCGGCGTCGGTGAGCACGTCCAGCATGCCCTGCACCGAGCCCTCCACGTCCGGCGTGAAGCGCACCTCCAGCTCCCGCTCGCCCCCCGCCTTCAGCTCGAAGGCGTCGAAGGGCAGCACCTCCACGTTGGGCAGACTGGCCGTCGCCCCGTGAACGGTGAAGGGAGCGCGGCCCCGGTTGGACAGCCGCACCTTCATCGTCTTGGTAACACCCACCGCCGAGAGGCCAAACTCCAGCTTCTCCGGGGATGCGCCCAGACCCGACTGGGCCCGTTGCGACGCCGGCCGCTCGCAGCCCGAGCCGCTCAGGGCCAACACGCACGCTGCCACGCACACCCAGCGCAATCCGACCATTGCAGCCTCCACCGGACTGGCGCTCGCACCGTATGCGCGCGCACCAGCCATACCTGGGGTGAGGGCCTCTGCAACCTCGGGGCCTGGGGATAAAAAACTGCCCACTGACGCGACAAGTCGCGGGACTGAGAGGAAAACTCTTGGACCTGGGCGCGAAACAAACTGCCCGCCGCTCCGCGTCCTTTGAAAAGATTTCCGGAGTGCCCGACAGGTAACGGGTAAAAACAGGAACCCGCCAGGACAGGAAGGGGAACCACGAACTCCTGGCTCAGGCAGAAGGTCGGGAGGCCAGGACGAGCAGGCGAGGAGCCAGGCCCGTGCCCCACAGCACGCCGCCCATGCAGATCAGCGCGCCCACCACCGCGAGCGGCTGGAGGGGCTCGCCCAGCAGCAGCGCGCCGAGCATCCACGAGAAGGCGGGGGTGAGCTGGGTGGTGATTCCACCTACCGCCGTCGTCGTCACGTGGGCCATGGCGTAGGTGAAGATCATCTGCGCGGCCACCGAGGACAGGCCCACGCCGAGCAGCGGCAGCAGCATGTCCCCGCGCAGGGGCCGCCAGTCCTGGAGCGCGAAGGGCAGGCCGAAGAGCAGTCCAAAGAGGCAGAAGGACAGGAAGATGGAGGAGGCGTCGGTGTCGTGGCGCAGGGCGCGCAGGGCGATGACGGCCGCGCCGCTGAGGACGGCGGACAGCGCCCCGGCCCACGCACCCACTCCCAAGGTGAG
>NZ_DASVSO010000871.1:0-6540 GCF_036388035.1 Archangium sp.
GTCTGTCGCCCGGGGCCGCACCCGAGGTCCAGCACCCGTGGCGAGGCGGGAAGGAGCGGGCGCAGACGACGGAGCGCCTCGCGGGTGCAGTCATCACTGCCAGGGCCCTCGCGGGGCAGGTCCGTGTGGAGCAGGAACAAGGCGTCAGCGAGCATGCGTGGAACCTACCGCGCCTCGGGCCACGAGCCAGGCGTGGGGCCAACCCCGCTCGTCCGAGCCGACACGGTCCGCTTCACGGAGCCGTGTCGGCGGCCACCTTCGACTCCGACAGCAGGCGCGGCAGCTCCGCCGCCTTGATGGACTCCGACTCCTTCAGCCCGCCTCCGCAGCGCACCCCGCCCGCATGCTCGCGCGTGAGGGGGTCGCGGGAGAAGACGAGCAGACCCACCTCGCCCTCGGAACCGCGCCAGGGCAGCACATACAGCTGCTCGGCGTCCGCCCGCGTCTCCGGGTCGCGCAGCAGCGCCTGCACCAACTGGGCATCCGTCACTCCCGACTGGGACAAGCTCAGGGCCTGCCGGCACAGGCTCATGTAGTCCCGCTCCAGGATGTACGAGTTGAACCGCCACGAGCTCTCCACCAGCGGCTCGCGACTCGTGGCCAGCCAGCCCACGTGGTGCCCGATCCCCACCGTGGCCATGGTCGCGCTGAAGAGGAGCACGATGAGCGCCACCAGCGACACGCTCCAGCGCACGAGCCACGGGCGCGCGTCCGCCACCTCGGGGCGCAACTGCCGCCACAACCGGCGCAGGAAGAGGTGCGTGCCCACGCCCAGCACCGCGCTCACCGCCACCGTCTCGGCGATGGCGCCCCAGCGGAACGTCACCTCGGGGAGCACGTCCAGGAGGAACATGCACCAGCCCACCGCGAGCAGGATGGGCACCTGCATCAGCCACATCTGGCCCGTGCAGGTGAGGAGCGACAGCCCGAAGAGCGTGGCGAGCACCCAGCCCAGCACCTTGCTCACCGTCTTCACGGCGTGCCTCCCAGCGTGGCGTGGAGGGCCTCGAGGGGCACCTGGCGGATGTCCCCATCCGTGAAGAGCACCCAGCGCTCGCGACCGAAGAGGCCCGGCTCATAGGCCAGCGGCGCCGAGGGCGCGTCCGCCTTCTGCCCGCCCACGTAGATGAAGTGCATGCCCGAGCTGCCCAGCACCCGCCAGCGCTCCTCGGGGAGGCCCGGGGCCAGGTCGCTCGGAGGGAAGTGCTGTCCATGCTCGGCCGCGTAGGCCCACAGCGCCACGCGCAGCTCCTCGAGCCGCTGGCGCCGCGCCTGGAGCACCAGCTCCTTCGCCGGGGGCAGCGCCGTCTCGAGCTCGTAGGTGGTGCCCTTCTTCGTCCAGGCCCCGGGCGTCATCAGCTCGCGCCCGCCGGCAATCATGGAGAGGACGAGCTGGAAGCCGAGCCCCCAGAGGAACACCAGCGCCAGCGCCGCCCCGAAGCCGAGCCGAGGCAGGCGGGGCACGTCGCGCTGGAGCCGGTTCCACAAGGCCCAGACCGCGAGCGTCACCCCCAGGAAGACGAGCAGGAAGAAGGAGATGGCCTCGAAGCGCATCGAGGCGACTTTCGACAACACGAAGCTCGGCATCCCAGCCAGGGCGACGGCCGGGGTGAGCAGGAGCAGGGCGAAGGAGAGACGCGCGGTCACGGGCGACAGTCTGCCCCACCCGAGCTCCTCGCGACCATCCACCCCCCGCCCGACTCAGACGCGGAAGGGGCCCGAGTGGCCCTGGGGCCAGAGCACCCGGGGCTCCTCCCCTTCCCGCACGAGGGCGATGAGGGCTCCCTCCATCAAGTCCTCCTCGTCGAGCGCCTCGGCGATGGTGCGCACGGCCACGTCCACGTCCATCACATGGCAGAAGACATTCATGCGCCCGGGCTGCGTCTCGCCGCCCTCCACCTCGCCATTGCCCGTCCAGCCCAGCACGTCCGTGAGCAGCTCCTCCACCGCGTGGCGCTTCTCGAAGTCGTGCCCCGAGCCCTTGCCCTGCAGCGCGTACTGGATGACGAGCGGCGCCATGGCGTCCGGGTCCGGCTCGTCATAGCCCGCGTCCACCAACGACTCGGCCGCCTGGGCGAGGACCATGTCCGGGTCCTCGTCCGCGGGGGCGGGCGTCTCCTGCTCCTCGCCCGTCTGCCCGACGATGCCCGAGTGCACGGTGAGCTTTCCCTCGTGCACCCACGCCACCCAGTAGCGGAGGGTGTCGCCTTCCTTCTTGTAGAGCTTCAGCACGGGCGCACTCTACACGCGGGAGCCGCGCCGGCCCGAGTCAGAAGGCACGGCCCTGTCCACCATCCACCGGCACGGTGGCCCCCGTCACCCAGCGGGCCCGCTCCGAGCACAGGAAGACGACGACGTCGGCCACCTCCTCGGGCGTGCCGAAGCGGCCCCAGGGCAGCTCCTCGCGCACCATCTTCTCCACCTTCTCCGGCTGCGCCTGCCGCCGCCGGTCCCAGCTCCCCCCGGGAAAGAGGATGGAGCCCGGCGCCACCCCGTTGACGCGGATGCGGTGGCGCGCCAGGTCGATGGCCATCTCCTTGGTGAGCGCGGTGAGGCCCGCCTTGGCCGCCGTGTAGGGCGCGCTGGTGCCGTACTCGCGGCCGTAGATGGAGTTGATGTGGACGATGCACCCGCCACCCCGGGCCTTCATGACCTCCACCGCGTGCTGGGAGCACCACACGGCCGCCAGCAGGTTGCGGTCGAGCACGTCCTTCCACTGCGGCGCGGTGGCCACGTCGAAGGCGCCCGCACCGCCGCTGCCACCCACATTGTTGACGAGGAGGTCCAACGCCCCGAAGGCCCGCACCGCCGCGTCCACCGCCGCCGCGGCGCCCTCCGGGGTGGCCACGTCTCCGGCCACGGTGACCACCTCGGCCCCCGAGGCCCGGAGCGCCGCCGCCGTGGCCTCCAGCCCCTCCGCCCCGCGCGCGCTCAGACACACCCGAGCGCCCTCACGCGCCAGCGCCGTGGCGATGGCCCGACCAATGCCCCGGCTGCTGCCCGTGACGAGCGCGGCCCTTCCCTCGAGCTGCAAGTCCATGGGGCCCCTTCTACACCGGGTGAGGCATGCCAGGGGATGCAGCGCCTCCCCGCCCGCTTGGCGCTCAAAAGCCCAGTGTGCCCACCATCGACCGAAGCCGTGCCCGACATGACGTGAGCTGATGACTGTCGGATGCGCGGACTCGGGCTGGGACCCGTGCGCAGATGGGCCTTGCCTCCGTCGTCTCCACATTGTGGCCCTACGCGGCGCTGGTCGTGCGCCCGAGACACAGGAGCTGCACACGATGAGACACTGGCGTTCCCTTCCCGTCCTGCTGGCACTCGCCACGGGCTGCGGGGTTCCTCTCGATGACGCGCCCCCGCCGGGCGAACAGGAGTCCTCGCTGGAGCTGGGGGCCAGTGCCACCTGGGAGCCCTGCGGGACCACGGCCCGCCTGCTGGGGGATCTCGCGCCGGGCGTGACGGGCTCGGAGCCCGGGAACCTCGTGCGCGGGGAGAGCGTGCTCTTCTTCACCGCGGACGATGGTGTCCACGGCCGCGAGCTGTGGAAGAGCAGTGGCACGAGAGGCGCCGGCACCTTCCTGGTGAAGGACATCCACCCGGGCGCCGCTGGTGCCGAGCCCACCCACCTCACCGTGGTGGGCGACAAGACCTTCTTCGTCGCGGACGACGGCGTCCATGGCCGCGAGCTGTGGGTGAGCGATGGCACCACCGCCGGCACCTTCCTGGTGAAGGACATCCACCCCGCTCCCGAGGACCTCGGGCCGAGCGAGCTGCTGGAGTTCAAGGGGGTGCTCTACTTCGCCGCCAACGACGGCGTGAACGGGCGCGAGTTATGGCGCAGTGATGGCACGCCCGCGGGCACCTTCATGGTGGAAGACCTGAACAGTCTCGGCTCGTCCAGCCCGCGCCGCATGGTGCGCGCCCCGAATGCCCTCTACTTCGTGGGCAGCGTGGGCGAGGAGGTGAAGCTGTGGCGCAGCGTGGGCGTGCCCGGGGCCACCGCGATCCTCGAGCGCTTCGAGGACAACGTCATCTTCAGCCTGACGCCGGTGGGCTCGGACCTGCTCTTCTTCCTGGTGGACCCGGACGAGGGCGAGGCGGACATGTGGGTGACGCGGGGGACGCTCGCGAGCACGCACAAACTGCGCTTCTTCCCGGGCCGCTACCCGCATGACCTGACGGCCTTCAACGGCAAGCTCTACTTCAGCGCCGGGAGGGCCCGCTCGGATTCACCGGGGGACCCTCGGGGCGAGGAGCTGTGGGTGAGCGATGGCACGGAGTCCGGCACCAAGCGGCTCATGGACATCAACCCGGGGGCCGCCGACTCCTCGCCGGCCGGGCTGCGGGTGATGAATGGCAGGCTCTTCTTCGCGGCGGACGATGGGGTGCACGGGCGCGAGCTGTGGGTGAGTGATGGCAGGACGTCCGGGACGCATCTCGTCAAGGACCTCGAGCCAGGCGCGGCCGGCTCGTCGCCCACGGAACTGGCCCCCATTCAGGGCACGCTCTTCTTCAGCGCGGAGACGGCGGGGCGGGGCCGGGAGCCCTGGGTGAGCGACGGCACGGCGACGGGGACGGGGACGGAGACCGGGACGGGGACGCGGGCGCTGACGGAGATCGCCCCCGGTGCCATGGGCTCGGGCCCGAGCCGCTTCATCCGCTCCGGCTGGGACGTCTTCTTCACCGCCGAGGACGGCGCGCATGGCCGCGAGCTGTGGGCCCTGCCCTTCCGTCCCGGGGGTCGCTGCGGCCCGTAGTGCTCGCGGCCTGTGCTCCCGCCTGCCCCGAGTCCTTCAGCGGGCGGGCGGGGGAGCCCCTGACGGGGCGCCACCCGACCAGCGGACGGCCATCGGAGCGCGCGCCGCCACCGCGACCGGTGACTCCCGGGATTGCCCGCCTCACCGCGACGCCCCACGTTTGGCGACGAGAGGGGGAAGAGGAGTGTTCGCCATGCCTCGCGGAAACACCCGCCCCAACTACTTCACCTCCCGCACGCTCGTGGCGTACGCCGTCGCCTACGCCATCGCCGCGGCGGGAGTCGTGCTCGGCTTCCTCCTCAGGTCGGTGCCCTGGCTCGCCTTCGGCATCTGGCTGGCGGCGAGCCTCACGGTGCTCCTCATCGACCGGGCCGTCGTCGAGCGGGCCCCGCGCCAGGCACGGGAGGCCACCGAGAGCATCGGCGCGCTCTTCCAGGGCAGCCCCGCGGCGCTCGTCGTCATCGGCGTGATGGCGGTGGCCGCCCTGGTCGTCTCCTTCTCCGCCCACTGGTAGCGAAGAATTTTCGTCACAACCTCGTGGGGCGCCATCTGTGTTTGCACACAGAACGGAGCCCCTACATGACGCCCCAGTCCAACACCTCTGGTAGCAAGACCCTCGCGACGTACGCCATCGCCTACGCCATCGCCATCGCCTCCATCGTCACCGACATCCACCGCGGTGGCGTGCTCTTCACCCTCATCGGCTTCGCCACCTCCATCGTGCTGTCCGCGCTCGTCATCTACCGGATGGCCCGCGCGATGGCGGTCGGCCCGGCACCCGCGCGACTGGAGGCCGCTGTCATGGGCCTGCCCTCCAGTGCGCAAGCCGCGGCGGCCTGACGACTTCCGCCCCGCTCACTTCCCGGTGAAGGGAGGCACGGGCGGAGGCGGGAGCTGGAAGCTCCGTGGCGTCTCCGGCGAGGCCGGTCCCGCGCCACCGATGCCGCGCTGTTCCTTCCCCTCGGGCACGCGGATGGGCTGACCCACCTGCTGCTCCACCTCGCCGTTGTTGTTGATGGCGAAGCGGACCAGGGCACGCAGGACGCGGTTGCGCCGCACGTTGCCCACGACCTGCCGCAGATCCTCGTACACCGTTGGATCCTTGATGAGGCCTCCCAGCGAGCCCTCGCCCTTGGCCACCATGGCGGTGATCTGCTTGATGTCCGCCGCGGCGCTGCCCAGGTCCGCGAACATCGTGCCGGCGTCCCCGTAGAAGAGTTGATGGATGGCGCCGTTGGGGTTGTCCTTCGCGTCCTGGAGCAGGCTCGCGAGCTGCCCCGCCGCGGCGCCCAGCTCCCCCAGCGCCCGGGTGCCCTCGGTGCCGTAGATGAGCGAGTGCGCCGTGCCGTTGCCATTCTCCACCTCGTTGAGCATGGCCTCCACGTGGCCCACGGCCTTGTCCATCCGCACCGCCACGCGCGAGGCATTGTCCACCAGCCCCCGCACCTGCCGGCCCGTCTCCTTGTCATAGATGAGCGCATGCAGGGCGCCATCCCCCTGCTCCACTTCCTGGAGCAGCATCCGCAGGCTGTGCACGCTGGCCGCGACGTCCTCGGCCATCTGCGGGTCCGCGTACGCCTCCGCCGCCTTGCGCACCGTGCGGCTCACCGCCAACGTGTCCTCCATCACCTGCGTCGCCCCGCGCATGAGGGAGGACAGGTCGCCGCCCGTCGCGCCCGGAATCTCTCCGCCCTCTGGCACGGCGGCCGCGTCGAGCGAGCCGATGCTGATGTCCACCGCCTTGTCGCCCAGCACGCCCTGGCTGGCCAGGCGAGCCACC
>NZ_DASVSO010000872.1:0-11032 GCF_036388035.1 Archangium sp.
CCTGCGGGTGGAGCTGTTCGTGCGCGGCCGCCCGCTCGACGCCGTCCACCTGCGCGTCACCCCGAACGCCTTCGACAAGCGGATGAAGCTCTCGGACGTGAAGGTGGACGGGCAGCCCGCGAAGCTGGAGCACCCCGAGACGAGCCTCTACCGCGTGCCGCTCGCCAGCGCCGCGGCTCCGGGCAGCTCGGTGGTGGTGGAGCTCGCCCTGGAGGCGGAGGTGCCCAAGGCGGCGCCGGGCTCGACCACGCTGATGGGGGCGCTCGGAAGCTCCGGCGGTGGGGCAGGGGACTACGGGGCCTTCTCCGCGACGGAGGACTTCATGAGCCTGGTGGGGGTGGTGCCCCTGGTGCCTCCGCTCGACGCGCGCGGCAACCCGTGGGAGGGGCCCGCGGGCATCGGCGACCTGGCGCTGTATGACCCCTCGAACGTGCTCGCCAACGTCATCGTGCCCTCGGGGTGGAAGGTCCACACCACGGGCGTCCCCATGGGCGAGGTACCCCAGAAGGACGGCCGCATCCGCTACAGCTTCGCCGCGGGCGCGGTGCGCGACTTCCCCGTGTTCGCCTCGCGCGGCTACCAGAGCGCCACCACGACGGTGAATGGCGTCACCGTGGAGAGCCACTTCGCCGCCCGCGACGCCGAGGTGGGCAAGCGCGTGTTGCAGTACGCGAGTGATTCGCTCACCGAGATGGAGCAGCGCCTGGGGCCCCTGCCGTTCAAGTACTTCCGCGTGGTGGAGGCCCCGCTGTCCGGCGGCGCCGGAGGCATGGAGTTCCCCGGGCTCGTCACCGTGGGCACCTCGCTCTACCGGGGGGCGGCGGACCCCGGCACCGCGCTCGAGGGCATGCCGGGCATGGAGCAGATGCAGAACCTCCTCCAGGCCATGGGAGGGGACACGGCGCAGTTCGCGAAGCTCGGCAAGACGCTGGAGCGCACGCTCGAGTTCACCGTGGCCCACGAGGTGGCGCACCAGTACTTCGCGGGGCTGGTGGGCTCGGACCCCATCAACGCGCCCGTGGTGGACGAGTCCCTCGCCCAGTACACGGCGCTGCTCTACATGGAGTGGAAGCACGGGCGCGCGGTGGCCGAGCAGCTGCGGCAGGAGGCGCTCGTCTCGTCCTACCACCTGCTGCGGCTCTCGGGCGGCAAGGACGCCCCGGCGGACCGGCCCACCACCGACTTCGACAACCCCATCGAGTACGGCGCACTGGTGTATGGCAAGGCGCCGCTGCTGCACCACGCCTCGCGCAAGCTGATGGGGGACGAGGCCTTCTTCAAGGGCCTGCGCGCGTACGTGGACGCCTACCGCTTCAAGTGGACGTGCGGGGACTGCCTCACCCGCGAGCTGGGCAAGGTGAGCCCCTCGAAGGCCGCGGCGCTCGAGCGCCTGCGCGTGCGCTGGTGGAAGGAGGCCCACGGCGACGAGGACCTCGGCAAGGCGAACATGGGCGCCCTGCTGGGCGGCGGGGTGGACGGGCAGGAGCTGGACCCGGAGACGCTGAAGCTCATCGAGGAGCTGCTGCCGGGCCTGATGAAGGAGACGGAGTAGGCGCAGCCATCACCACGCCCAATTGGCACCTGTGCGCTGCCGCACGGTGCTCTGGCGGAAGCCAGCGAGGTAGGGCGCGGCCTGCCCCGGTATGTGGAGCGGGACTTCGCCAGGTACCTGGAATGCGGAGTGCTGGCGCATGGCTTCGCGCGGGTGCGCTGCGAGAGTTGCAAGGACGAACTGCTCGTCGCCTTCTCGTGCAAGGGACGAGGGGTGTGCCCCTCCTGTAGCGCGAAGCGGGCGCATGTGACGGCGATGCACCTGGTGGAGCAGGTGCTGCCGCACGTGCCCTTCCGGCAGTGGACGCTAGCTTTTCCGCACCGGGTCCGGTGGGTGCTGCTCAAGGACGTGGGACTGCTCTCGGACGTCCTCACCGTCTTCCTGCGCGCAGCAGGAGAGGGGGAGGCGAGCGTGGCGCCCCAGGCAGGTGCGAGGCAGGAAACGAGGAAGGAGCGGACAGGGGGAGGGGACTGGGCAGGGCTGCGACGAAGGAGCTTCGCGGTGGAGGTGTTGGCCTGCGTGAGGTGTGGAGGCAGGCGGCGAGAGCTGGCGTACGTGAAGGAAGCGGGAGGGGTGAGAGCGATTCAGGAGCACGTGGGCCTGCCCACGGCAGGTGCGAGGCTGGCCCCGGCGCGAGGGCCCCCCCAGGCCGCGTGGTGTTGAGGCTCAAGCCGCCCGGGCCAAGAGAGCCAGCCCCCAGCCGCGCACCCCCTGGGGGAGCGGCCTGGGCAGTCGTGTACCTCAAGGGGCTGCGCGGCCTGTCCACCCGCTTGGCTCACTGCTCGGACGGCCCCTGTCAGCGGTCCTCCTCGGCACCTGCGCTCCAGCCCTCACCCTCAACATGGCCTCTATCCCGCCTATACGCTCTTCTTCGTGGCCGCGGACTTCTTCAAATACGCGGTGCATGTGCTGATGCACACGCGCTGGCTGTGGCCGGTGCACCGCTTCCACCATTCCCCCGAGCAGCTCTGGTGGTTCGCCGGCAACCGCGCCAGTGCCGCTCATGTGGTGCTGCACTTCCTGCCCACGGTGGCCCTGAGCTGGCTTCTCGCGGTGCCCCCCTCCTGGGTGATGCTCAAAGCGGGAATCAACCTCCTCTGGAACCACGTGATGCACGCGAACGTCGCCTGGCCGGCGGCGGCCCAGCGCATCCTCGAGTGGGTGCTCGTCACGCCCCGCTACCACCATGTGCACCACGCCCGGGCCCCGGAACTCCTGGGAGCGAACTTCGCCTCGGTGCTCACCCTCTGGGACCGACTGTTCGGCACGGCCGTGAGCCCGGAGCGGATGGCCGAGGGCACGCCCTTCGGGGTGGACGAGCCGCTTCCCCCACTCGTGCACCTGATGATGGGGGTGGAGGGCTCGGCCATGGCGCTGACCCATAAGGCGACGCGTAGTGTTGAGCCATGAGCAAACCAAGTCCTTCAATTCCTTGCTGGGACTCCGTCTTGGAGGCCCCCGGAACATGTGCCATGGACAGTTGATGCTCATGTGCATGTTACGTTGGCCCGATGCGCCTCGTTCCTTGCACATTGGCTGTGATTCTGGGAGCTGTGCTGCTCTCCGCGTGTGGAGATGACACTGCGGCACCTGGGCCCATCGGAAGCGTGTGCCAACGACCCGAGGACTGCGCGAGTGGCGCATGCGCTGGCGGCCACTGCATCGAGCCCCTGTCGTGCGACGACGCTTCGCGGAACGGGCAGGAGACGGACGTCGACTGCGGCGGTGGCACCTGTGAGCCCTGCGCGAATGGAAGGAAGTGCCGGACGGCGAGCGATTGCGCGGGGAACTCGTGCAGCAGCGCGGGCATCTGCGAGGCACCGGTCTGCCTGAACCAGACGAAGGATCCGGGCGAGACCGACATCGACTGTGGGGGACCTGGCTGCGCTCCTTGTGACGACGGCAAGGCCTGCGCGCTCGGAACGGATTGCAAGAGCGCCCGGTGCAGCGACGGTGTCTGCAAGGCCGCCTCGTGCAGTGATGGCGAGAAGAACGGCACCGAGCAAGGCATTGATTGTGGAGGCTCATGCCCGGCATGCCCGACGGCGCTTAACCCAACGGTCCCCTTCAACTTCTCCAACAGCATCGCGTTCCTCTACACGGGGCCTGGTGCCATCCAGACAGGCATGACGCCTGGAGCGGTCGACCCGGTGCGCGTAGCGGTCGTCCGTGGCCGCGTCCTCGACCGCGACTCCAACCCGGTCGCGGACGTCAGTGTCCACGTCCACGGCAAGCCCGAGCTCGGCACCTCGAAGACCCGCGCCGACGGCACCTACGACCTCGTCATCAACGGTGGCGGCACCGTGACGCTCGGCTTCGAGAAGGCCGGCGTGCTGCCTCTCCAGCGGAAGGTCCAGCCGCCGCTGCGCGACTGGGTGCAGCTGGACGACGTCGTCGTCACGCCGCTCGACCCGGCCGTGACGGCCATCGACTTCTCCGCGCCCATCCAGGTGCACCGGGCGACGACGCAGACGGACGGCGACGGGCCCCGGAGAGCGACGCTCCTCTTCACCCAGGGGACGACTGCGGGAATGGAGATCGGAGACAAGACGCTGCCGCTCACCTCGCTCCATGTGCGCGCCACCGAGTACACCGTGGGCTCCCGTGGTCGCGAGGCCATGCCCGGCGAGCTCCCCGCCTCGAGCGCCTACACCTACGCCGTCGAGCTCAGCGTCGACGAGGCAATCCAGGCCGGAGCCTCTCGTGTCGTCTTCTCGAAACCCGTCGTGACATATGTGGAGAACTTCCTCCAGTTCACCACCGGCACACAGGTGCCCGTCGGCTACTACGATCGCGACGCGGCCCACTGGGTGCCGAGCGACAACGGGCGTGTCGTCAAGGTGCTCTCCATCACCGACGGCCTAGCGGACCTCGACGTCACCGGCAGCGGAACGCCCTCGGATGCGGCGACCCTCGGCGCCCTTGGCATCACCGACGTGGAGCGCGCACAGCTTGCGACGCTGTATGCGCCCAACGCGACGCTCTGGCGCGTCACCATGACTCACTTCACACCGTGGGACTGCAACTGGCCGTACACGCCACCGGACGATGCCATCCCTCCCCTGGAGCTTCCCCCGGACATTGAAAACGATGACCCCGAAGAAGATCCTGAATGCACCGGTGGGTCGATCATCGAGACCCAGAACGGCACGCTCGGAGAGCGCCTACCGCTGGCGGGCACCTCGCTGGGCCTCAACTATCGAAGCACACGCGTCCCCGGTCCACGCTCACTCGCTCTGACCAGGACCGTGCGCCTGACCGGTCCGACCGTTCCGGCGAGCCTGCTCTCCGTGGAGTTCCACGTCACCGTGGCTGGCAGGCACTACACCCAGTCTTTTGCCGCGGCGCCGAACCTGTCAGCGGTCGTGAGCTGGGATGGGAAGGACGCCTACGGACGCACGCTCACGAGCCCGACCCCGATGTCCATCGATGTAGGCTTTGTCTACCGCGCCCAGTACAGGGCAGCGTCGGGCAATGCCTTCGAGCGCGCCTTCAACAGGCCCTCGCTCTTTGGCACCGATGGTTTTTCACGAGACAGGGCACGTCAAGAGATCACCCTCTGGCGCAAGACCCGAACCACGTTGGGCAGGAACATGATGGGGAAATGGCTCGCTCAGGGGGTGGGACTCGGCGGCTTCACCCTCGACGTGCACCATACGTACGACGCCCTGACCACCACCCTCGAGCTCGGCAACGGGACGCGTCGGTCCGGCACCCGGCTCGCGCAGACCGGCGGCTACTTGCGCGACCTCGGGATGCCGGCCCGCGACATCGCCTTTGGCGCCGATGGGACGCTCTACGGCATCAACAAGAACACTCTCTGGCGAAAAAAGCCCGGCGGCGACTTCGAGCGCTTCGCGGGTGCGGACAACAACACGAATGAGAGCGACGGGGATGGAGGGAGCGCCCTTCTGGCCAGACTCTGGCGACCGCGCTTCCTGGCAGTCGGTCCAGACGAGAGCGTCTATTTCACGCAGGCTGAGAAGATCCGTCGCATCCGTACCGATGGGATCATCGAGCGCATCGCTGGTGTCGACTACCCGGCCCCCTCTTCCTTGGAGGACGGCGCTCCAGCGAAGGAGGCCTTCATTTACAACCCCACCGGCATCGCCGTGGCGCGCGATGGGACCATCTATTTTTCCGAACGCACCGGCAGCGTGTCAACGAGGCCCAGTGGTATTCGGAGCATCACGACGGACGGTCGGATCCACTACCTCTACGACGTGGACTGGTATGAGTCGTACCACAATCCCACGCAGGGGGGGCCGCTGGTCCTCGACTCCGAGGGCAACCTCTATGTCGCCAGCAGCCGCGTTCTGCGCTTCACGCCCTCTGGCGTCAAAAAGAACCTCTTCGAGCTCTTCTGGGCAAGAGGTGTCGCGCTGACCCCTTCCGGGTCGCTGCTCGTCACCGACATCACCAAGGGCTATGAGCTTCAGCCCGACAAGAGTCTCACCCCCTTCCTTCCCGCCCTGGTCGTGAAGGGAGGCCCAGACGAGCAGACCTACCCGAACGTCCGGGTGAGCCCCACGGGCGACATCTACGTCATGCCCTACGCCCTCGCGACGAGAAGCAACTACGAAACCGACAACCTCACCGGCAATCTCCACCTCTACATGCCGTCGAAGAAGTTCGACAACGGCGACTCGATCATCCCCTCCGATGATGGCGAGGAGGTCTATGTCTTCGACGCCGAGGGCCGGCACAAGCGGACGATGTCCAAGGCCGGAGTCACCCTCTGGCAGTTCACGTACGATGCCGCCGGGCACCTTCATGAGGTCACGGATCGCAATGGCCTCGAGACGACCATCGAGCACGACACCGCTGGAAACCCGACGGCCATCGTGGCCCCCGGTGGCCAGCGGACGACCCTCGCCGTGGACGCGAATGGCTACCTCTCGAAGCTGACGTATCCGGCTGGAGAGTCCATCTCGCTCACGTACACCCCCGAAGGGCTCCTCACCCGGCTTGAGGACCGCCGCGGTGGCATTCATACGTTCGACTACGACGCCAACGGGCACCTCGTGAAGGACACGGATCCGGCGGGCCATGCGAAGACCCTCGCGGCCACGTACTCCCCGTCGGGGCGCAGCGTCATCGTGACGAATCCCTCGGGCCGGACGCAGAAGTACGAGACCGGCTCCAATGCCGAGCGTCCGGCGACGGGAAACCTGCAACGCACGACGACGGTCCCCACGGGCGGCGCCTTCAGCGTGTCCGCTCCCGGCGATGGATCCAACGCATTGACAACCCCCGACGGGACAAAGCTCACCGTGTGGCTGAAGCCGGATGAGCGCTGGGGACTCCAGGCCCCCTACCGCGGACGCGTCCAGATGCAGACGCCTCTCGGCAAGACGCTGGAGACCAAGCACGCTCGCACCGTCTCGTTGGCCATTCCGGTCGAGCCCGTGTCATTAACGAAGCAGATCGACACGTTCACGACGAACGGGCGTACGACGACCAGGACCTACGACACCGTGGCGCATACGGTGACCACGGTCTCGCCGGAAGGCCGCACCTCGGTCGTGACGCTCGACGAGAAGGAGCGCCCCATTGCCATGAGCGCCGACGTCGCCGCCATCCCGGAGCCCGTCCGGCTCACCTACGACTCGAGGGGAAGGCGCACCCAGGTGGCCCAGGGCAACCTCTCCCAGACCCTGGAGTTCGACGCGAGCGACCGCCCCATCGCTTCCTCGGACGCCCTCGGGCGCAAGACGCGGTTCGCGTACGATGCGGCGGACCGCGTCTCGAAGGTCACGCTACCGAGCGGCAAGGTCTACACCCTGGGCCATGACGCCGCGGGCAACCAGACGTCGGTCCAGATGCCGAGCGGGGCCATCCATCAGCTCGCCTACGACTCGCGCGATTTCATGAGTGGATACACGCCCGCCGGGGGCGAGCGCCTGAGCCTCCTCCTCGACGGAGACCATCGGCTCACGCGCATGACCCTGCCGGGTGGCCGCCTGCTCGACCATACGTATGACGAGGGGGGCCGGCTCGTGGGTACCGCGTATGCGGAGGCGACGGTCGCGCTGACGTACCACGGAGCGACGGACCGCCTGGCGACCCTGACGAGGACCTCGACTCCAGCCGCGACACCGCAGGGGCTCTCCTTCACCTTCGACGGTGGGCTCGTGACGGGCATCGCCATGACCGGCGACGCCCGGGGCGCCTATACGTTCCTCTATGACAACAACTTCTTCGTGACGGGCCTTCAGCTCGACGGAGGTGCGGTGAGCTCCCGCACGCGTGACCGGGACGGGCTGCTGGTGGGGCTTGGACCGTTCAGCCTCACGCGGAGCGGCCCCGCGGGGCTCCTCTCGAGCATCCAGCAGGGCACGACGACCGTGGAAACGATGACCTACGACACCCTGGGCCGTGAGGCCACTCGAACCCTGAGCCCCGCTGGCGTCATGCGGTACAGCGCGACGCTCGGCTACGACGTGGCGGGGCAGCCGGCCACGAAGCTTGAGACCGTGGCGGGGAAGAACCGCCAGTTCGAGTACACCTACGACAGTGACGGGCAGCTCGTGAACGTCCAGCGGACCGATGTCGACACCGGGGCGGTCAGCTGCGAGGTGTATGCCTATGACGTCAATGGTAATCGCACCCAGCGCAAGGCGGGCACCTGCGGCGCCGAGGAGGTCGTCGAGACAGCCACGTTCGATGCCCAGGATCGCCTGCTGACGCGCGGAGCGGTGGCCCACACCTTCGATGCGGCCGGCTTCCTCACCCGGCGCGGTGGGGACTCCTTCGTCTACAGCGCGCGCGGCGAGATGCTCGAAGCGACCGTCGACGCGGGACTGCCGGGCGAGACGGTCATCACCTATGGCTACGATGGCCTCGGGCGGCGCACCACCCGCACGGACGCGCTGGGAACGACCCAGTACCTCTATTCCTCCATGGGCTTCGCGCTTACCCACTCGCGAAGTCCCACGGGCGTCCTCTCGGAGTACTTCTACGATGACGCGGGCCGCCTCTTCGCGCTGACTCGCGCCGGCCAGACCTACTACGTCGCGACGGACACCGTGGGGTCACCGAGGCTCGTGACCGACGCCGCCGGTACCATCGTCCTTGAGGTCGAATACGACGCCTTCGGACGCATCGTGTCCGGAGACCCCACCGCCTTCGAGCTGCCCATCGGTTTCGCCGGTGGCATTCCCGATGCCAGGACGAAGCTCGTTCGTTTCGGCCATCGCGACTACGACCCCGAGGCGGGCCGCTGGACGGCGCGCGACCCCGTGCTCTACGGAGGCGGCCAATTCAATCTGTACGCGTATGCGCGGAACGAGCCCATCCTCCACGTCGATCGGAGCGGGCTTGCGTCGACCATCTGTGAGGCGCTGTCAGAGCTCGCTGCCAAGGAGAAGAAGGAGGGGGGTCCAAGGGACTACGCGAACTCCGTCCTAAAGTGGTTCGAGGGACAGCCGTTGACCGTTAACGACGGGAACGTGAGCAATCCGATCCCCTTCACCTACGGATCCACGGTCGGTGGGGTCGACTTCAACTACTTCGAGACGACCTACGCCGGGTCCCGCCAGCTCGGCTCCCTCGTCAGCGGTTACTACAACACGCTGATTACCACCGGCTTTCAAGTTGCCCATCTGGTGGTCAAAGGCTCAAGCTTAAGCGACGTGGCGAAGAACTTCGTGGAAAACATGGGTGGGATCGTCATGGGACTCGACGCTCAGCGGTATCCGAGCATCGAGGCGTATCGGAAGTCCGTGTGCTGTTGCGAGAAATGACGACCCCGCTAAAAGGACCGCCCCCGGGTCGACAACCCCCGGGGCGACGGTGTTCCGCCGTGCGGCGGGAGCTACAGCGTCGGCCGGAAGATCTTCAGCCCGGAGCGACCACCGGCGTTGAGCGTGTTGCTCTCGATGAAGTCGCTCACGGTCGAGCGGCCGTCGCCAGTGGTGATGGCGGTGTGGCCGTACTTGGCGCCCAGGCGCAGCACCTGGGACTTCCCACGCAGGCGCTGAAGCGGGCCCCGGCCCGGGGACCACCCCAGCGGGCGTGGTGCTGAACCTGGCGCAGCCGCTGTCAACACGCCCCAACTCCCTGCCTCTCCTCAAGCGAGGGCGGCCAGGGCAGGGGTATGCCCCAAGGGGTTGCACCGTCCCGTGTACCGGCGCGGCGCGCGGCCTTGCTGGCCCCGTCAGCGGCCCTTCTCGGCCCCTCCGCTCCAGCCCTCTCCCTCCACATGGCTTCTATCCCGCCTATACGCGACAAGAACCGATTTGGTCCCCTGATACGAGCCGTGCCTCCTTTCTAGGATTGGGTTCGACTCAAGGCGGCGGACAACCTCGATTGGAGGCGGCGGGAATCGAAGCCGCTAACGGCGGATCCGCCCCCCTCGGGGTCAGAGGCATCCCCCCGTTTTCCCTCAGAAGACGGGGCACCCATCTGTCCGGGCGAGTCCAGGCGCGTCCGTTCCGTTTGGTCCTTTTTTGGGTGCGCCGTGAAAAGGTGCACTTCACCAGCGGGTGGAAGTCCCGCCCGAGGAATTGTCGATGCACCTCGGAAGCCATCGGGCGGTGAAGGTGGACGACTCCCTGAGCCGAAGCCCCGAAGAAGAAGGCCTCTGAAAGGAGGTCGAGCGAGTACGCAGGCCGCAACGCGAGTGAAGCCTGAGCAGGCCCCGAGAGGACTGCGTGGGTGCCGACCCGTCCCAAAAGCGGGGAAGGCCGAGGTGCCAGGTGGCAGCAATCGACCAAGCCTGGTGGCCCACCGGGGTAATGGGCGTGGCATGTGTGCAAAAGGTGGAGTGCGCAACACGGGAGACCTGTGTGTGCGGGGTGAAGACCGAACACGCTGAAAGGGCGTGGCACGCACAGGAGTCGGAGGGGCTCAGTACCTGGGAAGCGGGTAACGACCGTGGAGGGAAGGGGCCCTGGTTCAGAGTGCTTTCTCGAGGAGTGGACGAGTGGGAGATTGGCGAGAGCCTGACAACCCCTACAAAGCTCGAAGAGTTCCAAGAGAAGCTCTACGTGAAGGCCAAAGCGAACTGTCGGCGCTGAATGCCCCACGTGAAATCTGTCCGAGAGCCGGATGCGGGAAATCCGCACGTCCGGTTCGATGAGAGGCGAGGAGGAAACGGGCTGTGGGTGAGATTCGGCGAGAGGGAGAGCGGAAGCGAACCCTCGCAGTGGGCGCCGACGAACCCGAGCAGCACCGCGCCTCCCGCCCCCCTCTACTCCCCTCAGACCTCTGCAAGGTCAGAACGGTAGGCCGTTCTGGCCTCAACATTTCCTATTCTCACCTATTCTCAAAAACAATACTTACAACAGACCCGCCTCGACATGGAGGGTGGAGTGACGTCCCATATCCGAGCCTCGACGCGAGAGCGCACCTCAGCCCCAGCAGGAGCGTTTGAACGCGCGAGGGCACCATTGGTCTGGCTTGCCTACCCGACGAGCGCCCTGCCTGTCGGACGCGTGCGAGGGCTGTACCGGCCCGGCACGCCAGCCTGGACGCACG
>NZ_DASVSO010000873.1:0-12469 GCF_036388035.1 Archangium sp.
CCCGGCGCCGGCTTCTCGAAGCTCGGGATGAGCAGCTCCTGCCCCACGGAGAGGGTGCGCGGATCATCGATCCCGTTGGCCTCGGACAGCTCCTCCACGGTGATGCCGTAGTTCTTGGCGATCCGGTACATCGTCTCGCCCGGGGCCACCGTGTGCCGGACGGAGATGAGCTCCGGCTCCGGGTGGGGCTCGCGCAGCTCTCCGAGCACCAGGGGAGGTGCTTCGGGGGCGGGCTCGGCGGAGGAACGGGCGCCGGCCTTCGGCACCACCGCACAGCCCGTGGTGCCGAGGAGCGCGAGCAGCACGAGGAGCGCTGGCCGCGCCCGACTGGCCCCCGCCCCCGCCAACTTCAGCCGCCTCCCTTGTCCACGTCGAAGCGCGGGAAGCCCTCGAGGGACCAGCCGGCCAGCTCGGCCATGCTCCGCGTGTCGGTGAGCTCGAAGTGGAGCGGCGTCACCGAGATGCGCCGCTCCAGGTGGACGGCGTTGCAGTCGCTGCCGGGGATGTCCTCGTGCTCGTAGGAGGTGCCGCCAATCCAGTAGTACTTGCGACCGCGCGGATCCTCCTTCTCCACCACGTCATACCCGTACGAGTGGCGGCCCAGCCGGGTGATGGCGTAGCCCTGGGGCTCCCCCTGGGGGATGTTGACGCTCAGCAGCATCCGCGGGGGCAACTGGGGCTGGGCGAGCGCCGCCGCCACCAGCGAGCGGGCGAAGCGCGCCGCGTGCTGGAAGTCGAACGGCGCGCGCGACACGAGGCTGAAGGCGATGGACGGAATGCCCAGGAACGCCGCCTCGCGGGCCGCCGCCACCGTGCCCGAGTAGTTGACGTCGTCGGCCAGATTGGACCCGTGGTTGATGCCGGACACCATGATGCGCGGGCGATCATCCTTCATGAGGTGATGGATCGCCAGATACGCGCTGTCCGCCGGGGTGCCGTCCACGGCGAACCAGTGCTCGCGCACCTCGGTGATGCGCAGGGGGCGGTTGAGGGAGATGGAGTGCGAGGCCGCGCTCTGCTCGCGGTCGGGCGCCACCACCCACACCTCCCCCAGCGGGCTCACCGCCTCCACCAGGGACCGGAGGCCGTCGGAGAAGTAGCCGTCGTCGTTGGAGACCAGGATGCGGGGTTTCTTGTCGGCCACGTCTCTCTCGTTTCCCTACTGCTTCGCCTGCAGGCCCTTGATCGCCTTCATACCGCCGTAGCGCGCACCGGCGCCCAGCTCCTGCTCGATGCGCAGCAGCTGGTTGTACTTGGCGACGCGGTCTGAGCGCGAGGCCGAGCCCGTCTTGATCTGCCCGCAGTCGAGCGCCACGGCCAGGTCGGCGATGGTGGTGTCCTCGGTCTCGCCCGAGCGGTGGCTCATCACCGAGGTGTAGCCGGCCTTGTGGGCCATGCGCACCGCCTCGAAGGTCTCCGTGAGGCTGCCAATCTGGTTCACCTTCACCAGGATGGAGTTGGCCACGCCGCCCTGGATGCCGCGGCCCAGGCGCTCCACGTTGGTGACGAAGAGGTCATCGCCCACGAGCTGGATCTTGTTGCCCAGCGCGTCGGTGAGGCGCTTCCAGCCCTCCCAGTCGTCCTCGGCCATGCCGTCCTCGATGGAGACGATGGGGTAGCGCGACACGAGCTGCTGGTAGTAGTCCAGCATGCCGGCCCCGTCGAACTCCTTGCCCTCGCCCTTGAGGCGGTACTTCTTGGAGCCCTTGTCGAAGAACTCGCTGGCGGCCACGTCCAGCGCGAGGAAGATCTGCTCGCCGGCCTTGAAGCCCGCCGCGGAGATGGCCTCCATGATGAGCTTGAGCGCCTCCTCGTTGGCCGGCAGGTCCGGGGCGTAGCCGCCCTCGTCGCCCACGCCGGTGGCCAGCTTGCGGCCCTTGAGGATCTTCTTCAGCGCGTGGAAGATCTCCGCGCCCCAGCGCAGGCCCTCGGAGAAGGTGGGAGCGCCGGCGGGCACCACCATGAACTCCTGCACGTCCACGCGGGTGTCAGCGTGGGCGCCGCCGTTGAGGATGTTCATCAGCGGCACCGGCAGGGTGCGAGCCTGGGCGCCGCCCACGTAGCGGTAGAAGGGCATGCCAAAGGCGTCGGCCGCCGCGCGCGCCGTGGCCATGGACACCGCGAGGATGGAGTTGGCGCCCAGCTTGCTCTTGGTGGGCGTGCCGTCCATCTCGATCATCTGCATGTCCACCGCGTGCTGATCCGCCGCGTCCATGCCCACGAGCTCGGGGGCGATCGTCTCCATGATGTTGGTGACGGCCTTGCGCACGCCCTTGCCCAGATAGCGATCCTTCTCCCCGTCCCGCAGCTCGAGCGCCTCATGCTCACCGGTAGAGGCCCCGGACGGCACCGCCGCACGACCCTTGCCCCCGCCCGCCAGCAAGACCTCGGCTTCCACGGTGGGGTTGCCGCGGGAGTCCAGCACTTCACGCGCCACGATTTGAGCGATCTCGGTCATGGCGCGGGTTTCTAGAGGACGCCTCCGGCCCTCGCAAGCCTGCTCGACAACGAGACTGCTACACTGTCGACCCCCTGAAGCCCCGCCCGCCCTCCCATGCCCCCGCGACGACCCAACGCCCCCGCTCCTGATCCGCACCCGCGCCTGCGCAGCCGAGGCGCGCTCCTGGGCCTCTCCGTGGGGGACGCGCTCGGTATCCCCTTGAAGTCACGGCGCCTCGTGGCCCCCCTCTTCCCCCAGCTCGCGGATGGGCCCTACCGGGAGCTGAAGGGGGGTGGCCCCTTCGAGCTGCGGCGTGGCCAGGTGGGAGAGAGTGGCCAGCAGGCAGGCGTTCTGGGCGCGGGCCTGCGGGAGCTCGGGTGCTACGACGCGGACGAGATGCCGCGCCGCTACCTCACCTGGCAGGGGCAGGCCCCCGGCATGAGCGACGCCACCCGCGAGGTGATGACCGAGCTGGCCGAGTCCGGCCTGCCCCGGGCGACGGCCGCCCGCCGGGTGTGGCTGCGCGGCTTCCGACGCGGGGCCAGCAACGGCAGCCTCGCGCGCACCGCCCCCATTGGCGTCTTCTTCCACAAGGACACCCAGGCGCGGGTGCAGGCCTCGCTCGCGGACTCCGCGCTCACGCACTTCGACCCGTGCTGCCAGCTCGCATGCGCCGCCCTCAACGGCTCCATCTCGCACGCCATCACCGCGGGCGCGAAGCTGAAGGTGGAGGACCTCCTCACCGCCGCGGTGAGCGGACTGTCCCTGGCCAGCGCGTCGCTGGGCCGCTCGGCCGCCGAATTCGTCCAGGAGGTGTCCGCCGCCACCGCCGCCCTCAAGGAGGACCTGGCCGCCGCGCAGCGGGACGACCCGATGCTCTACGGGCCGGAGCTGCACCTGCACCTGAAGCCGGACCACGTGCGGGTGGCCTTCCGGCTGGCCTATTGGGAATTGCTCCACGCCCCCAGCTTCGAGGCGGGGGTGGTGGACGTGGTCAACCGGGGCGGAGACGCGGATGCGAACGGGGCCGTCGCCGGAGCGCTGCTGGGCGCCTTCCACGGCGAGGAGGCGATTCCTTCCGAGTGGCGGCAGGGAGTGCTGGAGGCGCTGGGGCCGGCTGGCTCGGGGCCGCTGAGCACCACCTGGCACCCGCGGCACCTGCTGCTGCTGGCGCTGGACTGAGGCCCGCCTCGGAGCGCGGACAAGAGAAGGCCCGCGTGGGTCGTCCCGTGTCCGAGGGACGTCCATCGCGGGCCTGTGACCGCGGGCGGAGCGCTGGCTCAGCCCAGCATGTCGATGATGACGACGCCGCGCTGGGGCTTCTCGTCGTCCTCGGCGTCCGAGCGGCGCCGGGGGCGCTCCTCGGGCACGGGCAGTGGAATCTCGAGCGCGGGCCGATCCCGCTCTTCCCGGTTCCGTTCCCGGCGCTTGATTTCCTCGATGATGAAGGCGTCGAGCATGGGTTTGCTTTCTCCACTGAGCCTACGTACCCCGATGTACGCCCGCCACCCGCTCCCGGTTTCCTGCCACCGCCTCGGCTTCAAAGTCCTTCAGATGCAAAGTAAGGGCCCTGGTTCCTTTCTGGGGACGCGCCAGCAACCTCGTCCGCTTGCTCGTCCACCCTCCGACAGCCGAGCCCGACGAAGCGTCCGTCAGCCGAAGTGCTTTTAACCCCCAGATGCCCAGAATGTTGACTGGATTCTAATCCAGCCCGCGTGCCCCGCAAGCAGTCCAACCGATTGGAGCCCCCGGCACATCCGGAGTGACGGGGTTGGCGGGACCTGGAGCCGGTCCCCGCCTGCCCCCCCGGTCGCTCTGGGGGGGGCTTGCCGCGGGGGGTGAAGACGTCAGGCGCCCTCGGCCCGGCGTTTGACGGCCTCCAGCATCTTCGGCAGCGACTGGTCCACCAGGGCGCTGAGGATGGACTTGGGTACCAGGGGACCCACGGCCACCTCCACGTTGTAGGTGACCTTGGTGCGGCCCTCGCCTTCCGGCTCCAGCACCCAGCTGCCCTTGTTGTCCTTCATCACCTCGCCCTCCACGAAGGACCAGGACATCCGCTGGGGACGCTCCTCGCGGGCGAGGATGGTGTAGCGGATGGTCTTGATCTTGAAGTCCACCTCGTAGTGGATCTTCACCTCGTTGCCCTTGCGATCCGAGGTGCGGATCTTCTTCACCTCGGTGAGCCACTCGGGGTAGCGGTCGTAGTTGATGATGACGTCGTAGACCTTCTCCTGGGGGGCGTTGACGACGATGCTCCGGGAAGCGCCAGGCATGGTGCGAGTCTCCTCGGTGGGGGTGCTCTAGAAGTTATAGCCGGGCTTCTTGTCGAACTTGTGCCGAGACTGGATGAAACGCACCGTCCCCGTCTTGCTGCGCATCACCACCGAGTGCGTCTCGCACCCGCTGCCGAAGAAGCGCACGCCGCGCAGGAAGTCACCCGTGGTGACGCCGGAGGCGGCGAACATCACCTCGCCGCCGGCCAGCTCCTCGGCGGTGTAGATCTTCGACATGTCGGTGATGCCCATGCGCTTGGCGCGAGCGATCTCATCGTTGTTGCGGGGCACCAGGCGGCCCTGCATGTCGCCGCCCACCGAGCGGATGGCCGCGGCGGCGATGACGCCCTCGGGGGCCCCGCCGATGCCCATCAGCACGTCCACGCCCGCGTCCTCGAAGCAGGTGGAGATGGCACCGGCCACGTCCCCGTCCTCGATGAGGCGCACGCGCGCGCCCGCGGACCGCACCTCCTTGATGAGGTCCGCGTGCCGCTCGCGGTCGAGGATCATCACCGTGAGGTCCGCCACGTAGACCTTCATCTTCTCCGCGATGGAGTGGAGGTTCTCGGTGGGGGAGCGGCGCAGATCGATGGCGCCCTTGGCGCGCGGGCCCACGGCGATCTTCTCCATGTAGGTGTCCGGCGCGTTGAGCAGCATGCCCTTGCCGGCCATGGCCACCACGGAGATGCTGCCCGGGCGACCGTAGGCGCACAGGTTGGTGCCCTCGAGCGGATCCAACGCAATGTCCACCTCGGGGTCCTCCGGATTGCGCCGGCCCACCTTCTCGCCGATGTAGAGCATGGGGGCCTCATCGCGCTCGCCCTCGCCGATGACCACCGTGCCCTGGATGTGCAGCGCGTCGAACGCCCGGCGCATGGCGTCCACGGCGGCCTGATCCGACTCGTTCTTGTTGCCGCGGCCCATCAGACGGGCGGAGGAGATGGCCGCCATCTCGGTGACGCGCACGACCTCCATTGCCAGGTTGCGATCCATTGTGGGTGTCTCCTTGAAACGAACTGAAGAAGTGGGAACTCAGGGTTCTTCGTGCAACAGGCGGACGACGGCGTCCGGCAGCCGGGTGGGCTTGCCCTCTCGGCTCACACAGGCGTGGACGGTGCGTCCGGTACACAGGGGGGTATCCGCGCCCCCCTCTCGAAAAATCTCGTAGCTGAAAGTCAGCGACACCCGCTTTACCTCGCTCACGCGGGTGCGGACGAGCAGGACGTCCTCATAGCGGGCGGGCGACTTGTAGGAGGCAGTAGCCTCGACCACGGGCAGCATCAGCCCCTCGCGCTCCACCTCGCGGTAGCTGCCTCCGCGGGAGCGGAAGTACTCGCTGCGGGCGAACTCGAAGTAGCGGAAATAATTGGCGTAATACACGACCCCCATCTGGTCCGTGTCGCCGTAAATCACTCGAAGTCGTGCCTCGACCATGGGTCGCGGCGACCGTAACAGGCGAGTGTCCGACCGGAAAGCATGGGGGCCGGGAGTTGGTTGCTTCTGAGCACGGGGCGTGGAGGATCGGTTTCCCCATGTTCCGCCCCCTCCCCTTCCTGCTGCTCCTCCTCGCCGTCCCCGCCCTGGCGAAGCCACCCCGGCTGACGCTCTTCATCACCGTGGACGCGATGGGCACGGACCTGCTGCTGCGCAACAAACCGCGCCTCAAGGGCGGGCTGCGTCAGCTCATCGACTCGGGAGCCTTCTACCCGTATGCGGAGTATGCGTACGCCAAGCCGCGCACGGCGCCGGGCCACGCCACGCTGGCCACCGGCGCCAACCCGTGGCGCCACGGCATCGTGGACAACCGGATCATCAACCGGGCCACCGGCAAGCCCGAGCGCGTCTTCCCGGACCCGGCGCACCCGGTGCTGGAGGCGCCCCTGTCCAATGAGGACGTGAGCCCGGCCAACCTCATGGCCGAGGCGCTGGCGGACAGGCTGCGGCTGTCCACGCAGGAGCGCGGCAAGGCGATCGCGCTCTCGGGCAAGGCGCGCTCGGCCATCCCCCTGGCCGGGCGTCTCGGGCAGGCCTACTGGTACGACGAGACGGTGGGGAAGTTCGTCACGGGCACCTGGTACACGAAGGAGCTGCCCGGCTGGCTGAAGGACTTCAACGCGAGCAACCCGGCCGAGGCCTGGTTCGGCAAGCCCTGGGAGCTGGTGCAGCCGCGCACCGAGTACCTCGGTGAGGACGATCGGCCCTACGAGGGCGACCATTACGGGCTGGGGCGCACCTTCCCCCATCCGCTCACCGGAGGCCTGAACGCGCCCGGCCCCCATGCGTACACCGCCTTCGCCATCTCCCCGTTGGCGATGGACCACGTGGTGCGGGCCGCCCGGGCCGCCGTCGCGGGCGAGGAGCTGGGCAAGGACGACGTGCCGGACCTGCTCGCGGTGAGCTTCAGCGCCACGGATCGCGTCTTCCACCAGTACGGGCCCACCTCGTGGGAGATGCAGGACGCGCTCTTCCGGCTGGACAAGGCGGTGGGGGACCTGGTGGCCCTGGCCGAGAAGGCCGCGGGGGGCCGGGCCAACCTTCTCGTGGTGCTGTCGGCCGACCACGGTGGCGCGACGGTGCCCGAGCAGTGGGCCGCCTCGGGGGTAGCCGCCGAGCGCGTGGACCCGACCGCCCTCTCCAAGGGGCTGACCGAGGCGCTGCGAGCCCAGTTCGGCGGAGACCTCACCGCCACCGTCGAGGAGCTGGACGTGTACCTGGGGGGCAAGACGCTGGAGGGCGGCAAGGTGGATGGCGCGGCGGTGCGGCGGGCCACGGCGACCTGGCTGGGGAAGCATCCGGCCGTCTCCCTCGCGGTGACGCGGGATGACCTCTACACGGCGCCGGACGTGGCGGGACTGGTGGAGCCCCTGCGGCGTGGCTACTACCCGGGGCGCAGCGGCGACGTGCTCTTCGTGGTGAAGCCCTTCCACGTCATCAGCGCCGACACCACCGGCACCAACCACGGCACCCCCTACGCATACGACCGGCAGGTGCCCGTCATCCTCGCGGGCAAGGGGGTGAAGCCGGGCACGTACCCGCAGGAGATCAGCACCACGGACGTGGCGCCCACCGTGGCGGCCCTGCTGGAGATGGGGGTCCCCGCTTCCGCCGAGGGGGTCCCCCGCTACGAGGCGATCACCGTCGGCCGCTGAGCGGCCGGGCTACTGCCCCTGGACGATCTCCAGGGACAGGTCCATGGCGCGCGCCGAGTGGGTGAGCGCGCCCATGGACACGAAGTCCACCCCGAGCTTCGCCAGGCGCGGCAGGCGCTCCAAGGTGATGCCGCCGGAGACCTCGAGCGGGATGCGGCCGGCGGTCAGCTCCACGGCGCGACGGATCTGCTCGTCGTCCATGTTGTCGAGCATCACCACGTCCGCGCCCTCCTCGAGCGCCTCGGCGAGCTGCTCGAGGTTGGTGACCTCGATCTCGACCTTCACGAGCTGAGGGGCGTTGGTGCGGGCACGGCGGAGTGCCTCGCGCACGGAGCCGCCCACGGCCGCGATGTGGTTGTCCTTGATGAGGACGCCATCGAAGAGACCGAAGCGGTGGTTGAAGGCGCCCCCGGCCTTCACGGCCTGCTTGGACAGCGAGCGCATGCCGGGCGCTGTCTTCCGCGTGTCGAGGATGCGCAGCTTCGTCCCACGCACCACGGCCATGACCTGGTGGGCCATGGTGGCCATGCCCGAGGTGCGCTGGACGATGTTGAGGGCGGTGCGCTCGGCGGTGAGGAGCGCGCGCATGCGCCCGCGCACCCGGGCCACCATGGCCTTGGACTGGACCTCCTGCCCATCGCGCGCGAGCAACTCCACGTGGACGTCCGGGTCCACGCGCTGGAAGACGCGAGCGAAGGTGTCCAGCCCGGCGAGGACGAGCTGCTCCTTGGCGATCAGCTCGGCGGTGCCCTGGGCGTCCACGGGGACGAGGGCTTCGGTGGTGATGTCCCCCGCCGCCCCGAGGTCTTCCTCCAGGGCGAGCGAGATGAGGCGATCCAGGAAAACGTCCATGCGAGTCGCGTCTCCGAGTGAGGTCAGCGGCGGGCCTTGGCTACACGGGAGGCCGCCGACTTCTTCCGGGCGGGGCCCTTGCTGGCCGCGGGCTTCACCTTCGTCTTGGCCGAGCCCCGAGCAGGCACCTTGGCCTTCGGCGCGACCTTCTTCGCCGGGGCCTTCTTGGCCGCCGCCTTCTTCGCGGGGGCCGCCTTCTTCGCCGGAGCCTTCTTGGCCGCCGCCTTCTTCGCCGGAGCCGCCTTCTTCGCCGGGGCCTTCTTGGCCGCCGCCTTCCTCGTGGGGGCCACCTTCTTGGCCGCGGCCTTCTTCGCCGGAGTCGGAGCCGTCTTCTTCGCGGGAGCGGCCTTCTTGGCGGAAGTGGCCTTGGCCTCGGGAGCGGCCCGGGTCTTCCCCGCGCCCGGGGCGATACCCGCCTGGGTCGGCTCCGGCGGCGGATCCGCTACAGGGCCCTCGGCGAGGCCAACCTCGTGGACGTCCTCGTCCTCATCGTCCTCCTCGGTCTCGACGATCTCGGACTCGACGACACTCGGCTCGGCCTTGACGAGCTCCGCCTCGGCGTCCGCCTTGCTGGCCTTGGCCTCGGAGGGGCGGGCAGGCGCAGGCTCTTCGTCAGCACTCGTCGGCTCCGCCTTCTTGGCGGGAGGCGTGGTGGACTCCGGGGCGAGCCGGGTCAAGTTGTCCTGCAGCTTGGCGACGCGCGCCTCCAGCTCCTCGACGCGGGCCTTGTCCTTCTCCACCACGTCCGGGGGCGCCTTGGCGACGAAGTTGGGGTTGTCCAGCTTGCGCTTGATGCCACCCAGCTCCTGCTCCGAGCGGGTGATCTCCTTGCGCAGGCGCTCGCGCTCGGCGTCCACGTCGATGAGACCGGCCAGCGGGACGAAGACCTCCATCTGCGGGCCCACGAAGGCCGCGGACAGGGGCGGCTTGGCCGCCGGCGGACCGACGTGGAGCTCTCCCAGGCCGGCCAGCGGCATGAGGTAGCGGCGCCAGCGCTCGAGCAGCTCGCGGGTGCGCGCGTCCGGGCTCTGCACGTACGCGGTGATGCGGGCCGCGGGCGACAGGTTGCTCTCGCCACGGATGTTGCGCAGGCCCTCGATGGCGGTGATGACCGGCCCCATCTCCCCCTCGGCGGCGGCGTCCTCGAGCGCCACGTCCGGCTCGGGGTACGCGGAGATGCAGATGGACTCAGCCGGCCGCGACATGGGCAGCTTCTGCCAGATCTCCTCGGTGATGAACGGCATGAACGGGTGGAGCAGCCGCAGGATGCGATCCAGGCAGTAGACGAGCACCGCGCGGGTGTTGTCCTTGGCCTTGGCGTCCTCACCGTAGAGCGAGCTCTTGGCCAGCTCGATGTACCAGTCGCAGAACTCGGACCAGAGGAACTGGTAGAGCGTGGAGGCGGCCTCGCCGAAGGCGTAGGCGTCCAGCGACGCGCGGGTCAACGCGGTGGCGCGCTGCAGGCGCGAGAGGATCCACCGGTCCGCCAGGGTGAGCTCGCGCTCCTGGATGGGCCGCGCGTCCAGCTGGAAGTCGCCCATGTTCATCAGGGCGAAGCGGCTGGCATTCCACAGCTTGTTGGCGAAGGCCTTGTAGCCGGCCACGCGGTCCAGCGAGAGCTTGATGTCGCGGCCCTGCTGGGTGAGGGCGGCCAGGGTGAAGCGCAGCGCGTCCGCGCCGTGGGGCGGCATGCCTTGGGGGAACTTGTTGCGCAGGTTCTTGGCGAGCTGCTCGGGCGGAGCGCCCAGGATGATGTCCAGGGGATCGATCACGTTCCCCTTCGTCTTGGACATCTTGTCGCCCTTCTCGTCGCGCACCATCGCGTGCAGGTAGACGGTGCGGAAGGGCACGTCCTTCATGAAGTGCAGGCCGAACATCATCATCCGGGCGACCCAGAAGAAGAGGATGTCGTGGCCCGTCTCCATGACGGAGTTCGGGTAGAAGGTCTTCAGATCGGGGGTCTGCTCGGGCCAGCCCAGGGTGCTGAAGGGCCACAGGCCGGAGGAGAACCACGTGTCGAGCACGTCCGGATCCTGCTCCACGCGCGAGCCCTGGCACTTGGGGCACTTGTCCGGGGCCTGCCGCGCGACGAGGGGCTCGGCACGCGAGTAGTCGATGCCGCCGGTGGCCTCCAGGCGCGGGCTGCAGTCCGCGCAGTACCAGGCCGGAATCTGGTGGCCCCACCAGAGCTGGCGGCTGATGGTCCAGTCGTGGATGTTGCGCATCCAGTGGAAGAAGGTGTTGGTCCACGACTCGGGGACGAACTTGGTGCGGCCCTGCTCCACCGCCTCGATGGCGGGCCTGGCCAGGGGCTCGATCTTCACGAACCACTGCGGAGACAGGCGCGGCTCCACCACGGTGGCGCAGCGCTGGCAGCCGCCGATGGACAGCTTGTGCGGCTCCTCCTTCTCCAGCAGGCCCTGGGCCGTGAGGTCCTCGAGGATCTGCTTGCGCGCGGCGAAGCGATCCATGCCGGCGTACGCACCGCCCTCCTTGTTGATGCGCGCGGCCTCGTCCAGCACGTTGATCATGGGCAGGCTGTGCCGCAGACCCGTCTGGTAGTCGTTGAAGTCATGGGCCGGCGTCACCTTCACCACGCCGGTGCCGAAGGCGGGATCCACCAGCTCGGCGTCGGCGATGATGGGGATCTCCCGGCCGGTGAGCGGCAGCACCACCGACTGGCCAGCGAGCCCCTTGTAGCGCTCGTCCTCGGGGTGGATGGCCACGGCGGTGTCGCCGAGCATCGTCTCGGGGCGGGTGGTGGCGACGGTGAGCTTCCGGTCGCTGCCCTTCACCGGGTACTGGATGTGCCAGAGCGAGCCCTGCTTCTCCTCGTGATCGACCTCCAGGTCGCTCAGCGCGGTGTGGCACGAGGGGCACCAGTTGATGAGCTTCTGGGCCCGGTAGATGAGGCCCTCCTCGTGCAGCCGCACGAAGACCTCGCGCACGGCGGCCGAGACGCCCGGATCCATGGTGAAGCGCTCGCGGCTCCAGTCCAGGCTGGAGCCGAGCACCTTCTGCTGCTCGTTGATGCGCTGGCCGTACTTCTTCTTCCACTCCCAGACGCGCTCGAGGAACTTCTCGCGGCCCAGGTCATGGCGGGACTTCTTCTCCTTCTCCTTGAGCTCGCGCTCCACCACCATCTGCGTGGCGATGCCGGCGTGGTCCGTGCCGGGCAACCAGAGGGCGTTGAAGCCGCTCATGCGCTTCCACCGGATGAGGATGTCCTGGATGGTGCCGGTGAGCGCGTGGCCCAGGTGGAGGCTGCCCGTCACGTTCGGCGGCGGCAGCACGATGCAGAAGGGAGGCTTGTCGGAGGTTGCCTCGGCGCGGAAGTAGTTCCGCTCCATCCAGTGGGCATACCAACGAGCCTCGACCTCCTTCGGGTCATAGGCCTTCGGAAGTTCGGTCGTGTCGGTCATTGGAAATGACAACAGGCCCACGCGGGCCGGTGGAGGAGAACCGGCCCGACGTGGGCCGGTCGGTGTCCAGAAGCAAGGGTACGGCGACTCGAGCTCAGTGCTTCGTCTCTCGATCCTTGATCAACCGCTCCAGCTCCTCGCGGATGATCGTCTCGGCCAGCTGGGGTACGACCTCCCAGGCGATCTTCTCGATGACCTCGCGAGAGGCCTTCGAGAGCGCATCGCGCAGCAGCGCCTCGCCCCCATCCGCGGCGGGAGCGGGACGCGCATGCACGGCGGGAGCCGGGGTGGGCGTCGGAGCCGGAGTCGGCACCTCGGGCTCATCGAGCG
>NZ_DASVSO010000874.1:0-11553 GCF_036388035.1 Archangium sp.
CGAGGGCGAGCAGCGCCGAGAGGAAGAGCCCGACGAACAGCGGGAACGACAGGCCGAGCGCGGCCCCATCGAAGAGCACCTCGGCGCAGAGGCCCAGCCCGAGCGCCGCGAGCAACGTCGCGCGAGGCCTGCGAAGGCGAGGGACCGAGGGTGCCGTGGGAGGAGCATCGGCGGTGTCGACAGGAAAACCACTGGCGGCGATCGTCATAACGAGACTCCGAGAGCGCGAGTTCGCGCGGTGCAGTGCAAGGTTGAGCCCATCCAGGGCGCTGGCGAGGGCCCGCGGGCCGAACGGTCGGTTCGCGGTGTCGAGCGGTCGCTCCCCGCCGCGTGCGTGTCCGGGCCGCCACGGCTGCGGCCGGTGAACCACACACCCTCCCCGCGTGAAGTCCGCGGCGGAACTCACTGCTCGTCCGTTCCGTCCCGCCCCTGGACCCCCCCGTTTCTCGGCACGACGCCCGAAGGCGGCTAGGCTGGGCCCTCTTCCCCATGGGCGGCGCGGCGGAGCTCTTCAACCGACACGTGTTCCTGGACCTCGAGACGACGGGGTTGGATCCGCGCGTCGATGAGGTCATCGAGCTCGGCGCCCTCTTCGTCGAGAACGGCCAGGTGGTGGACCGCTACGTCCACTTCTTCGCCGCCTCGCGCCCCCTGGCCCTCACCATCCGCCGGCTCACGGGCATCGAGGACGCGCAGCTCGCTGGCATGCCCCGGCTCGCCGACAAGGTGCCGGAGCTGCGCAAGCGGCTCGCCGGCTGGACGGTGGTGGCCCACAACGCCTCCTTCGAGAAGGGCTTCCTCCCGGAGCTGCTCGGCCCCATCCGCGCCCCGGTGCTCGACTCGTGCGAGCTGATGCACTACCTGCACCCGGAGCTGTCCAGCCACTCGCTGGAGGCCCTGCTGCGCTGGGCCGGCAAGGGCCCTCGCTCGCGCCACCGCGCCATGACGGACTGCGAGGCCACCCACGCCGTGCTCGTCCACGCGATGGAGGGCTGCATCCGCGACGGGCGCGCCGAGGACCTCGCCGATCTGCTCGAGACGTTGGACCCACGCGCCGCGCTGCGGCTGGCGCAGATAGAAGCCGGGGAGTCCGGGCTGGACCTGGAGGGGGATGTCGACCCGGAGGCGAGGCCCCTCGTCTCGATGCTCACCGGGCTGTGGAGGCTGTGCCGCGCGAGCCCCGCTCCGCTGAAGCTGGAGGCCACGGGCTTCCTCCCCGGCCGCCCCGAGCGGCTGCGGCTCGACGGGACGAAGCTTCCTCCCGAGCCGGAGGAGAGCACCCCCGTGCTGCCCGTGCGCTCCGAGGAGGTGTCGGCGCTGCTCGGCCCCGGCGGTGCCCTGGAGCGCGCCCAGGAGGGCTTCGCCGCTCGCCCCGCGCAGCTCGAGATGGCCCAGGCCGTGGCGCGCACGTTGTCCGAGGGCGGGCAGCTCGCGGTGGAGGCCGGCACGGGCACGGGCAAGTCGCTCGCGTACCTGGCGCCCGCGGCCCTCTTCGCCGCTCGCAACGGGCGCAAGGTGGGCGTGGCCCCCCACACCAAGACGCTGCAGGACCAGCTCATCGAGAAGGACCTGCCCCGCCTGCACCGCGCCACCGGCGGCGCCTTCTCGTACACGCTCCTCAAGGGCCAGACGAACTACCTCTGCCGCCGCCGCGCGCTGGACGTCACCCGCGTGGAGCCCGGCATGAGCCACGCCGCCCGCGCTCCCCGGGCCTACCTGCGCGCCGTGATGCGCCGCAGCCTGGATGGGGACCTCGACCGGCTCAGCCACTGGTTCCGCGAGCGCTTCCCCGTGTTGATCGCCCTGGCGCCCGCGGTGCGCTCGGAGGCGGCCACCACGCTCGGCGAGCGCTGCCCGCACTTCCACCGGTGCTACTACCACTCGGCGGTGGCCCAGGCGCGCGACGCGGACGTGCTCGTCATCAACCAGTCCCTCGCCTTCGCGTGGCCCCAGCGCTACCCGAAGATGGAGCACCTGGTGCTCGACGAGGCGCACGAGGTGGAGGACGTGGCCACCACCGCGCTCTCCTCGGAGCTGTCGGACTTCGCCTTCGGCCGGCTCACCGAGCGGCTCCACGGGCGCGACGGGCGACGCGGCCTCTTCGCTGAGTTGCGGCGGGCCCTCTTCGCCTCGCGGCGCGCGGAGGCTCGCGTGCTGATGAGCGAGATCGAAAGCGCCCTGCTGTCGGTGGGCTCGTCCGCGCGCGGGCTGGGCGAGCGAGTGGTGGCCCTGTGCGAGCCGGCCTCCGCGAGTGCCTCCGAGGACGCGGACGAGACGGCCTATGCGCCCGAGTTGCGCATCACCGCCGAGGTGAGGGCCTCGCCTCCCTGGGAGCCGGTGCGCGAGGGCCTGATGGACGTGCGCGAGTGCCTCCAGTCGCTGCACAAGCTGCTCACGGTGGGGCTGCCGGAGATTCTGCCGGACCTGGCGGTGAAGATTCCGCCGCTGGAGCGCGAGTTGGCGGGAGCCGTCTCGGAGGTGCTGGAGCTGACCACGCTGGCGTCCGAGCTGTCCGACGAGCCGGCGGAGGGCCGGTGCTACGCGGCCACGGCGGTGCCTCGCAAGCAGCGCTGGAGCCTGAGCGCGCAGCCGGTGAACGTGGCGGCCTACGTGTCGCGGGACTTCGCGCAGCACAAGCGCTCACTGGTGCTGGCCTCGGCCACGTTGAGCACGGGCACCGAGCGGATGCCGTACGTGCTCGGGCGGCTGGGGTTGGACGGGCGCAACGAGGGCATCCCCGCGCCCCGGATGCTGCGCGCGCCCACGCCCTTTGACTTGCGCAAGCAGGCGCTGGTGGTGCTGGTGACGGATGCTCCGCGCGCGCACGAGGAGGCCTTCATCGACTGGGCCGCGACGCGCGTGTCCGGGCTGGCGCAGGTGATGGGCGGGCGGGTGCTGGGGCTGTTCGCCTCGACGCGGCGGATGGAGCGCGTGGGCGACCAGGTGAAGGCACGGCTGGAGCCACAGGGCATCGAGGTGATGCGGCAGTCGCGCGGGCACGGGCGCTCGCTGGCGGCGCGGCAGGAGAAGGACACCGGCACGGTGCTGCTGGGGACGAAGAGCTTCTGGCAGGGCGTGGACATCCCCGGCCGGGGCGTGGGCTGCGTCTTCATCGACAAGCTGCCGCTGGAGCCCGCCAGCCGCCCGCTGGTGGCCGCGCGCGAGGAGCCCCTCGCCCGGGGAGGCAACGCGCACCTGGGCTTCCTCCACTACCGGCTGCCTCGGGCGCTGCTGATGCTGCGCCAGGGTGTGGGCCGGCTCATCCGCTCGCACGGGGACCGGGGCGTGGTCGTCATCGCCGACCCGGGTCATCCCAGTTACCGACAACTGCTGCTGGACGCGCTCGCCGGCTACCGCGTGGAGTTGCTCCCCTGGTCCGAGGCCCGCGTGCGCGTCTTCGCCGCCATCGAGGAGATGGGGCTCATCCGCAAGGCCTGAGTCAATTCAGGCCCTGTTTCGTGGTGGGCGGCGGCCCGAGTTCCAATGGGTCCCATACGACTTCCTCGGTGGGAACCAGGGTCATGTTGGTGAACCCGTGGCGCTCCACGAAACGCACGAACCGCTCGGAGACGACCAAGCGCCCATACAGTCCTCGGGGACGAAAGACGTCCTCGCCCTGCCAGGTACCGGTCTCCAGGGTGAAGCCGTAGATGGCATTCTTGGTGGCCTCGCGGCACTCGTCACACGTGGGAGGGTCGTCGGCATAACGGATGCGGCTGCGCCCCAGGTCCACCGCCGCATGACTGAAGCAGGCGGTGACGGCAAGGTACTGAGGAACATGGGATGGCTTGGGGCCCCGCCGCTTACGGCACACCCGCGTCACCTCGACCGGGTGGAAGCCCTCCAGCCCCGTAAGCCCCTCGTCGCGGAATGCCTGAGCGAACCGCTCCGAGACGAGAAGGTCATCCCCCAGCGCCTTGATGAAGTCCCCGAGCTCCTCACCGTGCAGTACCAACTCGACACGGTAGGGGGGCAGCCACTTCATCATGCCGATAGCGCCACCACACCGCGGGCAGTCGGCTCCCTCTTCGCGATTGACGGGCTCGAGTTCTTCGACATCGACATCGTAACGGGACCAGAGCGCCCCCTTCTCCAGGACGAAAAAGCGCGGGGGTACAGCAGGATCAGAAACCATGAGGGAACCTCGCACGCATGTCGGGCCGGTTGTAGATTTGCCGGAGGAGGGCCTCGAACTGTTTCGGGGTCGCCGTGCGGTTGTCATCGAGCCAGTTGATGACCTCTGCGTCCACATCCCGGTGCCACTGCTGGTAGCCGCAATGAGCCGGTTCATCCACGGCTCGGGTGACGAAGCGTGAGTCGCGCGGCTTGTAGAGACCGCGCAATGTTCGATGTTTCTCCAATGCCTTGGCGATGGGCCGGGAGATGATGTGGTGCAACTGCCCTTTGCACTCGGGGGGCTCGGGCGAGGCGGGGGACGACTGCGCCTCGTCCTGGAGCGCCTCGGCCGCTCGCTGAGCGCCCTGCATCGCCGCCGCGGCCTGTACCGCCAGCTCCAGTTCCTCGGCGAGCGCCGGTTCACTCAGCCGCAGCGTGTCGCACGCGCTGGCCGCCCCCTGCTTGCACTTGCACACCACGGACAAGTCATTGGGCGCGCACGGCACCTGCGCGAGCAGCAACAGCAGAACCGTGAGCATGTGACGCCTCCGCCGAGGTTACGTGTCCCACTCGAACGTGTCCGCCGCCTCCTCGATGATGCGGGGCGCGAGCACCTTGAGCAGATCCTCGGGCTTGGCTCCCGACGCCTGCACCTCCACGTCTCCCAGCAGCGCCTGGTCCGGATAGCCGATGCACACCATCCGCACCACCAGGCCTCCTTCTTCCGTGGGCTGGATCTCCGCCGTCACCCGGTAGCCGGCGATGCCATGCTTGCGCAGCACCCCTTGCGCCGCCGCCTTGGCCTCCTTCGCCGGAGCCAGCATCGCCCCCATCTGCGCGAGCTTCCGCCGCATCCGGGCCTCGGTGACCTTCACCACCTCCGGCCGCAGCTTGCCCGTCTTGTCCTTCACTCCACCGAGCTGCACGTAGACCTTCGGGGGCCGTGCCTTCAGCGCCTGGAGCGTCTCCATGGAGGCCTTGATGGCCGCCTGCGCCGCCGCGTCCGACTCGCTCTTGCGGGCCTTCAGGCACTCCAGCCCGGCCACTTCCTTCAGCTTCCCCAGCGCCTGGGCCGCCGCCGCGCGCACCTGCTCGCTCGGGTCCTTCAGCCCCTCGCACAGTGGCTTCAGGGCCTCCGGGTCATCCGAGGACCCCAGGCCCTGTGCGGCCTGGGAGCGCAACCGGGGCTCCTGCCCCTGTCCGAGCTGTTTGCTCAGCGAGGCGATCCGGGAGTCCACCTGGGCCATCACGAAGCCAGGCAGGGTGAGCAGCACGAGGGCGAGCAGCGAGGACGGGCTCCGCATTCAGGGAACCGATCCTAGCCTGGACCGGGGCGGGGAACGCACGCCCCTGGCTCATGGCGCGCCGCGCTACTTCCAATCGAACGAGCTGGAGACCTCCTCGACGGCCTGGGGCGCCAGGGCCGCGAGCAGCTCCCCCGGATCCGCCCCGGAGGCCTGGACCTCCACGGTCCCGAGCAGCTGCTTGCCCGGGTAGCGCACCCACATCACCGACAGCTTCAGCCCGCCCTCGGGCCCGGGGCGGAGCTCCCCCACCAGCCTGTAGCCCTGGACCTTGTGCTTGTGCAGCACACCCTTGGCCGCCGCCTCGCTCTCCTTCTCCGGGGCCAGCCACGCCCCCTTCTGGGCGAGCGTCCGCCGCATCCGCGCCTCGGTGGACTTCACCAGTTCCGGCGACACCGTCCCCGTCGTGTCCTTCACGCCCGTCAGCATCACGTACACGCGGGGGGGCCGCGCCTTCAACTCCCGCAGCCGCTTGAGCGCTTTCCCAAGGGCCGCCTGTGCCGCCGCGTCCGCTTCCTCCTTCCGGGCCTCCAGGCACTCCAGTCCGGCCACCTCCCCCAGTTTTGCCAGGGCCTCGGCCGCCGCCGCCCGCACCTCCCCGCTCGCGTCCTTCAGCCCCTCGCACAGGGGCCCGAGCGCCTCCGGATCCTCCGACTCGCCCAGGACACGGGCCGCCTGCAGGCGGTGCTCGGGTGCGGCGCCCTGCTTCAGCGTCCTCCCGAGGGAGGCGGTCTGCGGGTCTGTCTGGGCCAGGACGCTTGCTGGGAGGGCAAGCAGGAGGAGGACAAGGTGGGATGGGGAGCGCATGTCAGGCGGTCGATCCTAGCTCGGTCCAGAAGAAACGCAGCACCCCCACCACTTGTGGCATATACCCTCACCATGTCCTCTGTCCTGTCCGCCTCCCAGATTCGCGAGGCGTTCCTCAAGTTCTTCGAGGAGCGCGGCCACCGCCGTGTGGCGTCGTCGTCCCTCGTCCCCCAGAACGACCCCACCCTGCTGTTCACCAACGCAGGCATGGTCCAGTTCAAGGACGTCTTCACCGGCCGCGAGAAGCGCGACTACTCGCGCGCCACCACCTCGCAGAAGTGCGTGCGCGCCGGTGGCAAGCACAACGACCTCGACAACGTGGGCTATACCGCCCGACACCACACGTTCTTCGAGATGCTCGGCAACTTCTCCTTCGGCGACTACTTCAAGGCCGACGCGATTGCCTACGGCTGGGAGTTCGTGACGAAGACGCTCGGGCTCGACAAGGCGCGGCTCGCCGTCACCGTGTTCAACGGCGAGGGTGGCATCCCCTGGGACGAGGAGGCCTTCGAGCTGTGGGCGAAGCAGGGCGTGCCGCGCGAGCGCATCCTCAAGCTCGGCCTCAAGGACAACTTCTGGGCCATGGGCGATACCGGCCCGTGCGGCCCGTGCTCCGAAATCCACTTCCACCAGGGCAATGACATCCCCTGCGTCGAGGAGGCCCGGGGCAAGCCGTGCCAGGGCGTGGCGTGCGACTGTGACCGGTGGCTGGAGATCTGGAACCTCGTGTTCATGCAGTTCGAGCGCAAGGAGAAGGACGCGCCGCTCATCCCCCTGCCCAAGCCGTCCATCGACACGGGCGCGGGCCTGGAGCGCATCGCCTCCGTCGTGCAGGGCAAGCGCTCCAACTACGACACGGACCTCTTCCAGGGCATCATCTCCCGGGTGAGCGAGCTGGTCGGCAAGCCCTACACCCAGGAGGGCGGGGCCTCCATGCGCGTCGTGGCGGACCACAGCCGCGCGGCCGCCTTCCTCATCTCCGACGGCGTGCAGCCCTCCAACGAGGGCCGCGGCTACGTGCTGCGCCGCATCATGCGCCGCGCCATCCGCCATGGCTCGCTGCTGGGGCTCGACGAGGTCTTCTTCTCCAAGGTCGTGGACCGCGTCATCGAGCTCATGGGTGACGCCTACCCCGAGCTGCGCGAGAGCCGCACCTTCATGCTCGAGGTCTGCAAGCACGAGGAGGAGAGCTTCCGCCGCACGCTCAACCGCGGCATGAAGCTCATCGACGAGGAAGTGGCCCGGATGAAGCAGTCCGGGGAGAAGGTCCTCTCGGGCGAGAAGGTCTGGGAGCTCCACGGCACCTACGGCTTCCCGTGGGACCTCACGGAGATCATCCTCAAGGAGCGCGGCTTCGAGGCCGACATCAAGGGCTACGAGAAGCTCAAGAAGGAGGAGGCCGAGAAGGGCACGGACGAGGGCGGCATCTCCAAGGACAAGGCCATCGCCACCGTCCACCTCCAGCTCCTGGAGCGCCTGGGCCCCACCCAGTTCCTCGGCTACGAGGGCGTGGGTCACGAGGGCGAGGGCTCCGTGCGCGCCATCATCAACAAGGGCGGCGTCGAGCTGACCGAGGCCAACACGGGTGACGAGGTGGAGCTGGTGCTGGACCGCACGCCCTTCTACGGCGAGTCCGGCGGCCAGCAGGGCGACACGGGCCGCATCGTCGGCCACGGCGGCAAGGCGGTGGCCGAGGTGCGGGACGCGCAGCGCCCGGTGTCCGGCCTCATCGTCCACCACGTGAAGGTGACGCAGGGCACCTTCAAGGTGGGTGACATGGTGCAGACCGGCGTGGACGGCCAGCGCCGCTCGTCCATCCGCGCCAACCACTCGGCCACGCACCTGCTGCACAAGGCGCTCAAGATGGAGCTGGGCGAGCACGTCAAGCAGGCCGGCTCCGTGGTGGCGCCGGACTACCTGCGCTTCGACTTCTCGCACTTCGCGCCCATGACGCACGAGCAGCTCGACCAGGTGGAGGACATCGTCAACACCTGGGTGCGCGAGAACACCGAGGCCCAGACGCGCGTCATGAACCTGGAGGACGCCAAGAAGTCCGGCGCCGTCGCCATGTTTGGCGAGAAGTACGGCGAGACGGTGCGCGTCGTCACCGTGCACCCCCAGTCCACCGAGCTGTGCGGCGGCACCCATGTGCGGCGCAGCGGTGACATCGGGCTCTTCAAGATCGTCAGCGAGGCCGGCGTGGCCTCGGGCGTGCGCCGCATCACCGCCGTCACCGGCGTGGGCGCGCTCCAGTACGTGCGCGACACCGAGCGCGAGCTGAAGAAGGCCGCCGAGCTGCTGAAGACCTCGCCCAAGGACCTCGTCAAGCGCGTCGAGGCCACGCAGAAGCGCGTGAAGGAGCTGGAGCGCAAGGTCGAGGAGGTGGCCGTCAAGGCGCAGGCCGGCTCCAGCAAGGACCTGATGGAGCAGGCGCGCGACATCAACGGCATGAAGGTGCTCGCCACGCGCATGGACCCGGCGGACCCCAACGTGTTCCGCGGGCTGGCGGACCAGCTGCGCGACCGCATCAAGTCCGGCATCGTGGCCATCGGCGGCGAGAAGGACGGCAAGGTCGTCCTGCTCGTGGCCGTCACCAAGGACATGGTGGCCAAGGGCGTCCACGCCGGCAACCTGCTGCGCGACATGGCCAAGGAGGTCAACGGCCGCGGCGGTGGCAAGCCGGACCTGGCCCAGGGCGGCGGCGAGGACCCCTCGCGCATCCCCGCGGCCTTCGACAAGCTGTACGAGCTGGTGAAGGGGACCCCCCTCTCATGAGCCCGTACGCCCGTGGCCTCGCGGCGCTCCTCTGCTCGGCGGCCCTCCTCGGGGGCTGCAAGAAGGAGGAGCCCGCGCCCGACGAGGACCGCACCCTGGCGAAGCTGCGCCAGGAGGTGGATCGCGTGAACCAGGGCGGTGCGACCTCCGGCCCTCCCCAGGCCGCCGAGTCCGCCGATCCCAACGCGCGCCTCGCCGGGCTGGCCGCGGGCCACGAGGCGGACCAGGCGAGGAAGCTCACCCCGCCCGGCTCCAATGACACCGTGCACGTGGACTCGTTCGCCGTGAAGCTCACCCAGCTGGAGTCGCTGCACTCGCTGCGCGGCACCGGCAAGGTGAGCCTCACCACCGACGAGCTCTTCGTCCGCGCCGAGCTCATCGTCCAGAACGTCGGCGCCCAGTCCGGACAGCTCTCGCTCTCGGGGGCGAAGCTCGTGGACGCCGGAGGCCAGGAGTACCCCATCGCCCGTGACGCCCAGACCCTCGCCGGCACGCGCAAGCTGGACCGCGCCTGGGAGAAGGATCAGCGCGACTCGCTCGTCCTCCTCTTCGAGGTGCCCCCGGCCGCCATTGCCCCCGAGCTGACCCTCGTGCTGCCCGCGAGCAGCGGCGAGGCCGCTCGCATTCCCCTGCAATGAGCTCCTCCGGGCGGCGGTGACGGACAGTGACGGTCGAGCCCAAGCTCCTCCCGCTGCGCATCCGTCTTCCGTACGCCACGGAGGAGGAGTTCATCGAGAAGTACGGCTCCAACGTCGCGCGTGGGGGCCTCTTCATCGCCACGCGCTCGCCCAAGCCCGAGGGCACGGGGCTCTCCTTCGAGCTGGTGCTGGTGGACGGCGGGCGCCTGCTGCGCGGCGAGGGCGTGGTGGTGAAGTCGCAGGCCGAGGGCCCTCGCGCCGGCATGACCGTGCGCTTCGTGCGCCTCGATGCCTTCAGCAAGGCGCTCATCGACCGCATCGTGAGCCGCAAGAGCCAGCTCAAGGAGGGCACGGCTGAGTCCAGCCCGGCGCCCGCCACGCCCACTCCCGGGCCGGAGCAGACGCCCGCGGTCCGCACCGAGGGAGCGACGACGGGCAAGCGCGGGCGCCCCGTCATCTCCGCGGAGGCGCTTCGCAAGCAGGTGGCGATGTCCGCGCCGCCTCGGGCGACGCCCAACGCCCCCGCGCAACCGGCTCCCCCCGCTCCGAAACCGGCGGCCACCGGCACACCGACCGTCCCGCCCGCCCCCAAGCCGGCCGCGCCAGCAACAGGGGCCACGGGCTCGCCCAAGCAGGCGGCTCCGAGCTCGGCGAAACAGGCGCCTCCCGTCGCCCCTCAGCAGGCCGCCCCCCGCCCGCGGCAGCCGGCGGCCAAGGCTCCAGCACGGCCGGCGGTCCCGCCCGCTTCGAAACCAGCCGCGTCCCCGCCAGCGCCGGCGAGGCCTCCCGTCGCGGTCGAGCAGCAGGTCCCGGCCCCACCCGAGCCGCCCCTCGCGGCGCCCCAGCAGCCCAGCACGGCCCCACCGGAGCGGGCTCCGGTCGTGGCCCAGGTGGTCCCCACCGAGCCCAGGCAGATCGCTCCCGCCGCGTCGGAACCCGCGAGCCCCTCCGCTCCAGCGGAGCGCGAGGAGCCTCCGCGTCCCACGACCCAAGACCTCCTCGCCAACGCCGTCCTGGAGCATCTCGACCCCGACGCGCCGGAGTCCTCCCCGAATGACTTCGTGGAGCTCGAGTCCATCGACGTCGTCATTCCCGAGCCTCCCGCGCCCCCGGCACCGGCAGCTCCCGCTCCGACGGAGCCGCCCGTCTCCGTGACTCCGGCGCCACCCGCGCCCGCCCCGGTGGAGCCCTCCCCTGCCCCGGCCGCGCGTGAGGCCCCTGCCCCCATCGAGCCCCACGAGCGCCCCCCGGCCCTCCCGGAAGTGGCCCGCGAGGCGCCTCCCGTCCCCGAGGAACCCCGCCGCTCTTCGCCCGAGCTCAAGGGGCGCCGCCGCGCCATCCTCGACGTGCCCGTCTCCACTCCCGTGGTGGCCGCGCACCCCGAGGTGGTGCTCGGCATCGATCTCGGGACCTCGCACGCCCGCGTCGCCGTCCACCACCAGGGCACGCTCCGGCTCATTCCTCTCGGTGAGGCTCAGTCGCTCCCCTCGCTCCTGGCCGTGGACGAGTCGGGTGAGTTCCTCGTGGGCGCCGCCGCCAGGGCCGAGGCCGGGCGCAATCCGCGTCATGCCGTCCTCGGGCTCCGCCGCTTCCTCGGGCTGCGCGCCCACTCTCCCCTGGTGCGCGCGCTCGGCGGTCCCCTGCCCTTCCCCATCATCGCCGGCCCGCGTGGCGACATCAGCATCGAGCTGCGGGGCGGGAGCCATCTCCTCCCCGAGCTCGCCGCCCGGCTCCTGCGCGAGCTCAAGTCCGCCGCCACCGCCTTCCTCGGCCACGACGCCGCGCGCACCGTGCTGTGCGTTCCCGCCCACTTCGACGACCGGCAGCGCGCCGCCATGCGCGAGGCGGGCACGCTCGCCGGGCTCAACGTCCTGCGCATCCTCAACGCCCCCTCGGCCGCGGCGCTCGCCTTC
>NZ_DASVSO010000875.1:0-2675 GCF_036388035.1 Archangium sp.
AGACCCCCACCGTCCATCGCTGCACAACACGGGAGCGAAACCGGGCTCCCGACGCTGACACCCTCACCGGATGAACACCATGAATCGCATCTCTTCCGCCGCCCTCGTCGTCTCCCTCCTCCTCGCCGGTGGCGCACACGCCCAGGACTGGGACAACAACCGCCGGGAGCGCACGCAGGACCGCCGTGAGATTCGCCAGGACAAGCGCGAGCTCCGGGACGACAAGCGCGACGTGGCGGAGCTGGAGGTCGTGCTGACCCGCTTCGACCGGGCCTGGTCACAGCAGAACGAGCGCGAGATGGCCTCGGTGGAGATGCGCCTGCGGGAGATCCTCCGGGAGGAGCTGGCCGAGGGCCACGCCGAGCTGCGGCGGGACAAGGCCGAGGTGCGGCGCAGCGACCGCGAGGTGCGCTCCAACCGCCGCGAGCAGCTGTGGGGCCGGCCGGATGACCGCCGGGACGCGCGGGACGATCGGCGCGACCGGCGGGACGACGTCCGGGACGCGAAGGTGGAGGCGGCCACGCAGCGGACGCGGGCGTACATCGCCCGGGAGCTGTCCTCGCTCATGGGCAGCCGGTATCAGTCGGACCTGCAGCGCGAGCGCTCGCTCATCGTGGAGCTCATCCAGCTCAGCCACCAGGAGTTGCAGCAGACCCAGCAGGAGCTGCGCGAGGACCGGCAGGAGCGTCGCGAGGACCGGCAGGAGCGTCGCGAGGACCGCCGCCGCCGCTACTAGCGCCGCAAATACACAGTCAAGAATCCAACAGTCCATTTGCATTCTCGCTTCTCGAGCCTCATCAATCCCCCGGTCCCGGGGGCCGCCCTTCGTCAGGTGGCGAACCGTGACCGCAGCGTTTTCAGTGGAGTGTCCTCCGTGATGGAGACCTTGCGCTGGAGCGTGGGAGGGCATCGTGAAGGCCGTGCTTCAATACATCCGCGTCCAACAGTCCCGTTTCGCCCAGCACCCCTTTTTCGATGAGTTGCGCCGGGACCTGCCCCTGGAGCAGGCGCTGGCGTTCGCCCCTCGCCTGGCCTACTGGGTGATGAGCTTCCAGGACGTGCTCCGCCTCAACGCGCAGCGGGTGCAGGACCCGGCGCTCAAGCAGCTCATGCTCCGCCACCGGGCCGAGGAGCGTGGACATGACAACTGGTTCTTCGAGGACGTCGCCCTGCTGATGGGGCGCCCCCTGAGCGTTGGCGAGCTGTGGAACCGCTCCCACCAGAGCACCCGGGATGCCAGCCACGACCTCCTCTCCGAGGCGCTCCGCCCGCTGGACGACCGGCTGCGCGTGGTGCTGGTGCTGACACTGGAGTCCACCAGCCATGCCTTCTTCCATCGCACCGCCGCTCTCACCCAGGCCCTCGGCAGCGACAAACGGCTGAAGTACTTCTCCAACCACCATGTGGAGGCCGAGGAGCAGCACGAGGTCTTCGAGGAGGAGATGGAGAAGATGTTGCATGGCCTGGAGCTCACGCCGGCCTTGCACGACGAGGCCCTCGCGCTGGTGGACCGCGTCTACGCGGCCTTCCACGCCATGTTCGACGGGCTGCGCGGAGAGCCGCGGTCGCGCGTGGCACCCCCCAAGCCATTCCCGCAGCCGACCGCCCTCGCCGAGCAGGTCGTGGGGACCCTGTGTCACTGAGCGCGGGGCTCGCTCACCACTTGAGCTGATAGCCGCAGGTGATGGCTCCCCGTGCCCGGCACTCCGAGGTGTCGTGCGCGAGGTGGAGCACGAAGGAGCCCCGGGGCTTGAAGCGCTCGTAGAGGGCCAGGATGATGCCCTGGTCGAACTCGCAGGGATAAGGGTTGTCACACACCATGAGGCCGGTGCGCTCCCCCGTGGGTTGATAGCGGTAACTGCCAATGTCGCCGCTGCCCCGATGGTTCAGCCGGTAGGCCTGGTCGAGTGCGAGCAGGGCCGACTCGAACGAGTCGATCCCCGCTGGGAAGACCGCGTTCCTGGGAATGGCGAGCCCGATGGCGCGGGTGGTGTGCGGCCCGACCTGCTTGAGGATGTCGTCGAAGCTGTCGAGGACACCGCGCATGGGGTACCACTTCTCTGGCTCGAGCGACTTGATACCGTGGGAGGCCAGAATCCGCTGCGCCTTGAGCGTGAGGAACTCCATCGCGTCGACCAGCGCCTGGACGCTCCGCCCATACACCTCGACCTGGCTGGAAGGCGTGTCGCGAGTCATGGACCTCCTTACGGCTTTCGAGCCACGCACTCAAGCATGCGGCCGAAGCCCCCTCAAGACCGAGGCCCGCCCAGGCGGGTAACAGGGGACACTCCTGTCGTTCACTTCTAGAGCCCTCGCTTCGAGGACAGAGGGCTCTCGACACCCCGCCGCTTGCGCTCCCCCCCGAGCCCCGGAAGAGTTGCCGCTCCCTGGATTGGAGACGGCAATGACGCCCCCCCCGCACGAGGAGCTGGCCCGGCTGCTGGACCAGGCACGCCTGGAGGCCCGCGAGCTTGCGCCCCTCACCCGGCAGCACCCGGACCTCACGCTCCAGGCCGCCTACGCCATCCAGGCCGAGGGCCTCCGCCTGCGCACCGCTCGCGGCGAGCGCGTGGTGGGCCTGAAGATGGGGCTCACCTCCGAGGCCAAGCGTCGGCAGATGAACCTGGACTTGCCGGTGTACGGGGTGCTCACGGACCGCATGCAGGTGCCCGCGG
>NZ_DASVSO010000876.1:0-7526 GCF_036388035.1 Archangium sp.
GCGCTCGGGCTCCGGCCACAGGTCTGGGCGGCGATGGGTGAGGTAGGCGCACGCCATCACCGCCATGTCGGCGGGCAGCTCCCACTCGCCCATCTTCATCGGCCGCTGCAGCACCCGGCCCACGGCGGGGGCCACGGGCACCAGCCGCAACGTCTCCTTCAAGGTCGCGTCCAGGTACTCCAGCCGGTTCACCTGGTCGGGGGCGAGCGGCCCGGTGCCCGCCACCTGCTGCAGCTCCGCCCGGAGCTTCTCCTCCACCTCCGGGTGCTGGAGGACGAAGTGGAAGGCCCACGAGAGCGTGGTCGCGGTGGTCTCGTGTCCGGCCGCCAGCAGGGTGATGGCCTCGTCGCGCAGCTCCGCGTCGGACATGGGCTGGCCGTGCTCGTCCCGCGCCTGCATGAGCATGGACAGGACGTCCTCGTGCTTCTCGACGCCCCCGGCGCGGCGCCGGGCCATCTCCGCGTAGAGGTACGTGTCCACCTCCCGCATGAGGCGGCTGAGCTGGGTCCACGGCAGGGCCCGGCTCACGTCGGCCTTCCAGGGTCCGAGCGGGATGGGGTCCCTCCCCACCGCGAGCAGCTTGAGCATCCGCTCCGCCGGGAGCAGGGCGCTGAGGTACAGCACGGAGTCGTGCGAGCCCATGTTCAGCATCCGCACGAACAGCTTGCGGAAGTGCTCGAACGTCTCCCCCTCCGCGAGGCCAAAAACCGTCTTGAGGATGATGTCCAGGGTGATGTCCTGGAACACCTCGTGGAGGGTGAAGGACTTGCCCAGCGGCCAGCGGTCGATGGCGCGGCTGGCGGACTCACGCATGGACAGGCCGTAGGACAGCATCCGCTCGCCGTGGAAGGGAGGCGTCATCATCCGCCGCTCGCGGATGTGCTTCTGGTCATCGAGCAGCAGCAGGGAGTTGCTCCCCACCATGGGCTCCAGCACCCGGTTCACCGGCCCCACGTAGAAGTCCTCGGGCTTCCCGGTGAAGAGCTGGCGGATCATCCCCAGGTCCCGGGTGAAGAGGAACGGAGGGGCGTTGGGGAACTGCATCACGAAGCTGTCGCCGTAGCGTCGCACCGACTCCTCCATGAACCGCAGGGGGTGGGCGATCCACTGGTGCAGCTGGAGGAAGTGGGGCAGCGGGATGCGCGGAGGAAGCATGGGCGGCGAGTCTACTCCTTCGACCCCCCGGGCTTGGTGGGGCCGTGGTTGAGCAGCTTGTAGGCGCGGCGAAGCTCGAGCGGGACTCTCATGGCCCGAGCCTGCCCTCACCACGCGGTGTGGCGGTAGTCCTTGAAGAAGTTGCCCCACGCGTACTGGCCGGTGTTCTCCGAGCTCATGACGGGATCCACGATCCGCGCCGCGCCGTCGACGATGTCCAGCGGCGGCTGGAAGTCGAGCTCCTGCTGCTTGCGCTCGGCGTGCAGCGCCGGATCCTCATCGGTGACCCAGCCGGTGTCCACCGCGTTCATGTAGATGCCGTCCTTCGCGTAGTCGGGCGCGGAGGTGAGCGTCATCATGTTCAGCGCGGCCTTGGCCATGTTGGTGTGCGGATGCTTGTCCGTCTTCGTCCCGCGCGAGAAGCTGCCCTCCATCGCCGAGACGTTCACGATGTGGCCGGGCTTGGAGCGGTCGCGCATCATGAGCGGCTTGAGCTTGCCGCAGAGGATGAAGGGCGCCACCGCGTTCACCAGGTGGACCTCCAGCATCTCGGCCGTCGAGACCTCCGCGAGCCTCATCCGCCAGGAGTTCATCTCCCGCAGGTCCACCTGCTGCAGGTCCGCGTCCAGCCGGCCCTGGGGGAAGTGGGCGAGTGCGTCACCCTCCTGCTCGAGGACGTAGGGGAGCTGCGAGAGCGCGGCGGATGAGTGGATGCCGACCGCGGGATCTCCACTGCGCCACGTGGGCACGAGCGCCGAGGCGTCGCCACCCGTGCCGAGGGCGGGTTGCAGCGCGGCGACGCACGCCTCGTGGCCGGCGAGGAGCGGGCGTGCCTCGGCCGGCAGCTCATTGAAGCCGCGCAGCTCGCCCTCCAGCATGTGGGCGTAGAAGCTGGGCGGACGGCGCACGGTCTGGGCCGCGTTGTTGATGAGGATGTCCAGCCGGTGGTGCGTCTGCTCGATGTGCCGCGCGAAGAGCTCCACGCTGGGGGCGTGCCGCAGGTCCAGGCCGTGGATGTGCAGCCGATGCGACCACTCCGCGAAGTCGGGCTCGCGCGTGTAGCGCAGCGCCGCGTCCTGGGGAAAGCGCGTGGTGGCGATCACCCGCGCGCCCGAGCGCAGCAACATGAGCGACGCCTGGTAGCCAATCTTCACGCGCGCGCCGGTGATGAGCGCGACCTTCCCGGACAGGGGCGCCTGCTGGGTGCGCTTGGCGTAGTTGAAGTCCCCGCACTCGCCGCACATCATGTCGTAGAAGAAGTGGAGCTTGCGGTACTCGGCCTTGCAGACGTAGCAGCGGCGGGGCTCCTGGAGGATGCGCTCCGGCTCCTGCGAGGGCGGCGGAGGGGGAAGCCGCGGCACGGTGAACACGGCGGCCCGGCGCAGCGTGCGGATCTCCGTCGTCGCCCGGAGCTCGCGGTCGTGCTCGCGCTTGGTCTGCTTGCGGTTGCGCCTGAGCGCCTTGGCGAGCCGCGACTTCGCGTCACGATCCGGGTGCACCAGACGGCCAGCGGCGCTCAACAGCGCGATCCGCTCCTCGTCCGGGTAACCCGCCAGCAGGAGGCGATCCTCGGCCATGGCATTGAGGAGCTGCGTGCAGCGGCGCACCTCGTCCAGGGAGAAGGGGGACGGCGGCAGCGCGGCGGCCGGTGACTTCAGGGCTCTCTCGGCGTTCTTCATTCCCCCGCTGGATACCTTCCGGGAGGGCGCGAGGAAAGCACCACGATGAGGCGGGCTCGCCGGACGGGAGGGGGACCGTGCGGCCGAGCCACTGCCTCGGCGGTAAGGTCAGCGCTTGAGCACCCGGCCAGCCACGGCGTCGAGCCGCTGGAGGACGGCGGGGTCTCTCGCCTCGGGGGCGGTGATGAGGGCGTGGTCGAGTGCCGTCTGGCAGCCGTGGCGGCACGGGCCCTCCTGCTTGCCGAGCCTCGGCACCACGCTCTTCACCAGCGCACGCGCCTTGCCCGCGTTGGCCAGCAGCACGGAGACGACCTGGTCCACGGTGACGTCCTCGTGGTCGGGATGCCAGCAGTCGAAGTCCGTCACCATGCCCACGCTCGCGTAGCAGAGCTCCGCCTCACGGGCGAGCTTGGCCTCGGGCATGTTGGTCATGCCGATGACGGCGCAGCCCCAGCTGCGGTACAGCTCGCTCTCGGCGAGCGAGGAGAACTGCGGCCCCTCCATGACGAGGTAGGTGCCTCCGCGCCTGGCGGTGATGTCGAGCCCTCCGCAGGCCTCCATCACCGCATCCCCCAGGCGCGTGCACACGGGCCGGGCCATGGACACGTGGGCCACGCAGCCGGTGCCGAAGAAGCTCTTGGTGCGCGCGAAGGTGCGGTCGATGAACTGGTCCACCACCACGAAGGTGCCCGGAGGCAGGTCCTCGCGCAGGCTGCCCACCGCGGACAGCGAGAGCAGGTCCGTGACGCCCGAGCGCTTGAGCGCGTCGATGTTGGCGCGGAAGTTGATCTCCGAGGGCGAGATGCGGTGGCCGCGGCCGTGGCGGGGGAGGAACACCACCCGGGTGCCGTCGAGCGTGCCGAAGCACAGCTCGTCCGAGGGCTCGCCGAAGGGCGTGGACACCTTGCGCCAGGAGACGTCCTGGAGGCCGTCGATTTGATAGAGGCCGCTGCCGCCGAGGATGCCGATGACGGGAGGAGACGGGTGCGCCATGGAGGGAGCTCCGAGGGAGGGGGGGGACGCCGGACAGGGCACTCCATCTCACCCCGTCTGCTGGGTCGAGGCGAGGCCGAAGTGGTGGCGCAGGCGCTGGGCCGCGGCGAGCTGTCCGGCCTCGGCCAGCCGATCCGCCGCCCACGCCACCGCGTCGGGCAGGCTCGCCGTGACGACGTAGGCCGAGGCCGGGGACTTGAGGTGGAAGACGACGCTCACCGCCAGCCGCACCAGGGGCGAGACGATGACGAAGGCCGTCCCCCGTCCCAGCTCGCGCAGCCGCGCATCGTGCCGCTTGAGCCAGGCCACCTGGAGCTGGCGCTGCTCGGCCGGACCCATGCCCGTCATCTGGCTCGAATCGAGGATGCTGACGTAGGGCTCCCCCCGCTCCAGGAAGGTCGTCATCCGCGCGAGGTAGGCCTCGACCTGCGGTGTGGTCGGCACGCCCAGGAACCGCACGAGGAGCAACGGCCACAGCGCATCATCCAGCACGATGTCGCCGCGGGGAGTCATCTCCTCGGAGATGGAGCCCCGCCACACCCGGAGCAAGCCCGGCCTTCACGGGGCGTCAGGAGAACGGCGGGGGAAGGACAGGACGCATGGCCGAGGGCCCGGTGGGGAGACGCCCGGCCTAGCTGGAGGGCACGGCGTAGTGGGCGCGGATGCGCGCGGCACTCTGCACCAGACCCGCCTCGGACAGACGATCGGCGGCCCACCCGGCGGCGGGGGGCAGCGTGGCGGTGACGATGAACGGATTGGCCATGGACGCGAAGTGGCGCACGACGCTCATCATCATCCGCACGGTGGGCGACTCGATGACGTACGCCGTGCCGAGCGTCCACTGGCGCAGCGCCACCTCGTGCTCGCGCAGCCACTCGGTGTAGCGCTGGCGCACCCGGGCCGACAGCATGTGCACCTGGCGCGCGTCGAAGAGGACGATGTGCGGCTGCTCGCGCCGCAGGTACGCGGCCCGGGCCTTCAGGTATGCCTCGAGGTCCTGTTCCGAGCCGGAACGGTCGAACTTCACCACCAGGAGCGGCGACAGCACCTCATCAACCGAGACCGGTGCGGGCGCGGGGGTCAGTGAGAGGCAGGACAGGGGCATTTCGTCCCGAGCAGGCATGGGGTGAAATCTGAGCAAGGGAAGGTGGATGTACCCCAACCTGGGGAAAAAGTTGAGGGGGGGGCCGTCTTTTTTCGGACTCAGGAGGAAGTCGGGGAGAAATGCGGGAGATGAACTTACGGTGCCAATCATGTGGGGCGGAGCTGGTGGTGGCGGCCGAGCTGCGCACGGCGGTGTGCCCGTACTGCGCGGCGCCCTCGGTGGTGGAGCGGCCGCCGAGCCTGGACAGGCCCGCGCCCACCTTCACGCTGGGCTTCGCGCTGACGCACCCGGCCGCGGGCGAGCGGGTGAAGCACTGGCTGCGCACGCGCAACCCGTGGAGCCACTCGGGGCTCAAGCGCGCCTCGCTCCAGGAGGTGCGGGGCGTCTACGTGTCGGCATACCTCTATAGCGCCCGGGCGCTCTCCCACTACAGCGCCTCCATCGGGGAGAACTACACCGAGACGCAGACGTACACGACGACGGAGAACGGGCGGACCGTGACGAAGACGCGCACGGTGACGAAGACGGAGTGGCGCCCGCTGCGCGGCGAGCACGCCGAGTACGTGCCTGACGTGCTGGTGACGGCCTCGCGGGGGCTGTCCAACGCGGAGCTGGAGCAGCTGGAGCCCTTCGACCTGCGGGTGCTGGCGCGCTACGAGCCGGCGCTGGTGGCGGGGTGGGTGGCGGAGGAGCCGTCGCTCAGCCGGGACGAGTGCCTGCGCCTGGCGCGCGAGGAGGCGCTGGCGCGGGTGGGCCGGCGGCTGGAGGCCTTCATGCCGGGGGACTCGCACCGGGACGTGCGGCACGACACGCGGCTGGAGGCGGAGTCGCTGGACGTGTGCCTGGTGCCCGTGTGGGTGCTGGCGGCGCGCTACGCACCGGAGAAGCCGCCGCTGCGGGTGGTGGTGAATGGGCAGTCGGGCGAGGTGTACGGGAAGGTTCCCCTCTCGTGGGTGAAGGTGCTGCTGACGGTGCTGGGCGTGGTGGCGCTCGGGGTGCTGCTGTACGTGCTGTGGGGCGGCGGAGGTCGGCGATGACGGCCCGGGCGGTGGCGGGGTGCGGACGGTGCGGGAGCCGGCTGGAGCAGGGGGACCTGCGCTGTCCCATCTGCGGGCTGGCGGTGGGGGCGCCGCGCGAGGCGGGCGCGCTGGCCGTGCGCGAGCAGGCGAAGGTGGTGCGGTGCGGCACGTGCGGGGCCTCGCTGGAGTACTCGGCGGAGGTGAAGGCGCCGCGGTGTGCCTTCTGCGCGTCGGTGATGCACGTGGAGACGACGGCGGACCCGCTGGAGCAGGCCGAGGGCTACCTGCCCTTCTCGGTGGACGCGGCGGCGGCGCACGGGGCGCTGAGGCGCTTCCTGTCGGAGAAGCGCTTCTTCCGGCCGGCGGACCTGGCGGAGATGGCGGCGCTGCGGTCGCTGCGGCCGATGTGGTGGCCGGCGTGGGCCTTCAGCGCGGGGGCGCGGGTGAGCTGGGCGGCGGACTCGGATGCGGGGAGCGGCCGCTCGGACTGGGCGCCGCACGCGGGGCAGGTGGAGCTCACGTTCCAGGACATCCTCGTGTCCGCGTCGCGAGGGCTGACGCAGGATGAGTGCGAGCGGCTGGCGGAGCGGTACACGCTGGAGGGCGTGGAGGCCGCGCCACGAGGGCCGGAGGACGCGCAGGTGGAGCGCTTCGACGTGACGCGCTCGGGGGCGAGGCGGCAGATCTTGGCGGCGGTGGAGGCCGAGGCGCGCGAGCAGGTGGAGCGCTCGCACATTCCCGGCAGGCGCTTTCGCAACGTGCACGTGGCGGTGGTGCTGTCGAGCCTGGAGACGAAGCGCTACGCGCTGCCGGCGTACGTGCTGGCGTACCAGTACCGGGGCAAGACGTACCGGGTGGTGGTGCACGGGCAGGACGCGAGCCTCGTGCTGGGCAAGGCGCCGGTGTCGGTGGCGAAGGTGGTGCTGGTGGTGGGCGCGGCGCTGCTGGTGCTGCTCGCGCTGGTGCTGCTGTTCGTGCGCTGAGCCTCGCGCGGGCCCTGTATGGTGCACCACCATGAGCCGCACGGTGGGCATCCTCCTCATCCTGCTGTCGGGCGCGTCCTTCGGGGCGCTCGGCATCTTCGGGCGCGTGGCGTACGCGTCGGGGGCGAACACGCCCACGGTGCTGTTCCTGCGCTTCACCTCGGCGGCGCTGGTGCTGGGGGCGGTGATGGTGCTGCGGCGCGTGCCGCTGCCCCGAGGGCGTGTGCTGGGCGGCCTCGTGCTGCTCGGAGCGCTGGGGTACGTGGGACAGAGCCTGGCGTACTTCTCGGCGCTGAAGCACGCGTCGGCGGGGCTGACGGCGCTGCTGCTCTACCTGTTCCCGGCGCTGGTGGCGCTGCTGGCGGTGGTGGTGGATGGCGAGCGGCTGTCACGGGTGCGAGCGGTGGCCATCGTGCTGGCGCTCGGGGGGACGGCGCTGACGATTGACTTGAATGGAGGCGCGAGCCCGCGAGGCATCGTGTTCGGCGTGCTGTCGGCGCTGGTGTACGCGGTGTATGTCTTCACGAGCGCGCGGGTGGTGGGGCCGGCGGGACCGCTGGCGGCCTCCACGGTGATTCTGGGCTCGGCGGGG
>NZ_DASVSO010000877.1:0-3363 GCF_036388035.1 Archangium sp.
CCCACCGCGATGGTGCCCATGGCGGCGATCTGCAACATCAGGTTGGTGAGGTTGACGGGGGAGAGGAAGCGCTCGTTGGCCAGATAGAAGATGAACCAGATGACGGCCAGGCCCACGATGACCGGGAGGCTGCCCAGCTCGCCCTGGGCCAGCCGGCGGCGGTAGCCCGCCCAGGCACCCTTGAGTCCGGGCTCGTCGGAGATGAGCCGCGGATCCCTCGCGACTCCCATGGGTGTGCTCATGACTCCCCCTTGGACAGGGTCTGGGCCACCTCGGTGGAGTGCACGCCGGTGATGGCCGAGACGACCTCCACCTCTTTCGCGCTCTTCACGTCGAACGTGGCCACCCGCCGGCCGAGCCGCAGGACGATGATGCGGTCGGCCACGGAGAACACGTCCACCAGGTTGTGGCTGATGACCACCACCCCGAGCCCCTGCTCCCGGAGCCGGCGGATGAGCTCCAACACCTGCCGCGTCTGCGCCACGCCGAGGGCGGCGGTGGGCTCGTCCAGCAGTACCACCTTGGGCGAGCCCATCATCGAGCGGGCCACCGCGATGGACTGCCGCTGCCCACCGGACAGTGACGCCACCTGTGTGCGCACACTGGGGATGCTCACCGACAGCTTCTGGAGCAGCTCCGCCGCATGGCGCTCCATGGCCGTCTCGTCCAGCCAGCCCAGCAGGCTCCCGAGGCCCCCGGCGCGCACCTCGCGCCCGAGGAACAGGTTGCCCACCACGTCCAGGTTGTCGCAGAGCGCGAGGTCCTGGTACACGGTCGCGATTCCGAGCGCCGAGGCGCTCTGCGGCCCCTCCAGCTTCACCGGCCGGCCCTCGAAGAGGACCTGCCCCGCGTCGATGGGGAGGATGCCGGAGAGGGTCTTGATGAGGGTGGACTTCCCCGCACCGTTGTCTCCCACCAGGGCGACGACCTCTCCCGGGTAGGTCTCGAAGTCCACCTGGCTGAGCGCCTGGACGGCCCCGAAACGTTTGGAGATGCCCTTCAGCTCCAGCAGCGCGGTCGGCGGCATGGTGCCCCCTCCTGGCTCACTGGAGCTGCGCGGACTTGCAGGCCTGCTGGTAGGCCCCGGTGCAGAGCTGCTCGGCCGTCCAGAATCCGTCCGCTACGACGGTGCTCTTCACGTTCTCCCGCGTCACCGCCACCGGCTCGAGCAGGATGGAGGGCACGTCCTTCTTGCCGTTGTTCACCTTCCCGTTGACCTTGCCGGCCTCGGGCGGCTGCCCCCGCGCCAGCGTGACGGCGAGCTCGGCCGCGGCCTCGGCCTCGGGCTTGATGGCCTTGTAGATGGTGACGTACTGCTCGCCCGTGAGGACGCGCTGGATGCCCGCGAGCTCGGCGTCCTGACCCGTGACGGGGGGCAGGGGAGTGACGCCCGCCGCCTTCATCGCCGCGATGGCGCCGCCCGCGGTGCCGTCATTGGCCGCGTAGACGCCGGTGATCGCCGCCTTTCCGAGCCGGGTGATGGCCTGCTCCATCTGCTGCTGGGCCCTGTCCGGGCTCCAGTCGGGGGTGTCGTACTCGGCCCCCACCGTGAAGCCGCTCCCGTCGATGACCGAGTGCGCCCCGGCCTTGAAGAGCTTCGCGTTGTTGTCGGTGGGCGAGCCGTTGATCATCACCAGCGTCCCGCCCGTCTTGCCGTCCGCCTTGAGCTTGTCCACCAGGGCCTGGGCCTGGAGCTGGCCGACCTTCTCGTTGTCGAACGAGATGTAGTAGTCCACGTCCGCGTTGACGATGAGTCGGTCATAGCTGATGACGGGCACCTTGGACTGCTTCGCACGCGCCACGATGGCGGAGGCGGAGGCCGAGTCGACTGGATCCAACACCAGCACGGTGGCGCCGTTGGTGAGCGCGGCCTCGGCCTGGTCCTGCTGCTTGGCGGCGTTCTGGTCCGCGTTGCTGTAGATGAGCTGGCACTCGGGGCACAGCGCCTTCACCTTGCGCTCGAAGAGGGGCCGGTCGTGGGACTCGTACCGGGCCGTCTTGGACTCGGGCAGGAGCAGGGCGATCTTCTTCTCCGCCTTGTCCGTGGCCCCGGCCCCCTCGGGCTTCTTGTCACGGTTGCAGGCCGCGACCAGGAGCACCACCAGCGCGAGCGCCGGCACACGAACGCTGAAGCGGCTGTTCGAGGAACGCATCTCCACCCCTTCCTTTCAGGTCTCGGGACGCTGGCGACCATAAACGTCAGGCCCACGGGCTCGGAGGAAAGGAGAGAGGATTCGTCGTCCAGGCGACGCGCATCGCCGCGAAGCGCTCGCACCTTCCATCGCCCGTCACTTCCCGCGCGAGCCGGCTCCTTCCTCGCGTGGCGGGGAGGCGGGGACCTTCTGGCTGATGTCGACGACCACGGGCACCTTCTTCTGATCGCCGATGGGGGGGCCCGGCACGACCAGCACCCGGTGGAACGTGCCGAGCTCGGAGACGCGCGAGCGGATGTCCTCGAGCGTCCTCGCCGTACACGCCTTGTCCTTGGGGAGCGCGCTCTTGGCCTCCTTGATGATGCGTGCCGAGGACACCTTCGGGTTCTTGCCCTGGACGACCCAGATGGCATCGACCTGGTAGCGCGCCCCGAGCTGGACGTTCAGCGTCCCGGGGGGGCCCTGGGGCACCACGCGCGCCTCCGGCCAGCAGAGCGCGTGCAGCCGGTCCTCGAGGAGCCGGGCCGCGACATCCTGGCACTGCATGAACGGTCGGCTCCCGACGGCCTCCACGGGGAGGTCCGCGAGGACGCGGGCGCGAAGGGAGCCGGGCAGCTCGTCGAGCCCGGTGACCTGGCCCCGGGCGAGCGAGGCAGTGCCCTTGGGCTGGCACTGCTCCCGGACGAAAAAGCGGGTGTCGGCGCGACGGAGCACCTCACGGGTGTTGCCCTGCTGCGAGGCGCAGGCTGCCAACGTGAGGCTGAAGATGGCGAGGAACGTGCGGCGGAGCATGCGGAGGGTTGTAGCCCACCGATGGCTCCGCCGCATGTCTCAGGTGCTCGCCTGGGTCCGCTGGGCGAGCGCTTCCACGTCCTCGGGGCTCAGCTCCAGCTTGGCCTCGGAGCCGCTCCACACGAACGGAATACCCGGCTCGCGGTAGAGGGTGGGGGGGATGCTCCGCGCCATCTTCGCGTGCAGCTCCGGCAGCTTCGACCAGTGCAGCCCGTGCTTGGTGTGGTGCGCGGTGTGGTAGCCGAGGTTGCCCGTCATGAGGTTATAGCCAGCGTGCAGGATGTTGTACGAGGCCTCCTGGTGCTTCGCCGTCTCGAGCCCCACGTGGTGGAAGTAGGTGGCCCACGACGTGACGTAGATGGACACGCACATGGGCAGCAGGAAGACGAGCAGCGCGTTGTACCAGTTGTGCCAGAAG
>NZ_DASVSO010000878.1:0-5919 GCF_036388035.1 Archangium sp.
AACCCCAGCGCGCGAACCAGCCCCGCGTCGTCCGGGACGAGCACCGCCGCGCGCCAGCCCGCGAAGGCCCGCCGGAACGTGGCGCCCAGCGCGCGGTAGAGCCCCGGCAGGTCCTCCGCCTCCCCCACCCGCTTGCCGTAGGGCGGGTTGGCCACCACCAGCCCGGGCCCGAGCCCCGCCGGGAGCGCCAGCGTGCGCACGTCCTGGCGCTCCAGCGTGAGCGTCACCCCCGCCCGCCGCGCGTTGCGCCTCGCCGTGCCCAGCGAGCCCGCGTTGATGTCGTGGCCCCGGAGCACCGCGCGTGGCGCCGGCAGGGCCTCCGCCTCCACCCGGGCCTTGCGCGCCGCCCAAGCCGCCGCGTCGAAGCCCGGGAAGCGCTCGAAGGCGAAGGCGCGCGACAGACCCGGCGCCCGCCGCTGGGACATCCACGCGCCCTCGATGAGGAACGTGCCCGAGCCACACATCGGGTCCACCAGCGGCGCCACCCCGTCATACCCGGCCAGCACCAGGATGCCCGCGGCGAGCGTCTCGCGCAGCGGCGCCCGGCTCACCTCCTGCCGGTAGCCGCGCCGGTGCAGCGGCTCGCCACTGGTGTCCGCGCTCACCGTGCACGTGTCGCCCTCCAGCCGCACCAGCAGGGTGAGGCCCTCGAAGGACTCCTCGTCCAGCGGCCCCGCGCGCTCCACCGAGGGCAGGCCCCAGGCCCGCGCGGCGGCGGCCAGCACCGCGTCCTGCCCCTTGAGGCGCGCGCCGTGCAGGGCCACCGAGAGCCTCGGCGCCGACTTCCCGTCCCACACCCTCCCCAGCGCCAGCCCCGCCAGGCCCTTCGTCAGCGCCCCGGCGTCCGGCGCGGCGAAGCGCCCCAGCCGCAGCAGCACCCGGCTCGCCGTGCGCAGGCGCAGGTTGGCCTCCTGGTGCAGCCCCGGCTCGCCAGTGAGCTCCACCCCGCCCTCCACCCGCCGGGGCGAGAGGCCCAACGCCTCGGCCTCGGCCTCCACGGCCGGCTCCAGTCCCGGCAGCGCCGAGACGAACACCTGCTCCCTCTGTTGGACGTTCGTCACCTGAAGCGGCATTGTCCGCGCCCGACGCCCGGCCGCAATGCTTTCCTCGAAAGAACGTCCACCGGGCTGGTACGGAGGAGGCCATGAGCGCAACCGTGACGACCGCCCGGAACCGCCCCAAGGAGTACGAGGTGACGGTGGCCGACGTGCGCCTGGAGACGCACGACACCGCCACCCTCTACCTGGACTTCGGCCCCGAGCGCCCCGAGTACCGCGCCGGCCAGTTCATCAACATCGACCCGCACCAGTTCCCCGCGCTCGGCCGGCTCTCCGCCTACCTCCAGGAGCACAAGGCCCGTAAGGAGCCCGCGCGCTCCTACTCCATGGCCTCCGCGCCCCACGAGCCCCTGGTGTCCATCACCGTGAAGGACGAGGACTACATCCCCGGCTTCACGAAGTACCCGCCCCTGCTCTCGCCCTACCTCGTCCACGGCCGGCTCACCGGCGCGCGCATCAAGGTGCTCGGCTTCATGGGGCCCTATGTCCTCCCGGACGACGTGGAGGAGCGCACGGACCATCTCGTCCACGTCGTCGCTGGCTCGGGCGCGGTGCCCAACTTCGCCATCGTCAAGGACGCCCTGCACCGCGGCCTCAAGCCGCGCCACACCGTCCTCTGCTCCAACAAGACGTGGGGCGACATCCTCTACCGGGAGGCCTTCGAGGCGCTCGAGCGCGCCCACCCGGACAAGCTGCGCGTGGTGCACACCCTCACCCGCGAGACGGACGAGTCCCGCTTCAGCCCCAGCGTGCGCAAGGGCCGCATCAGCGAGGCCCTGCTGGCGGAGCTCATCCCTGACAGGCAGACGTGCCTCGTCTATGTGTGCGGCCCGGCCATCACCCCGTGGGACCGGCGCAAGGCGCTGGAGACACGCACGCCGGCCACGCCGCGCTTCATGGAGACGGTGCTCGGCCACCTGCATGACCTCGGGCTCGAGGACAAGCGCATCAAGCGCGAGTCGTACGGGTAGCCGAGGAGCGCCAGCCCACCGCACCCCTGCCGGTGTCTCCCACCCGCGGAACCATCTCGTCCCCCCCGAGCCGAGCGCCGCGCGACCTCCCGGCAGGGGCCGGTGGCTTCGGCCAGCATGGGGTCACCCCCCTGAAAAGGGCTGTACCACTTTAGTGGTATGGACTCCTCGGCCTTTCAGCCCGGAATGCAGTACCAGGGGTCTTCGGGGTAGTGCCGCCCGCATGTCAGCCCCGGCCCGCAGGACCCGGGAACGTGCGGCTCGCAGGGCTTGCGACACTCGTAATCGAGGCAGAAAGACCCAGCGGGACAGGAGAAATCGTTGTCACAGAGGCGCCTGCATTCCGTCCGCAGTTCCCAGGGACGCTGTGGAGGCTCGAGCACCCGGCAGACATGTTTCTCGGGACAAGGAGTCTTCCGGCAGTCTTCCCCCTGAACCCGGGCACAGACAGAGACGCCCTTTCCGCGTGGAAGACACTCCAGCCCTTCGGGACAGGGACGGCCCTGGCATGTGGGCAGGCACGACGGAGGACCCGAGCGACTTTCCGAGCAGAAGAAACCAGAGGGGCAACTGGACGGGTCATCCATCCAGCAGGGTGGGCCGCATCGTCCCTGACAGAGCAGACCTCGCTCACAGCCATCATGCTGGACGGCGGGAAGGATCCGACACCGCTCTCCTTGCTTTCTCTCACCCACCAGCGAGCAGGTACGGACGATGGCCTTCCCACTGGTGGTCTTGAGCGGCACACATGAAAAGCCCTCATCACATTGCGCGTCGGTTTCGCATGTACTGTCCACGCACATGTGAAGCGGCGAGAAGCTCTTGATGAGACAACCCAACGGCGGTTCGCAGTCCGCCTCTGTACGGCAGTCCCGTCGGTACGTCAGAAGGGATTGCCGCACGTCGGGGGAGAGCATCGGAATGAGCTTTTCGCTCTGCCGCCCCTGCGTGTTCATCCAAGGTATGGCAATGGTCATCAGCCATACGAGTGGAAGCAGGAGAAGCGCACTGGCCAAAGCAACCAGCAATATACGCCGCAGCATGGGTCGTCCCACCAAGGCTCAATCCCCTACCAATCCTCATCGATCTCATCCGCAAGAGGACATTCTGGAGGACAGCTCCCGGAATGGTCGACTTCGTCCGCACACTTCCGCAGCCACTCTTCGGAGGTCATGCGGCAGGACCTATGCTCCAATGCATCCTGGATGATGTTCTTGTGGAGGGTCTTCTGGACGTAACCCTCCTTGCCCCAGGTATGCGGGCATGCCGTCGCTCCAGTGAGGAGGAGCGCCAGCATCAGGAACTGTCTCGGCATGGAACCTCCAGCGTCAAAGGCGCCAGTATAGCAAGCACGGGTAACCCCACGGGACTGGTCAGCTCCACGCCTTGACCTGCTAGGTTCGGTGGCCGGAGGAACTTCCCGAGTGAGCCTGGCCCTTCCGCGCCGTGCCCTGTGTCTGCTGCCCCTGATGGGTGCCGCCTCGGCGGCGGCCCAGCCGCGTCTTGTCGCCGGCCCCGAGCTGAAGGCGCGCCAACTGGTGCTCCCCGACAGCACCACCGTCCCCCCGCCGGTGGTGCGCGTTGCCCCCGGTTACGACACCGTGCTGGAGTTCGATGCGTCGATCGACCCGGACTCGGTCTCGGTGGAAGGCCAGGAGGAGCGCTTCGCCCTGCTGGAGCCCACGACCCGGCTGGTGGTGCTGCGGCCAGCACTCCCGCTCCCCGAGGACAGGCCCCTGCTGCTGAAGGTGGGCTTCGCCGATGGCCTGTCGCCCACCCACGCCACGCTCGCGCTCGTCCCGGCCACCTCGGAGGTGGATGTCCAGGCGCGGGTGTTTCGCCGGCCGCGCTCGGTGCAGGCACTGGAGGCGCAACTGGAGGCGGTGCTCGCCCGGTGCGAGGCGGGCAACTTCGTCAAGCTGGCGCTCTCCGGAGAGCTGCGCGGCGGCGTGACCTGGGAGTCGCTGGAGCTCGCGCAGACATCCAGTGGAGTGACTGTCGTCGAACAGGAAGTCTATCGCTCGCGCGCCCACGCCGTGGTGACCCTGAAGCTCAAGCTCTCCCCGGGAGCCCTCCCCTGGACCCCCGGCGAGGCCTGGCTGCGGGATGCGGCGGGCCGTGTGGTCCGGCGACTGCCCATCTGGATGGATGGAGCGCGGCTCCAACCGGGCGAGGCTCACTCCCTCGCCGTGGAACTGGAACGGCCCTCGAAGGAAACGGACCAGCGCTGGAGTCTGGAGCTCCGCGAAAAGGACGGTGAGCGCGGCGTGTCTCTCCACCCCTTCAACCCGTGAGGTGACCCATGCATGAATCGACCTCCTTCTTCCGGCCCGAGGCCCTGCCCCCAGGAACGCAGGTGGGCCACTGGCGCCTGGTGGAGAAGTTGGGCGTGGGCGGCTATGGTGCCGTCTACCGGGTGGAGGACATGCAGCACCCCGGAGCCCCGCTCTTGCTCGCCCTCAAGCTGGCGCTGCGCCCCGGGGACGCCCGCGCCGAGCGCGAAGCGGTGCTGTTGATGGAGAAGGCCGTCCACCCCCATGTGGTGCGCTTCCACGGCTGCGGGCGCTGGCCCCATCCGACCGAGGGCCACACCTACCATGTGATGGAGCTGGTGCCCGGCCAATCCCTGGACGTGTGGGCCGAGACGCTCAACCCCTCCTTCCTCCGGTTCGCCGAGACGGGAGCGAAGCTGGCCCGGGCGCTGGGAGAGCTGCACGGCCGGGGCGTGTTCCACCGGGACGTGAAGCCCGAGAACATCCTCGTCCGCGAGACGGACGGGGAGCCGGTGCTGGTGGACTTCGGTGTGGGGGATTACGTGGGCGCGGCTCCGCTCACGTCCACCCCCCTGCCCCCGGGCACCACCTACCTGCGCACCCCCGAGGCCATGCGCTTCTGGCTGGAGCAGGGCCAGCACTCCGATGAACGGTACGAGGTGGGCGCCGCGGATGACCTGTACGCGCTGGGGGCGAGCCTGTACCGGGCCGTGACGGGGCACTACCCCTTCCCTCCCGAGCTCCAGCCGGACCTCCTGGGCATCCGGATCGTCACGCGGCGGGCCCATGCGCCAAGGGACTTCAATCGGCGGATCCCCAGGGCGTTGAGCGACGTGCTGGCGCGCATGCTGGCGAAGGAGCCGGAGAAGCGCTACCGCGATGGCACCGAGGTACACGACGCGCTGATGGCGGCGGCGGCCTTCGGTGGGCGCGCGCAGTGGGAGGCGGGCCTCTTCGAGTGGGAAGAGGTACCGGAGGCCCGGGAGGGAAAGCCCCCCCGACGGCGCATCCGCCGGCCCGCCCCACCCACCCGCCCGGTGACGCCCGCGGCGCCCAGGGTGAGGCTCCTCCCGGTGAGGCCCTCCCCGGAGCGCCTGGAACGCGCGCCCCGGGCCGAAGCACAAGTGCCCTCCCGGGATGGGCACCAGGACCGAGGCGTGGCGCTGCCGCGTGGGCCCCGGGCCATGGCGCTCGGGCTCGGCCTCGTGCTCGTGCTGCCCGGCATCTGGCTGCTGGCGGAGCGCGCCTCCAGTCCCCAGACGGCGCTGAAACCGGCGCCACCCTCCCTCCCGTCCGGGGGTGGCGAAGTGGCGCGAGCACCGGAACTCCCCGATGCTGGGTCGGCCTCGACTCCACTACCTTTGGAGTCAACCCCACGAACCACGAAAGGCACGCCCTTGAAGAAGCCCCAGCACACACCCCGTGACCCATCCCCCCAGCAGGAGTCCGGCTCCCTGGGCAAGGCCCTCGGCACCGCCGCCGCCTGCGTGGGCCTGGCCTGTGCCAGTGCCCAGGTGCGCCCCGCCAACACGGACTGCCCCGCCGAGTCGCTCGCCGTGATGAAGCAGCTCGGTCTGTACCTGAAGGACGGCCCCACCGTCCTCACCGACATCCACC
>NZ_DASVSO010000879.1:0-3442 GCF_036388035.1 Archangium sp.
TGCGGTGCGGGGGGCAGGGCGACCCGCACGATGACGCCCACGACGAGACCGATGATGCTGTAGGCGAAGAACTCCATGAGTGCCGCTCCCTCTCTTCCTCTTCGGACATTGGGAAGACGTTGCTGTCGTGCAGGGAACATAGGCCCGCGGGTGCGGGGTGGGCAGCCGTGGGGGGCCGGGGGCTCGTTCACTCGGCGCCTGACCGAGCTTCCCTAACCGAGCTCCCCATCCAGGTGGGCCATCACCGCGAGGGCGGCGAGCGCGGCCGTCTCGGTGCGGAGGATGAGCCGGCCGAGGGTGACGGGGCGCGCGCCGAGCGCCCGGAGCGCGGTGACCTCCTCGCGGGACAGCCCGCCCTCGGGGCCGACCACGAGGGCGACGGGGGCCCCGGGAGCGGCGGCGCGGAAGGCCTCACCCAGGGGGACGGCGGACTCCTCCTCGTCGAGCACCAGCAGGGTGGTGCCGGGGGCGAGCGCGCGGGCCGCTTCCACCAGGGGACGAGGCGGGTGGACGAGGGGCACGTCATTGCGCCGGCACTGGCGGGCGGCCTCCTCGACGATCTTGCTCCAGCGGGAGGTGCGCTCCTCGGCCCGTTTGGGCTCGAGCTTCACCACGCTGCGCGCGGCGGCCACGGGGTGGAAGGAGGTGGCGCCCAGCTCGGTGCCCTTCTGGAGGATGAGCTCCAGCTTGTCGCCCTTGGGGAGGCCCTGGAGGATGCCCACCTGGCGCCGGGCGGGGGCCTGCCGGGCCGCGCCGAGCACGAGGTGCACCGAGTCCTCGTCCAGGGAGGCCACGCGCGCGTCGAAGGAGCTGCCCGCGCCGTCGAAGACCTCGAGCGAGGCGCCCTCGCCGAGCCGCAGGACATGGACGAGGTAGTGGCGCCGCTCGCCGGAGAGCGTCACCTCGGTGGGGGCGGGCGCCGGGAGCGGGACGAAGAGTCGGACCACGGGACGGTTCTCCTCCAGGGAGGTGGGGAGGGGCGACTTGAGCAGGAAGCCGCCGTCCCCACCAGGGCCGTCCTCAGTGGTGGGTGTCGCGCAGGAGGAAGTCGGCGACGGAGGGCAGGTGGTCGGACGCCTGGGTGGAGTGGTCCACCTCCAGCAGCAGGGGCTCGAGCTGGCGGGAGGCGAAGAAGGTGTCGAAGCGCTTGCCGGTGGCGGGGGCCACGCCCGTCTCGTCGGGCAGGGCGTTGAGGGTGGACATGTCCGCCACGTCCTGCAGCCGCAGCCACAGCTCGCAGCCCTTCACCACCTTGCGGGACACGAGCAGCTCGCGGGCCTCGGTGGGCGACATGTGCGAGCCATCCGGCATGCGCACGCGCAGCTCGCGGGCGCGGTGGAGCGGGTCGTGCAGCTCGTGCTCCAGGGCGTGCAGCGCGCGGCGCACGCGGATGTCGGCGATGTTGCCCACGCCCCAGTCCCCCACGCTCGGGTGCACGTCGCCGTAGCGGTTCTCGTAGTCCTTCACCGTCTCGGTGGGCTCGTGCTTGCGGATGGGGTTGGGCAGCAGCGAGTAGTGGTGCTTGACGTTGATGTTGGCGTTGAAGTCGCCCAGGGCGATGGAGGGCACGCCGTCGAGCGCGTGCAGCACGGCCTGGAGCTGCCAGAGCTGGCCGGCGTTGACGCCGCTGTCGCCCAGGGTGTGGTGGACGTTGTAGAGGGCGACCTTCTGGCCGCCCACGTCGAGCAGGGTGAAGAGCGCGCCGCGGTCCTCGTCCAGCTCGCCGACGAAGCCCTGGCGGGAGATGGCCGCCTGACGCGCCTCGTCGGGGAAGGCGTAGGTGTAGTGGGCGGCCTCGAGGATGGGGTAGCGGCTGAGGGTGGCCTTGCCGTTCACCACGGGCCCGCCCACGTCCCGACCCTGGTAGGAGACGTGGAAGCCGTAGTCGCGCGCGAGCTCCAGCGCCGTGGGCTGGCTCGCCTCCTGGAGCGCGATGACGTCCGGCATGCGGCCGGTCTCCTCCAGCTCGGCGAAGTAGCGCTCCAGCAACTCGCGCCGCTCGCCCCCGAGGAGGATGTTGAACGTCATGACCCGGAGTCCCTTTCCCCGGTCGCGGGGCGGGCGGGGAGCCGGGTGGTGCACGAGCAGCGTGACCCCCGAGCCGAGCTTGCGCGGTCCCTCAGCCACCGGCAGCGACTCGAAGCCCTGGAAGACGTGCGTGGGCTCACGGTGCGGCAGGTGCTGGGGAGGCGCGACGGGAACTCCATCGATGACACTCCGCCCGAAGGGGAGTCGATCCAGCAATCGCGAAAGGGCCTGTCCTGGCATTGGTCCTTTTCTGTTTGCGCACTGCCCGGCTTGCACGCGACCACGGGCTGCTCCGCCGCTCTCCGTTTCGCCAGCCGTGGAAGCGCTCCCTTCCTCGCCCGCTGCCGTTATCCAGTGTCCCGAGGGGCAGGGGAGGCGGGCGGCCGAGCCATCGGGAGGGAGGCAAAGCTGCGACACTCCTGGTATGCGCAGCGCGACATGTCCTCTTTTCTGATCGAATCCACCCGCTCCGGCTTCGTCGAGTCCGTGCACCACGTGTCCGTGGCGGTGGTGGACGCGAAGGGCGCGCTGGTGGCGTCCGCGGGCGAGCCCGAGCGCGTCTTCATGTGGCGCTCGGCGGCCAAGCCCTTCCAGGCCCTGCCACTGGTGCGGGACGGAGCGGCGGATCGCTTCGGCTTCGGCACGCGGGAACTGGCACTCTCCTGTGCCTCGCACTCCAGCGAGCCCATGCACCGTGAGGTCTGCGCGGGGATGCTGGAGGCCACGGGGAGCGAGGAGTCGCAGCTTGCCTGCGGGCCGCACCCGCCGCTCTCTCAAGCCGTCGCGGACGAGGCGGTGCGCCAGGGCACGCCCATCACCCCGAGGTGGAGCAACTGCTCGGGCAAGCACGCGGGGATGCTGGCGCTGGCGAAGCACCACGGCTGGGCGACGGAGGGCTACGAGCGAGCGGGGCACCCGGTGCAGCAGCGCATCCTCGAGGAGGTGGGGCACTGGACGGGGCTGGCGCCGGGGGAGCTGCGGCAGGCGGTGGATGGCTGCACGGCGGTGTGCTTCGGGCTGCCGCTGAGGGCGATGGCCCTGGCGTACGCGCGCTTCGGCGTGTCGGAACTGGAGCCGGCGCGGCGGCTGCGCGAGGCCATGTGGGCGCACCCGGAGCTGGTGGCGGGCACGGGCCGGCTGTGTTCGGAGCTGATGGCGGCGGGGCGCGGGGGGGTGCTGGCGAAGGTGGGGGCCGAGGGCATCTACAGCGCGGCGCTGCCGGCGCTGGGGCTGGGCGTGTCGCTGAAGGTGGAAGACGGGGACATGCGCTGCTCGCCGCCGGCGCTGCTGGAGGTGCTGCGGCAGGTGTTCGAGCGGTATGAGCGGCGGGTGTCGGTGCCGATGGAGGGGTTGGGGCACCACGTGGAGCCGTTGCAGCGCAACACGCGGGGCGTGGTGACGGGCGGCTTGCGCG
>NZ_DASVSO010000880.1:0-4419 GCF_036388035.1 Archangium sp.
AGGGCCTGCGCCTCCTGCTCGCTGATGAACGTCGTCTCGCGCGTCGTCTTGTCGTATCGATAACGCGGCTCCAGGCTGAAACCACCCGGGCGTAGCTGGTTCAAGCTCTGCCCGGCGCATTGTAAAGCCACCTCGTGCATCTCCGTCCCGAGGAACATGGCCAAGGTCACGTTCTTGCCCGGCATCAGCTTGTCGCAGTCCTGTGCCTTGGGAATCTTCCCGCCCCATTTGTCGATGAGCACCTGCGAGCGCGCATACTCGGCGCACTCCTTCAGCGCCTGCTCGATGCGAGTCTGTAGCTCCGCATCCAGCGCCATCGCCACCGCGGCGACCGAGATTCCGGCCTCCGCGAGCCGCCGCGCGCCCTGCAGCACCACCGTCTCCTCCCCGGCCACCTGCGCGCAAAGGGCCGGATTCTGCCGGCAGGAGTTCGTCGCCGAATCAAAGGACTGTGCGTAACGGCTCGGCGCACCCCGGCCCGGCACCGCCGCACAGGCGCCAAGGAGCACGCTGGCGACAAGCACACCCAGCCCTGACTGCAACACGCATCGGAACGGCATGTGCTCTCCCCATCGCGGCCCATGGGTCAGGAGCCAGCCGGCATCACCCTACGCCGAGCCCTCACCGTCCATGGCAGGTGCCTCATGGAGGGGTCATGCGCGCAACACCTCGAAAAACCAAGCGCCCGCGAGCACTGGCCATGCATGGCCAACGCCCGCGAGCGCCTCATCGCTCAGTTCATCGTCGCTTCGCTACGGATGCCGCGAGTTCCCATCCGGGGCGTTCTCCACCAGATCGCGGCCGATGTTGCGCCGATCGCGATCCACCCCGTCATCATCCCGCAGGCCGCCGTTCGCGAAACGCCGCGCCGCCTCCGCCAGGTCGCGCATCACTTCTTCTCGGGACTGATACTCTTCCTGGGGCAGCGACTTGAGGACGTTGATGATGTCCACGTACGCGCCGTTGTCCGCCGCGGCCGAAACGATCTGCTCGCGCGTCGCCGGGTAGTCCACGGAGTCGAGGTGCGGCGTGATGGAGAGCGCCGGGTTCTCCGCAAATCCGAATGCCATCGTGTCTCTGCCTTTCCGCCCGGGCTTCCTCCACTCCCGGGGCTTGCTTCCAACCTGGGTATCGAATGTCGAGCGGGCCACCTCACCCTGCCCCCCCGGCCGGCGTCTCCCGGGCAGCCAGCCGGCCAAGGCCCGGGTAGACTGGTGCTTCCCAGACCCCTTTCCCTGGTCCCGATGCTCTCCACACCCCTGTTCGTCACCTGGCTCGCGCTCGCCACCCCGACCCCCCCCACCCCCGCCTCCGACGCCACGAGCGTCTACTCGCTGGGGGACCCGGCCTTCGTGGGCCAGGCGCTGAGGGACCTGGAGGCGCTCGAGCACCATGCCCAGGGCCTGCGCGCCCTGCAGCAGCAGATCTCCAAGACGCGGGACCTCTACACGCGCGAGCAGGACCTCCCCTACACGCCCGAGGAGAAGCGCACCCTGCTCACCACCTGGGCGGCCTTCTCCGACTACTTCGCCTCGCTCGAGCTCATCCGCCAGCGCTACTGGGACTTCGTCAAGGTGCCCGCCCTCACCCAGGAGACGAAGCACGCCTGGGGCTTCCTGCTCACCCACGGGGCGCTCACCACGGAGCTGGCCCACGGGCTGACGTACGCGGAGCTCACCAACGGCCGCAAGCAGCTCGAGGTGCTCCTGGACGAGCCCTCCGAGGAGTACGGCCTGCCCTCTGGCGCCTTCGCCCGCTTCAAGGAGCGGGCCATCCACGTCTCCACCGCCACCCAGCTCATGACGGGGGACACCTACGCCGCGCAGCTCCAGCCCCTGCTGAAGAAGACGGGCATCCTCAACGTGCGCCGCGCGACGTGGCTGGTGGGCGAGATGCGGGAGAACTCCAAGGTGGCCCGGGGCAAGCTCAAGCGCGGCTTCACCCTCTTCGCCAAGGCCGGCGCGGATCGCGTCCAGGACGCCACCGTCAACGCCCTCTTCCCCGTGCAGCGCTCGGTGGCCGAGTGGATGGGCGACACCAAGGTGAAGCGCATCGGCCAGCCCCTCATCTCCCGGGAGCAGACGCTCGCCCTGCTGGCCCGCCTGCAGCCGGGCGACATCATGGTGGCGCGGCAGAACTGGTACCTCTCCAACATCGGTCTGCCGGGCTTCTGGCCCCATGCCGAGTTGTACGTGGGCACGCCCCAGGACTGGGTCACCGCCTTCGACGGCGACCCACGGGTGCGGGACTGGCTGAAGACGCAGCCCGGCGCCCCGAAGACGCTCGCCGAGCATCTGGCGCGCGAGTACCCCGCCAAGTGGGCCACCTACACGGCCCCGGACAGTCACGGAGATGCCATCCGCATCATCGAGTCCATTAGCGAAGGTGTTTCCTTCACTGGCCCCGAGCACGGCATGCACGTGGACTACCTCGGGGTCATGCGCCCGCGCCTCGCCCCGGTGGACAAGGCCCGCGCCATCGCCCGCGCCTTCCACCTCCAGGGGCGGCCCTACGACTTCAACTTCGACTTCTTCTCCGACTCCACCCTCGTGTGCACCGAGCTCGTGTACAAGGCCTACGTGCCCTCCGAGGGAACGAAGGGCGTGCGCATCGACCTGGTGGACGTGGCTGGCCGGCGCACCCTGCCCGCCAATGAGTTCGTCCGGCTGTTCGACTCCGAGTACGACAGCCCCGACCGGCAGTTCGATTTCGTTGCTTTCCTGGACGGCCGCGAGCAGGAGCGAGGGGCGCGGGAGGGCGACGTGGAGTCCTTCCGGCGCAGTTGGCGCCGGGTGAAGTGGGACATCGCCCAGCAGTAGGCGAGGAGGCACGCGCGATGACGGAAGAGACCGGATGGGAGATGCTGGCGATCGCCAGCAAGCTCTACGAGCGGATGATTTCCCAGCAACAGGCCAAGGTCCTCCGGCTTGCCCGCGAGGTGGTGCCCAACATCACCCCCGAGGAGCTGCGCAATCCCCATGACTTCCCGCAACTCAAGCAACACCCGACCTTCGAGTTCGAGGATGGGCTCCTGTCCGGGCTCATTTCGGCGCAGATGGCGCTCAACGCGGAGATCAAGGGCCGGCTGTTGCCCCCCGAACCACCTCGTTGACGCTTGCCTGCCTGCCTTTGCCGTCCGCCTGAGCCTGGGTTAGTCCTTTCGCCCGTGAGCATTGCCTCGACCTTCAGCCCGCCACTCGCCCGCGAACGCCTCGTGTCCGCGCTCGCGGCCGATCCACCCCGGCTGGACCTGGCGGCGCTGGCCATCGCGACCCTCAACCGACCGGAACTCGATGCTCCGGCGTGCCTGCATACGCTCGACGCCCTGGCCGCTCGGGTGCAGGTGGAGATGGAGCGCCACGCGAGCCAGGGAGAGGTGCTCGCCGGCCTCACCGCGCTGCGTCACGTGCTGGCGGACATCGAGGGCTTCCGCGGCAACGAGGACGAGTACCAGTCCCCGGAGAACAGCTTCCTGGACCTAGTGCTGGAGAAGAAGGTGGGCCTGCCCATCACGCTCTCCGTGGTGTACCTGGAGGTGGCGCGGCGGGCGGGCATCCCCCTCTACGGCGTGCCCTTCCCCGGGCACTTCCTGGTGGCGTGCCACTCGGGGGACCACAAGCTGGTGGTGGACCCGTTCCACAGCGGCGAAATCCTCACCGAGGAGGGCTGCAAGGAGCTGCTGGAGCGCGTGGCGCCGCAGCTCAAGTTCAACCCCACCATGCTGGCGCCGGCCCCGGTGGAGCTGATCGCCTACCGGATGCTGTCCAACCTGCGCCGGGTGTACCTGGAGCGCGAGGAGTGCGAGCGGGGGCTCGCGGTGGTGGACATGCTGCTCATGCTGGCGCCCAACCACCCGGGCGAGCTGCGCACGCGGGCGGCGCTGCTGGCCAACCTCGGGGCCTACCGCGCGGCGCTCAAGGACGTGGAGCGCTGCATGGAGCTGTCGCCGGACGCGCCGGACCGGGAGCGGCTCGAAATGACGGCCCGGGAGTTGCGCGAGCGCGCCTCCCTGTTGAACTGAGGCCATGAAACCCCTTCAACCGTGGCCCCGCCTGCGCCGGGGCCTGGAGCGCGACTACCACGTCCTCAAGGTGCGCCAGGACGTGGTGGCCGACCCCCGCACGGGCCATGAGTGCCCTCGCGTCGTCATCGACACCCCCGAGTGGGTGAACGTCATCGCGGTGACGAAGGACGAGCAGCTCGTGCTCATCCGCCAGTACCGCTTCGGCATCGCCGAGACGACGCTGGAGATTCCAGGCGGCATGGTGGAGCCGGGAGAGGACCCCGCGGCGGCCGCCGCGCGCGAGCTGGAGGAGGAGACGGGGTACGTGCCGGACCGCGTGGTGAGGCTCGGGCAGGTACACCCCAACCCCGCCATCCAGAGCAACCGCTGCCACAGCTACCTCGCGCTCGACTGCG
>NZ_DASVSO010000881.1:0-7430 GCF_036388035.1 Archangium sp.
CGACATAGTTGGAGTCTCCCGCCGGCTTGAAGACGTGCAGGTAGCTCAGGTCCGCGCCGAGGTAGGGGCGGATGGACTCCTCCAGGAAGAGGTAGCGGATGCCGAGCGACGGGGCCAGGCCCACCACCCGCTTGCCGCTGATGGGGTCCGACGGGAAGGCGATCTTCGTGAGCGAGACGACCTCGAAGCCGCTCTCGATGTAGAGGCTGGCGTCGAAGCCGAGGAACACGGTGCTGTTGAGGCTGGCCGTGCCGTTGAAGTTCATATAGCCCGCCGAGAGGCCGAGGCTGTGGTTGGCGAACTGGGCGTGGGCGGGAGCGGCCGCGAAGAGGGCCACCAAGCTGCCGAGGGCGTAGAGAAACGAGCGCATGGCGCCGGACTCTAGCGTCCCCGACGCGGGGGCTAAACCCCTGAAACCGCGAGGCTTCCTCCGGTACGGGGGGCGTTGATCCGGGAGGGGGGCCTCTCCTACACTCCCCCCCGTCATGCCCTCCCTTCGCTCCGCGCTCGTCCTCCCCCTGCTCCTGGCCTCCGGCTGCATCAAGACGCCGCCCCCGTCCGACCGGGCCCTGGTCAACAACGAGCTGTGTGCCCAGCAACTCGCCATCGGAGACCTCAAGCAGGCCGAGGTCTACTGCGACCTGGGCCTCGAGTTCGCCCCGCAGTACGCGGACCTGTGGGTGAACAAGGGCCTCATCGCCATGTACGCCGGCCAGAAGGACGTGGCCAGGAAGCACTTCATCAAGGCCATCCGCTTCAACCAGGAGCACGCGGCCGCCTACATGAACATGGGCAAGCTGTACCTGGACGATAAGGACTACGGGAAGGCGCACGACAGCTTCCAGCGCGCGCTCCAGGTGAACCCGGACTACATCGAGGCCCGGTGGAACCTGGGGCTCACCTACATCAACCTGAAGAAGCTGGAGAAGGCGGAGAAGGAGTTCCTCACCCTGCTGGTCATCAACCCCAACCTCGCCGAGGTCCACCACGGCCTGGGCATCGTCCGCTACCAGCAGGAGCGCAAGGACGAGGCGGCGGAGGAGATGATCAAGGCCGTCCAGCTCGCCCCCAACCTGAACGCGGACTGGTGGAACGACCTGGGCGCGGTGCTGATGGAGCTCGGCCGCTACGAGGAGGCCAAGCAGTCCTTTGGCAGCTGCGTGGCCCTCAACGAGAAGCACCCGAAGTGCCTCCACAACCTGAGCATCGCCCAGCGCAAGGGGGCGCTCACGGACAAGGCGCTCAAGGAGTACCGCGACACGCAGAAGGCGCAGAACGACCCGGGCGCCCTCTTCATGCTGGGCCGCCAGTACAAGGAGAAGGGGCTGGTGTCCGAGGAGACGCGCGCCTACAAGGACTGCCTGAAGCTGGACGGCAAGTTCGCCCCCTGCCACTACGGCCTCTTCCAGGTGTACGCGGACGGCCAGCAGCGCGAGTCGGCCCAGGTGGCCTGCAAGAACTTCCTCAAGTACGGCTCGGTGGAGGAGTTCCCCTCCGAGATGGAGACGTGTGAGAAGTTCCTCAACGCGCAGTCGTACTAACACCCGCCCCCGAATCCCCCCGCCATCGCGATGAGCGTCAGGCTTACCGTCAAGCAGAGCAGTGAGGCCGGTGGCAAGACCACCGAGCACGTCCTGGACGATGCCGTCATCACCCTGGGCCGCGACAAGAGCTGCCAGGTGGTGCTGGCGCAGCAGGCCGTATCGCGCAACCACGCGCGCATCACCCAGGAGGGCAACCTCTTCTTCCTGGAGGACCTGGGCAGTGCCTATGGCACCCAGGTGAACGGCAAGCCGCTGCCCAAGGGGGAGAAGCGGCTGCTGCGCAATGGCGACGTCATCGTCATCGCCCAGTTCGACGTCCGCTTCGACAAGGTGGCGGATCTGCCGCACGACGTGGAGTCGCAGAAGACGTCCTTCGTCGCCCGCAACATGGTGAAGGACGTGATGCGGGGCCTGTCGGGTGGCGAGGAGCGCTACCTCCGGGTGATGAATGGCCCGCGCGAGGGCGAGCGGCTCGAAATCAACGACGCGCAGGAGTTCGTCATCGGTCGGGACGACTCGGCGGACGTCATCTTCCGGGACGATCTCATCTCCCGTCGCCACGTGAAGGTGCGGCGCGACTGGTCCGGCACGCATGTGGAGGACCTGGGCAGCCGCAACGGCATCAAGGTCAACCGCAAGCGGATCAGCCGCAAGACGCTCCGCGACGGCGACGAGCTGGAAGTGGGCGGCGTGCGCTTCGTCTACGTCTGCCCGTCCGAGCACGACGAGCAGCCCGAGAACCTCTCCGGCCTTAGCCCGGCGGTGCCGAGCCCGGAGGAAGAGGTCAGCTCGACGCAGTCCCTGCCGGCGGCGCGCGACCGGACACCGTCCAAGCGCAGCTCCACCTCGATGGACAAGTCCGCGAGTCAGGCGGAGCCGGCGGAGGCCGCGGCGGAGCCCGCCGCCAGCGAGGCCGCCGAGGAGCCCGCGGCGGAGCCCGCCGCCAGCGAGGCCGCCGAGGAGGAGCCCGCCGAGGAGGAGCCGGAGCAGAAGGCCTCGCCGAGGCAGCCCCGGCAGCCGGCCTCCCTCGACGAGCCCGCCGATGATGAGCCGATGGAGAAGGACCCCAAGCGGCTCATCCCGCTGGTGATGCTGGGCGTCATCGGTCTGGCGGCCGTGGGCTTGCTGATCGCCCTGTTCGTGGGCGTCTGAGCCTCAACCCCCGCCCAGGGCTCCTCCCGGCCGCGAACACCCGCCGGGAGGAGGTGCCGTCCCCAACTCAGCGGTTGAGAACGAGGTAGAGGCTGGTGCTGCGCAGGCCGCTCTCGTAGCTGTAGGCGGAGGAGGGCTCGAACGACACCGTCGCCGAGGTCCCCTGCCGGCTGAAGGACCCCACCAGGATCTGCTCCCGGGCCCCGCTCGGCGTGACACGCTCGGCGGTCACCTCGTACACGCCGACGGGGATGTCGAGCGCATAGTAGGTGTCGTTGCCGGAGCGGATCGTGAACGAGCGCGTCAGCGTCTGGCCGGTGCTGCCATCAATGAGCGGGGCGGTCGGCTTGAGGGTGAGGTTCACCGTGTCACCGGCGTCCATGCGCGCGTCGTAGATGCTGCCCGTGCCGTTGAGGGACTCCAGGGTGCCACCGAAGTAACCGGTGGAGCCATCCGCCACGCGGTCCGGGATGCGCCCGGAGAGCTGCCACCGGAAGTTGCGCACCGCCCCCTGCTTGGAGTCGAAGAAGTCGTAGTCGGCGGGGTTGGGCATCCCCATCCGCAGCTTGTAGCTCTTGCCCTGGTAGTTCACATCGGCCCAGGCAATCGCCTTGAAGCCGCCCAGGACGAGCGACGGCGAGACGTAGCGCCCGTTGGCGTCGGTGGTGACGTCGTAATAGCCGAAGTCGTTCTCGATCCGGACCTTGGCGCCCGCGATGGGCCTGCCCTGCGTGTCCTGGACGACGCCCGTCACCTTGCCCGCCTGGACCTCCGTTCCCGTTCCCGTACCAGGTCCCGGACCAGGCTCCGTACCAGGCTCCGTACCAGGGTCATCACCCTCGCAGCCTCCCAGGCACAGGCACGCACCGAGGTGGCTGGCCAGCGCCAGCACCACCAGGAAATCCTTGCGCATCCGCATCTCCTTCTGTCGTGTACCTCACAGCGTGGCTGCTACCTACCATAACGGGCCGACAACCCCGCGAAGGTTCGCGGTGATGTCGGCCCGTGGAGCAACAAAGCGCGGAGGCGGGTTTACCGGATGGAGATACGCGCCACCGGCTGGATGTTGAGGTCCGGAGACAGCTCCTGGAAGCTGACGACGGAGAACGGCGGGTTGAACTCGTACTCCAGCAACTTGCGCACGTAGCGGCGGATGTCCATCGCGGTGAGGATGACGGGCCGCTGGGCGCTGGGCGGCAGGTGGCCGCACTCGGACTTCACCGCCTGGACGATCTCCTGGGCGATGTCCGGCTCCAGCGCCAGGTGGGTGCCCGCCGAGGTGCGCTTGATGGAGCCGCGGATGGCCTCCTCGATCTGCGGATCCAGCAGGTAGACGACCAGGGTGCCGGTGCCGCGCGCGTACTTGTGGGACACGTAGCGCCGCAGGCTGGAGCGCACATGCTCGGTGAGCATCACGTTGTCCGCCTCGACCTGGCCGTACTCGGCCAGCGCCTGGAGGATGCCGCGCAGGTCACGGATGGACATCTCCTCCTCGACCAGACGCCCCAGGATGTCCGTGAGCTTGAGCACGTTGACGACCTTGGGGATGACCTCCTTGACGATGGCGGGGAAGGCCTTCTCGAGCTGGTCGAGCATCGACTGCGTCTCCTGGACGCCGACGAACTCGCGCGCCTGGCGGCGCAGCACGGCCGCCAGGTGGAGGATCATGTAGCCGGGCACGTCCCAGGTGGTGAGACCGGCCGCCTCGAGCATCTCCCGGTTCTGCTCGGGCACCCACGCCGCCGGCTGGCGGGTGGCGGGGTTGACCGCCTCGAAGCCCTGGATGTTCATCAGGCGCAGGCGATCCACCGTGTCGTTGACCAGGACGTGACCGATCGTCGCCTGGCCCGTCACCACGGGGACTTCGTTGATTTGAATCTGGTAGGCGCCGGGAGGCAGGTTGTTGTTGCCGCGCGCACGCACGCCGGGGAAGCGCACGCCCAGCTCCACGAAGAGGCCATCGCGCATGAAGGGGATGAGCTCGAAGAGGAACTTGCCGTTGTCCTGGCGCGAGTCCACGAAGGGCACCAGGGCCTCGGACACCTCGAGCACGATGGGCGTGACGACGGGGATGAAGAGCTCGGAGTCCGGGTTGATGGGCTCCTTGGCCTGCGGCTCGGTGGCCAACGGCGTCTCGCCCTCGGGCGTCTCGCCCGCGGTGAGGCCCGGCTCCTCGCCCGCGGCACCCAGCTTCTCCTTCTGCATCATCTTCCAGGCGCCGTAGCCAGCACCGGCCCCGAGCAGGAAGAAGGGAATCTTGGGCAGACCGGGGATGAGACCCAGGACGAAGAGCATGCCGGCGGCGATGGCGATGGCCTTCGGGTAGGCGGTGAGCTGCGTGCCGATGTCCTTGCCGAGGTGGTTGCCCTCCTCGTCGCCGCCCACGCGCGTCACGATGATACCGGCGCAGGTGGAGATGAGGATGGCGGGGATCATGCCCACCAGACCGTCACCGATGGTGAGCAGCACGTACTTCTCCGCCGCGCTGCCGACGTCCATGCCCTTCTGCATCACGCCGATGACGAGACCACCGACGATGTTGATGACGGTGATGATGATGGAGGCGATGGCGTCACCCTTGACGAACTTCATCGCACCGTCCATGGCGCCGAAGAGCTGGCTCTCGCGCTCCAGGTCTCGGCGCTTGCGCTTGCCCTCCTCCTGGTCCATCGAGCCGGCGCGCATGTCCGCGTCGATGGACATCTGCTTGCCGGGCATGGCGTCCAGGGTGAAGCGCGCGGCCACTTCGGCCACACGCTCGGAGCCCTTGGAGATGACGATGAAGTTGACGATGACGAGGATGACGAAGATGACGAGACCGACGACGAAGTTGCCCTGAACCACGAAGTGGCCGAAGGCCTCGACCACCTCGCCCGGGTCACCCGTGAGCAGGATGAGGCGCGTCGTGGAGATGGTGAGCGCCAACCGGTACATCGTCGTGATGAGCAGCAGCGTCGGGAACACCGACAGCCGCAGCGCCTGCGGGACGTACAGGGAGATGAGCAGCAGCACCACCGAGATGCTGATGTTCAAGGTGAGGAGCACGTCCAGCAGCAGCGTGGGCAGCGGGACGATCATCATTCCGATGATCGCCACCACCACGCAGGCGAGGACGATGTCGGAGTACTTGGTCAGGAAGCTATTGCTCTGGGCTGGCATCGGCGGGGCTCATCCTAATCCGGAGGAGCCCGGAATCCCAAGGCCCGGGGCGGCTTCCCTTGGAAGCACTCCGTGGGGGGCTACTTGAAGAGGCTGGACATCGCCTCTTTGGCCCGCTGCTGGATCTGGCTCATCATCTGATTCAGCCAGTTCTGGTTGAACATCTCCTCGGCCCGGGCCCCGCTCGCGGACTTCTTCAGCTCCTCGCCGAGCTGCTCGGTGGTGGCGTTGGGGTTGTTCTTGACGAACTCGCCCATCCGCTTGAGCACCTCGGCCTTCATGCGACCCGCGGCCTCGGGGGAGTAGCCCGAGTCGTCGACGAGGCTCTTGGCCCAGGCGTCGACCTGCTGGAGCTCCTCGTCCGTGAGGGGCTTCTGCTGGGTGCGCGTGGGCGCGGAAGACTCGAACTCGCTCGCCTGGGAGTGACCCGTGGCCGTGGCCCTCTGCTCCGTGGCCGTGGGGGCCGCGGCCGTGGCGCGCTGGGTGGACTCAGACCTGGTCGAGGGGGGAACGCGGGGACCGCCGACTCCGGAAACGCTCATGAGAAAGGCTCCTTTCCCTCGGATTATCGCGCAACCGCCGCCCGAGTTGCGTGCCCAGGCCCAAGAAAAAGAAAAGTCCCGGCCCCCAGCAACGGGGAACCGGGACAAGGGTGGCGTACCGCGGCGCTCTCGCGCCCCGCCGTTACTTCTTGTTGGCCGACTGGGCCTGGGCAGCCTCGATGGTCTCGAGCGCCGCGGCGGCGAGCAGGCGAGCGCGCATGGACAGCGGGTCCTTGCCCTGGGGGTCCATCTCCACGGCCTTCTTGAAGTCCTGCGCGGCCTCGAGCACCTTGCCCTGGCGCAGGAAGACCTCGCCACGGTTCACGTAGGGGGCCAGGTCCTTCGGCTCCAGCTTGATGGCGCGGTTGAAGTAGGCCTCGGCCTGGGCCAGGTCCTCCTCGGCCAGGTAGATGGCGCCGAGCGCGGTCAGGTAGTAGGGCTCGTTCGGGTCCAGCGTCACGAGACCGTCGAAGATGACCCGGGCCTCCTTGTACTTACCGTTCTCGAACATCTGGAAGCCGTAGGTGGCCATCTCCAGCATCTCGGGAGCGGTGACGTTGGTGAGCTCGGCCAGGGTCATGTGGCCCTGGAGGTACTTCGTCACGCGCTCCTGCGAATAGAGCACCTCGGCATAGGCGGTGCTGTTCGCCTTGTCCTTCTTCTCGTTGAGACCCTTGCTCTGGATCGCGGGCTTCGACTCGTTGGCCATGTGTGCAGGTCCTTCTTGAGCTGGAACTGGCAGTGAGGAGACGGGATGATTTTTTATCGTGGATGGCTCAAACCTGTCCATGGGGGGTGGGAACTCCCCGAAGTCCGAGACCTCCCGCAAAAGCGAAGGGCGGGCCCCCTGAAAGGAGCACCCGCCCTGTTGACATCGCCTGGCGAAACTGACTAGCGGATGTTGCCGATGATGGACTTCTGCGTCTCACCGCGCATCTTGATGACGTTGGAGATCATCTGGACCATTTCCGAGTAGTTCTGCAGCTCGTACTGGGCCTTGAGGCGGGCGGCGTCCTTGGGGTCCAGGCCCTCG
>NZ_DASVSO010000882.1:0-4931 GCF_036388035.1 Archangium sp.
CGCCAGAAGGCGAGCCGATCCCGCCCCGAGCGCTGCCCCTCGACGGAGCTGCCCTTGAGGTGGGGCACTTCGAGGGGCGAGGGCTTCCCGGCCGCCTGAGCCGCCTCGGCCTCGGCCTGCTCGAGGATGGCATTCACCTCGCCCCCGACGATGAAGATGAGGCCGGTGAGGTAGAGCCACAGCAGCAGCACGACGACACCACCGATGGAGCCATAGGTGACGTTGTAGCGGCCGAAGTGCTCGACGTACTGCGTGAAGCCCCAGGTGGTGAGCAGCCACAGGATGCTGGCGAGCAGCGCGCCCGGGGAGAGGAACTGGTAGCGGTGCCGCACGGCCGGCAGGCGCCAGTAGCACAGGGCCAGCACCAACATGACGAGGCCGGCGGTGAAGGGCCAGCGCAGCCACATCCACACGGTGTGGTACACGTCGAGGACGTGGAGATGCTCGGCGATCCACTCGCCCAGCCGCCCGCCCAGCAAGAAGAGGGCGAAGGCCAGGGGGATGACCAGCGAGCCGGCCACCGTCATGAGGATGGCGAGCCCCTGCGTCTTCCAGAAGGGCCGGTACTCGGGCACGTCGTAGGCGAGGTTGAGCGCCCGGCGCAACGCGTCCACGCCGCGCGAGGCCGACCAGAGCGCCACCAGCAGGCCGAGGGTGATGAGGCGGGGCCGGCTCTGGCTGACGAGCGACTCGAGGTGCTCCTTCACCGCCCGCAGGGCCTCGGCCGGCATGAGCGGGCCGAGCCGCTCCACCATGGCCTCCACGGCCCCCGGGGCGACCGGCAGGTTCGCCGCGAGCGTCACGAGGAAGAAGAGAAATGGGAAGAGGGCGAAGAGGAAATAGAAGGCGAGCTGCGCCGCGCACTCGGTGACGGCGTCCTCCTGCAGCTCTATCCAGAAGCGTCGGAAGAACTCACGCCACGTCAGGTGCCTGGGCTTGCGGAACCCCATCCATCCTCCGTGTGGTCCCGGGAAAGGCAGGGAAGGTGGGCCCGGGTAGGCCTTCGTGCAGCAAGCGAACAGGCAGGGACTCGCCACTTGTTCCCTTCCCCGCCCTTCGGGGAGCTCCCCACGCCAGGAAGGGAGGATGCCTGCTAGCCTCCCCGTCCTACCATGCATCCCCTACCGCTCGTCATCTTCCTGACGCTCGCCGCTGGCCCCCACCGTCCCATCCCCGAGGGATGCCGCGAGGACCATGGGACCTGCCGCGAGGACTGCACCATCGAATACGGTGGCAGCACGACGAAGTACCGCCCGCTCACCGAGTGCCTCGTGAGCTGTGACAAGGAGCAGAAGGAGTGCACCGACCGGTACTACTCGCTCCAGGACATGCGGAGCGCGCCGGTACCCGAGCGCACCGCGGAGCCCGCCATGCGGGAGTCCGACACGGTTCCGGCGTCGGGCACGGCGCCCGCTTCGGACTCGGTGCGCCGCGGTGTCTACCGGGCCTCGGAGGCGGAGCCCCCCGCCCCCGCCGAGCCTCCCGCGCCCGTCGAGTCACCCGCGCCCGTCGAGTCGCCCGCGCCCGTAGCGAAAGAGGCACCCATCGCCGAGCCCGCGCCCGCGCCGAAGGCCCAGCCCGCGGCCCAGGCGCAGCCCGTATCGAAGCCGGCATCGAAGAGCAGCGAGGACATCCCCATCTTCGACGACCCCGAGCCCGAGCCGGCGCCCGCGCCGAAACCGGCCCCCAAGCCCGTGGAGTCCACGAAGCCGCAGCCGCCACCGGAGCCCAAGAAGAAGGACATCTCCGACTGGGACCCGAACGGGGACTGAGCGCGCCCGGCTACACGGACCGAGCGCGGGAGGAGGCGGGAGGAACCCGCGCGTCCTCCTCCACTGTCACCGGAGACGCCCGCTCGACGTGAGCGCCCTGCGTCAGCCGCACGCCGGCGATGACCAGCACGCCACCGACGGCCAGCTCCCAATGCAGCGGCTCGCCGAGCACCAGCCACGCGGCGAGCGCGGTGGCGGCGGGCTGGAGGTTGGAGAAGATGGCCACGCGCGAGGCGGGCACCTTGGACAGGGCGTAGTACCAGATGAGGTAGGCCACCACGGACGTGAGGATGGCCAGGTAGGCGATGCTCCCCAGGGCGGGAGCGCTGGCGGCGAAGGTGCGCGCCGGCTCCAGGGCGAAGGGCATCACGGGCACGAGGAGCAGGGCGGCGGCCACCATGCTCCACGAGGTGGCGCGTACCGGGCCATAGGTGGCGGCGAAGGGCTTGCCCTCGGTGGTGTAGCCGACCCAGGCCGTCACGGCCGCGAGGATGAGGAGGTCGCCCAGGAGCGAGCCGCCCGCCGACGCCAGCCCGCGTCCCAGCAGCAGCACCACCACGCCGGTGAGCGCGGTGAAGATGCCGAGCATGGCGCGAGAGGACGGCCGCTCGTGCCCCCGCGCGAGGCTCAGCAGGTACACGCCGAGCGGGGTGAGCGCGTAGAGGAGCGCCGCGTGGGACGCGGTGGAGTGGGCCAGCCCGTAGAAGAACAGCATCTGATTGATGGGGCCGGCGAGCAGGCCGAGCAGCAGCACGCGGCGCCACTCGGAGCGGGGCGGCAGCTTGGGGCCGGGCGTGAAGGCGATGAGCAGGCAGAAGACGGTGGCGCTCAGCAGGAAGCGCCAGAGCACCACGGTGACGGGCGGAAGCTCCGACATGGCCCGCTTGCCGGCCAGATACGTGCCCGCGCTGATGGTCACCTGCAACAACAGCGCGGCGTACACCTTGCCGAGCGGCGCCTGGTGAGAAGAGAGAGTCCCGGAGGTGGATGCGCCCATCGTGTGGAGGGCCCCGTATCAGATCGTGGCGCGGAGCACCTACGACTCACCGTGAAGCGAGCACGAACGTGTACCGCCTCGCGGCACCCCTACGCGTCCAGGTGCAGCAGCGCCCACTGCGCGGCGTGACGCACCTGCTCGCTGGGATCCTCGCGCAGCTTCTCCAGCAGGGCCCGGGCGTCCCGCTGCTTCGCGGCGCCCAGGGCATACACGGCGTTGCGGCGCAGCCCGTCGTACTTGGCCCGCCCGAGCGCCGTGCCAGGGATGAGCTGCGCGTACTGCTCGGGGGTGAGCGCGGCCAGCTCCAGCACCCCGAGCTCCGCCACCGCGCGCGGTGCGAAGCGCTCGTTCGGCGTCAGCACGGGGTGGCGGTTGAGGGGACACACGTCCTGGCAGATGTCGCAGCCGAAGATGATGTTGTCCATCTCCACCCGGAAGGACTCGGGCACCTCGGCGTGGCGGTTCTCGATGGTCTGGTAGGAGAGACAGGCCCGCGCATCCACCCGGCCCTGGCCCAGCAGCGCGCCGGTGGGGCAGGACATGATGCACTTGCGGCAGTGGCCACAGCGGTCCTCCGCGGGGCCGCCCGCGTACGCGTCCACTTCCGCGTCCAGGATGACCGCGGACAGCAGCACCCACGAGCCGAACGGCTCGGTGATGAAGCACCCGTTCTTGCCCACGTAGCCCAGGCCCGCGCGCGCGGCCCACACCTTCTCCATCAGCGGGCCCGAGTCCACGCTGCCGTAGTGGTGCACCTCGGGGTACGCCTCCGAGAGCAGCTTGCGAAAGGCCTTCAGCTTGTCGCGCAGGGTGGAGTGGTAGTCCCGGCCCCGCGCGTAGCGGGCAATGGGCGAGCCCGCCGTCCTCGGCTCCTCGCGGTAGTAGTTGGTGGCGAAGGCGATGACCGTCCGCGCCCCGGGGAGCAGCCGGGAGACATCGAGCCGCTCGGCCGCCCGGGTGCCCATCCAGTCCATGTCCGCGGCGCAGCCGGCCTCGAGCCACTCCAGGAGCGTCTCGGCGGGGATGGGCTCGGCGCGCGCGAAGCCCACGAGGTCGAAGCCGACCTGCTCGGAGAGCTGGCGAAGATGGGCGGTGGGCAGCGAAGTCACGGTCCCATACATAACCGCGTCGCCGCCCCAGGGGAGCCCCGCCGTGCTACTTGCCGGCCTTCTCCGGTATCCACTTCACATCCTCGACGCCCACCCGGTGGTTGGCGACCCGGGCCATGATGAAGAGCAGGTCCGAGAGGCGGTTGAGGTAGACCACCACCTCCTGGGTGGCCTCGCCTTCGCGCAGGGCGGCGACCACGCGGCGCTCGGCCCGGCGGCACACCGTGCGGCAGAGGTGCAGCGCGGCGGCCGCCTGGCTGCCCCCCGGCAGGATGAAGTGCGTCATGGGGGCGAGCTCGGTCTCGAAGGTGTCGATGGCCCGCTCCATGTCCGTCACCCACTCGGGCTTGAGCGGGGGGAGGTGCTCGGAGGCCTTGGTGCCCACGGGCGTGGCCAGCACCGCGCCCACGGTGAAGAGCTGGTCCTGCAGCCGCTGGAGGAGCGCGTCCAGGTCCGAGGGCATGGACAGCGCACGTGCGAGCCCCAGCGAGGCGTTCAGCTCGTCCACCTCGCCGTAGGCATCCACGCGCACGCTGTCCTTGCGCACCCGTCCCCCGCCGAACAGCCCCGTCTCTCCCGTGTCACCGGTCTTCGTGTAGATCTTCATGGCGCGGCCCTTCTAACGGTCTCCCGTACACGACTTCCACCGGAAGGCGCCGCTTCGTGTACGGCGGACTCGCACCGAGGGCATTCGTCGGAGATCCACCGCTCCCCCGCCCCCGAGTGTCGCGCGCTCCACAGCTCCTGGGCTAGAAGCCGCTCCCCCATTTGCGCCCACGCCCGGCCGGACGATCGATCCACTCATGAAACAGTACCTCGCCCTGCTCGAGCATGTGCTGAACCACGGAACGAAGAAGAGCGACCGGACCGGCACCGGCACGCTGAGCGTCTTCGGCCACCAGATGCGGTTCGATCTCACGCAGGGCTTCCCGCTGGTGACGACGAAGAAGCTCCACCTCAAGTCCATCATCCACGAGCTGCTGTGGATGCTCGCGGGCGGCACCAACGTGAAGGACTTGCAGAAGCACGGCGTCACCATCTGGGACGAGTGGG
>NZ_DASVSO010000883.1:0-2665 GCF_036388035.1 Archangium sp.
CCCAGGGTAGACCCCGCGCTTCCCGCTCCGGGCCACCGTCTCGCGCCCCACGCTACAGGCCGGCAGCAGCAGGCACCGGGCACAGTTTTCTGGTACGGGCTTGGAGGGACACACCCCGCTCATGCCGTAGTGACACAGCGCGAAGTCGAAGCGCACGGGGTCCTCCGCATCGAGCGCGCGCAACGAGGCCGTCACCTCCTCGGCGGTGCGCCAGCTCAGGTCCTTGCGGCGGGTGAGGCCCAGGTGCTGCGAGATGCGCCCGATGTGGGTGTCCAGGGGGATGAGCAGCGCCGAGGGACGCACCCGCCGCCAGATGCCGAGGTCCACCCCATCCGGCCCGCGCACCATCCACCGCAGGAAGAGGTTGAGCCGCTTGGCGGCGCCGGCCCCGAGGGGCGAGGGCAACAGGTGGTGCAGCCCACGCTCGGGCCCGAGCGCCTTGCGCAAGGGCTCCATGGGGACGTCGCGCAGGGCCGTGGTGAAGGCGTCCAGCGCACCGTGCCAGGAGCCTCGGGCCTCGAGCCCCTGGACGAAGAGCGCCTCCAGGCTCCCGAGCTCGCGCAGCGCCCGCCCCATGCCCAGCAGCAGCACCGCCACGTCCGTGCCCACGTTGAAGCGGTAGACGAAGCCCGCGAGCAGCTCGCGCGCCCCGGCCACGTCCAGCCCACGCACGAAGGCCGCCGGAGACGGACCCATGCGCTGGAGCAGCGCGTCCACCTTGGGTCGGAACAGGTCCGCCCGCCCGTAGGCCAAGGCCGCCGCCAGCAGCGCGCTGACCTCGATGTCCCTCGGGTCCTGGTAGCGGTGCGGGAACTCCAGCGGGTCGAAGGCGATACGCCCCTGGCTGTCCGTCGAGGCCAGGAAGGCGTCCAGACAAGGGCGCAGGCGCTCGGCCTCGCGGGGGCTCAGTCCTGTGGGTCCTCGGGTTCGCGGCGGCATGGGTCAGGGACTCCGTAGCCTGGAGCAACCCGCCTCGCCATGGAGTTCATCCTGCTCACGGCGCACTCGGCGCGCCGTACCGCGACTGGATGAGCCGGGCCGGACCCGACGGCGGAACCACGACCACCATGAGGCGGTCGTACTCGCTGTCGGGGATGGGCGGGATGGGGACCCCGGCCAGTGCCTCGGCCACCAGAGGAAGGGTGTTGCTGTGGCCGACCACCAGGACGACCTGCCCCCGGTGCTGGGTGAGGAGGTCCCGGGCCTGCTGCGCGGCCTGTGCCCGACCCCCGCCCGGAATGACCTCGCGCACGGTGATGGGGACGCCGAGGCGATCCGCCAGCGGCTGCGCGGTCTCGCGCGTCCGACGCAGCCGCGTGGCGGAGATGGCACTCACGCCCGCGTGCTGGGCCACCTGGACGAGCACCTCCGCGCGCTGCCGACCCGCGGGGGTGAGGGCCGGGTCATCTCCACCCTCCGTTGCCTTCTCCGCGTGGCGCACCAGCAGCACGACGGTGGACGCGCTCGGGGCCGGTGAAGCACCCCGTGGCTCGGCGGGACGAGCCCCAGCACAGGCGACCAGCAACAGCAGGCAGACCGGAGACAGAAGGCGGGCGGTGACGGTGCGCATGCGAGGGCTCCCAGGAGACTCCGTGGAGGCTGGACCTTCGCACGGAGGTGAGCGTTGCAAGAACGAGCTCGAGGGAGTGAACGAGACGCCCCGAGGCCGGTGGTGACGGGCCAGTCCAGAAGGAGTGGATTGGGCAGAGCTGCTACGCCGCACTTCCGCATGGGATGTCTTCACCTGCCCGCCTCTGCACCGGCCCGCTTCCAGCTGTCTTTCTTTCCGCTGTCTCCTTCTCTGGAGTCCAGAACAGGAAAAAAAGATTAACTTTATGTTTCGAGGCGCTTATCCGACAACCTAGGATGTTTTGGCCTTGGGCGGTGACCTGCAGCCTCCCGGCTCCGTCCCTGGCGTTACCCCCGAAAGAAGGAAGGCCCTGATGACGAACGAGAAGCTGAAGGTGAAGCTGTCCCTGACGAAGGAGACGCTGCGCGAGGTGAGCGATTCGCAGGTGGATGTGCTCGATCAGATCGTGGGCGGCACGGGCTGCAACTGCACCTATCTCGAGGCCCGCAGCGCGCCTCCCCCCTGCGACAACAGCGGCACCATCACCTACTGAGCCACGCGCTCGTCGGTTGTACCCATGGCCGGAAGGGTGGTGTGTGCCATCCTTCCGGCCGTCTGCTTTTTCACCACCGCGGACCCCCCCGAGCCGCTTTCATGTCCACGAGCCCTCCGCGTCCTCCTCCGGCCTCCGCGCCGCCGTACACCGCCTCGGGCTTCTTCGCCCTGCGCACCCCGCTGCTCCCGTTCGACGTGCTGACCGGCTGGGGGCACGGGCTGACGGCCTGGCAGCTCCCGGAGGGACAGCGCGCGGATGCGCTCACGATGGAGCGCGCGCGCCTGCGTGAGTCCTTGCGGCGGTGGGTGGCGGATCCCGTGGTGCGCGAGGCCCTCTTCCTCGCCTCGCCCAGTCTCGATGAGAGCCTGCCCTGCTGGCTGGAGTCCCCGGACTCGGAGCGTGGGCTGAAGGTGGAGCGCACGCTGGTGCGCTACCTGTCGCGGATGGCTGGCCGCGCGACGCCCTTCGGCCTCTTCGCGGCGCACTCGGTGGGAAGCCTGGGCAGCGGGGCCCGGCTGCGCGTCCCGGAGCGCACCGCC
>NZ_DASVSO010000884.1:0-15677 GCF_036388035.1 Archangium sp.
CGAGGGCCACAACGTCCGCGTCTCCGTCTACCCCAACCGGCTCGTCGTCCTGTGGATAGAGCGCCCCCGGAAGGAGGAGACCTCGCTGTACGAGCTCGCCCAGGAGCAGGCGGCGCTCGTGGAGGGCCGGGAGCTGTGGGACCTGGAGCCCCTGCGCGGCCTGCCGCCCTGGCTCGCGCCGCTGGGCCCCGAGCGGTGGCTCGTCTACGGCGCCTACCGCATCTCGCGGGGCCGCTCGTCGATGCTCGATGACTCGCGCTCCATGCAGGGGCTCTTCCACGCGCTCGCCGCGGGGACGGAGCCCTCGCTGGAGAAGCTGCCATCGGAGGCCGCGGCGGAGAGCCGGCGGTTGCTCCGGGATGCCTCCGGGGAGACGGAGCACTGGCTCACGTCCACGGGCGGCGCCCGGGTCGAGTTCCTCATCGAGGAGGAGGAGCGCGGACCGCTCGCGAGCGATCGGGACTTCCTCCTCTTCCTGCTCACCATCGGCCAGCGCTACTCGGCCTTCGAGACGAGCCGGCGCATGGCCGAGGTGGAGCAGCGCTACCGCACCTCGCGCTGGCAGAGCCTCCGGCCCGCGCGCAGCGTCCGCTCGGACGTGATGCTCTTCACCAACTCGCTGTGGCACACGCGGGTGAGCGAGGATCCGGACCTCAATGCGCGCTACCTCGCCTGGCACTCGCTTCACGGGCTGCAGGAGACGGTGGAGTCCATGAGGGACCAGGCCTCGGAGCTGGACCAGTACAAGAGGGACCAGTTCGACCGGATGGTGGGCTTCCTGGTGTTCGTCTTCCTGCCGGTGAGCCTCGCGTGCGGCTTCTTCTCCGGCGCGCAGTTCCAGGACATGAGCCCCGCGGTGGGCATTCCCGGGGCCACCACCGGCTGGCTCATCTTCCTCGGCTACACCGCGGCCTTCACGGTGCTCGTCTTCGGCACGGTGTTCCTCGCCCGGGTGATGAGCTGGCGCCGACGCTGAGGTGGGTCGAAAGGCTTGCGGCGGGGGCTCCGGCCTGTAGATTCCGGCCGCTTTCCGCCTTCCTGGAGAGAAAGGACGCAATGAGGACGATGAACAAGCTGCTCGGGTGTGTGGTGTCTGCTCTCGTGGTTCTCGCCGCGCTGCCGGCGTCGGCGCAGCTCGAGCTGCCCGCTCCGAGCCCGTCGGCCAAGGTGATGCAGGACGTGGGACTGACCGAGATCACGGTCGACTATTCCAGCCCGGGGGTGAAGGGGCGCAAGATCTGGGGAGACCTGGTCCCCTTCGAGAAGCCGTGGCGGACCGGCGCCAACGCCTCCACGAAGATCACCTTCAGCAAGGACGTGACCTTCGGCGGGCAGCCGGTTCCGGCGGGCACCTACGCCATCGTCTCCTTCCCCACGGAGAAGGGCTGGACGGTCGCGCTGAACAAGGAGCTCGGCCTGTTCGGCGGCGGCAAGACGTATGACGCCAAGGATGACGTCGTTCGCGTCCCCGCGACCACCGCGGAGATCCCCAACCGCGAGCGCCTGACGTTCCTCTTCTCCAACACCACCGAGGACCAGACCTCGCTGGACCTGGAGTGGGAGAAGCTGCGCGTCTCGGTGCCGATCAAGGTCAACACGGCGGCGCATGCGCAGGCCAACATCGAGTCCACGGTGAACGGCTCCTGGCGCTCCCTGGCCAACGCGGCCCGCTACGTGTCCGAGACGTCGAAGGACCACACCACGGCGCTGAAGTACGCGGACGCCTCGCTCGCCCTCCAGTCGCACTGGTACAACAACTGGATCAAGGCGGAGATCCTGGCGCGCGCGGGCAAGGTCCCCGAGGCCCGCAAGTTCGCCCAGACGTCCTGGGACCTGGGCCAGAAGGACCCGAACTTCTTCTTCAAGGACGCGGTCGCCAAGGCGCTCGCGGACTGGAAGGGCAAGAAGTAGTCACGCGGCGGTTCGCGCCTCCCGCCCCTCAGGGGTGGGAGGTTCCCGCCACGAGCCGCCGGTAGAGGGCCTCGTAGCGGTCGATGGCCGGTGCGAGCTGGAAGTGCGCGAGGACGTGCTCGCGGGCGCGGCGCGAGAAGAGCCGCCAGCGCTCCGGATCCTCGACGAGCGCGAGGGCGTGGTCGGCCATGGCCGAGATGTCGCCCACCGGCGCGAGGTAGCCCGTCTTCCCGTGTTCGACCTGCTCCGGGATGCCCCCGATGTTGCTCGCGACCACCGGAACGCCGCAGCTCAGGGCTTCCAGCGCGGCGAGGCCGAAGCTCTCCTGTTCGCTCGGAAGGAGGAAGACATCCGCCGCGGCGAGCAGCTCGGCGAAGCTCTCCTGCTTGCCGAGGAAGGCCACGCGGTCGTCGAGGCCCAGCTCCCGGAGCTTGCGCTCGGCGGGGGAGCGCTCGGGGCCGTCCCCAATCATCACCAGCCGGCAGGGCCGCCGACGGTGGACCTCGGCGAAGACGGACACCACGTCGCCGATGCGCTTGACCGGCCGGAAGTTGGAGACGTGGATGAGCACGGGCTCGTTCTCCCCCAGGTCGGGGAAGAGCAGGCGCAGGTGGGCCCGGTCGCGCAGGGGGGCGTAGCGCTCCGTGTCGACGAAGTTGGGGATGACGTCGATGGGGCAGGTCTCCGGGGGGATGCCAAAGCCCTCCCAGGTGGCGCGCCGGAGGAACTCCGAGGGCGTGGTCACCGCGTCGCCGCGCAGGATGGAGAAGCGAGTGATGGGCAGGTAGTTGGGGTCGATGCCCACGAGGGTGGTGTCCGTCCCGTGGAGCGTCGTCACGATGCGGGGTGCCTTGTCCCCCAGCACCTCGCGGGCCATCCAGGCCGCCGTGGCGTGGGGCACCGCGTAGTGGACGTGCAGGATGTCCAGGCGCTCGTAGCTGGCGACCTCGATCATCTTGGAGGCGAGCGCCAGCGGGTACGTCCCCGAGTGGAAGAGCGCCGGGTAGTCACTCTCGGTCACCTCGTGGAAGAGCACCTTGCGCGTCAGGCCATGGAGGCGCACCGGCAGGTCACGCGCGATGAAGTGCACACGATGGCCCCGGTCCGCCATCGCCAGGCCGATCTCGGTCGCGATCATCCCGCTGCCGCCAAAGGTGGGAAAGCAGGTGATGGCGAGGTTGAGTCGGTCGGTCATCGGCGTTCGGGGAAGAACAGGGGCCGGGCGAAGCTATTCCGGCGGAAGTGGTCCACCGGATCCGTCAGGCCCAGGGTCTCGGCGAGGACGTAGGGCTCTCCGTGGGCCACGCCGATGCGGGCGCCGTAGAAGGCGTCCCGGGCCTCCAGCGAGGTGAGCGACAGGGGCGAGCCCACCAGGGTCTGCGGACCGTCCGCCCGGGGCTCCACCTGACTCGCGTAACAGCGGATGGCCGCCATCTTCCGCTCGAAGTTCGCCGTCACGTCCACGACGAGGCTCGGCTCGGCGAGGTGGCGCAGGGGGTAGTAGAGCACCTGCCTCGGGGTGAAGGGCACGCTGGGAGGCTCCGTCTCGAACTTGCGGACCGAGGCGAAGAAGAGCGCCCGCGTCACCAAGGTGCTGGTGGCCTCGTGGTCCGGGTGGCGCTCGTGCTGCCACGGGACGAGGACGAGCTCGGGGCGCAGGCGGCGGAGCACCTCGACCACGCGCGCCACGGGAGCCGTCCGCACCCGCTCGGCCTCGGGGGCCTCGAAGCCGGCCCACGGGTTGATCCACCCATCGGGCAGCCCGAGGTTCTCGCGGACCGTGAGTCCCAGCACGCGGGAGGCGGCCTCGGTCTCGGCGGCGCGCGTCTCGGGAGTGCCGCGCGAGCTCTTCTCGCCGCGCGTCAGGTCCACGATGCCGGTGCGGTGGCCGAGGTCGGCCATGCGGGCCAGGAGACCGCCGCAGAAGAGCTCGACGTCGTCGGGGTGGGGACCGAAGGCGAGGACTTCGAGGCCGTAGCCCGGAGTGGAGGTCATGGCTTCAGGTCCTTCAGGTTGCCGGAGAAGGGCTCGCAGGCGTCGAGGACGAGGCGCGTGAAGGCGCGGCTCCCGAAGCGGCTCGCATAGTAGGGCAGCCCGTAGATGCGCTCCTGGGGTGCGCCCTCCGGGACGAGATAGGCCCGCAGGCGGTCCAGGCGCTCGCCCGTCACCTGATCGCGCTGGGCGATGGCGCGGCGGTACCTGGCCACGAAGCGGGAGACGCCTCCGCGCACGGTCTTGTCGGTGCGGGAGATGGCCTTGGCGAAGCTCGGCTCGAAGGTGGCCATGCGCTCGCCGAGGCGGGTGAGCTCGGCGGTGAAGGTGTCCAGGAGGCGGGCCTCGACGGCCTCGGGTGGCTCGAAGGCTTCCCCGGCGCCGCGGGCGGCGAGGCGGGCCAGCAACTCGTCACGCGGCGTGGCCATGTCGTCCGGTGAGAGGCCGAGCTTGTCGAGCAGGCGGCGCGTGCGGTCGTCAATCACCCGGAAGCGGGCGCGCGGCACGGTGAGCGGCATGGGGAGGCCCAGGTGCGCATACAGCGGCGCGAGCTGCGCGAAGTAGGCGATCTCCCCGGGCCCGCCGACGTAGGCCGCCGTGGGGAGCCAGGTGTCCTGGAGGAGCGGGCGCAGCAGGGCCGAGGTCGTGAAGCGCAGCGGCTCGCGGTCGAGCCAGGAGAGGAGCTCGGCCGTCGTCACGGAGGCTCCGTCCGGGTGGCCCACGAGGCTCCAGGTGCCCGGGACGTCCGTGGGGTCGAGGCGGTAGCGCGGGCCCTCGAGGCCGTCCGGCGAAAAGAAGCTGAGCGGCGCGCCGGGGCGGATGTGGACCTGCTCGGAGAAGCCCGCCTCGGCGAGAGCACTGCCTCGTTCAGCGAGGCCGCGGGCGATGGCCGAGGCTTCCTCTATCGCCCGGCGGTGGAGCGGCGCGGCCAGCGGCGCGAGGCTCGGGTCGCGCGGGTCGAGGAACACGAGCCCTTCGTCCGCGAAGAGGGTCGCGAGGACCTCGGCGAAGGCGTCCGCCATCGTCGCCTCGGGACGGTAGGCGCGCTCCAGGAGCCCCAGGTGCTCGTCCGCCTGGGGATGGGTGCCCAGCTCGGCGCGCAGCGCGGCGAGCGCGCCGGTGACGCTCTCGCCCAGGCGGCGGTGGGCGACCGGGGCGCGCGAGGTGGCCGCGTCGGGCAGCCCGAGGGCCACGCGCAGGGGCTCCCCGGCGCAGCGCGGGACGAAGGAGTGGTCGATCTCCGGGAGGTCGTGGTCCTCGGTCTGGAGCCAGAAGACGGGGACGCAGGGCCGCCCTGTCTCCTCGGTGAGTGCGCGGGCGCCGACGATGGCGGAGGCGGCCTTGTAGAGGGTGAAGAGGGGCCCGAGGAAGAGGCCGACTTGCTGGCCCGTCACCACGGCGGTGGTGCCGGGGCGGGCGAGCAGCTCCAGGTTGCGCTCCCGAGCGGGGCTCGGCGCGAGGCGCGCGTTGCGGGCCACGAGCGCGGCATGGAGCGCGGGGGCGAGGGAGCGCGACGCCGCGGCGGCCACTGCCTCGGCGCGGGCGGCCCGGTGGCGGAAGCGATCGGGGAGGAATGCGAGGGCCCGCGGATCGCCGCGAAGCCAGGAGGCGGAGAAGGAGGAGGCCACGGCTCGGGGTGATAACAAGTCCGGGGCACCGGAGCGACGGGGAAGGGGAGGGGCCCGGCATTAGGATTCCTCGCATCCGAGCCGTCTCGTTCCTTGTTAGGGTCCGCCCGAATGCGGAACCTGCTCATCCTCGGAACGGCACTGGTCATGAGCCTCGGAGCCTGGTCGACGGCGCTCGCACAACCTCCCCGGCAGCCCCATGCGGGTGAGCTCGCGGCGGGCATCCGGCGCCTCGGCGTGACGGGAAGCGTGCTCTATGTGGCGGCCCACCCCGACGACGAGAACACGCGGTTCCTGGCCTGGCTGGCCGGAGGCCGGGGTCTTCGTGCGGGCTATCTCTCGATGACTCGCGGGGACGGCGGGCAGAACCTCATCGGGACGGAGCAGGATGAGCTGCTCGGGCTCATCCGCACGCAGGAGCTGCTCGCGGCGCGCCGCATCGACGGCGCCGAGCAGCTGTTCACGCGGGCGAGGGACTTCGGCTACTCGAAGAGCGCCGACGAGACGCTGCGCATCTGGGGCCATGACGAGGTGCTGGCCGATGTCGTGCTCGCCATCCGCCGCTTCCGGCCGGAGGTGATCGTGACGCGCTTCACCACGAAGCCGCCGAATCACGGCCACCACACCGCCTCGGCGCTCCTGGCCGAGGAGGCCTTCGTGGCCGCGGCCGATCCGACGCGCTTCCCCGAGCAGCTCCAGACGCTCCAGCCGTGGAAGGCGGACCGGCTGTTGAACAACGTCTCGACCTGGAACCTGAAGCCGGATGCCGACATGTCGGCCTACCTGAAGGTGGATGTTGGCGGCTACGACCCGCTCCTCGGACGCTCCTGGGGAGAGATCGCGGCGGAGAGCCGCAGCCAGCACAAGAGCCAGGGCTTCGGAGTGCCGGCCGAGCGAGGCACGCTGCTGGAGTACTTCACGCCCCTCGCCGGGACGCGCCCGAAGGCCGACCTCTTCGAGGGGCTCGACTTCTCATGGCGGCGGTGGAGCGGCACGGAGAAGGTCGTCCAGGCCATCGGGGAGGCCTCGAGCGGGTTCGACCCGCGTGCTCCGCACCTCAGCATCCCGGCGCTCCTGCGCGTCCACGAGGCGCTCTCGGCGCTGCCCGATGACAACCCGTGGAAGGCCATCAAGCTGCGCGAGACCGAGGCCCTCGTGGTCGCATGCGCGGGCCTGTTCCTCGAGGTGCGCGCGGCCGAGCCGACGGCCGTTCCGGGCACCCAGGTGGCGTTGAACCTGATGGCGCTGAACCGCTCGCCCGCCGCGCTCCGGCTGGTGAGCGTGACGCTCCCGGGCGGCGAGTCCGTGGCGGCGGGTGCCGACCTGAAGGGGGAGACTCCCTTCAAGCTCTCCAGGCCGGTGACGCTCCCGGAGGATGCGCGGATCTCCACGCCCTACTGGCTCCGCAAGCCCGTGGCGGGTGGCCTCTACACGCTGGACGAGCAGGATCGCGCGCTCGTCGGTCGGCCCGAGGGGGAGCCCGCTCTGGCGGTGACCTTCGTCTATGAGGTGGGCGGCAAGCGCTTGTCCGTGGTCCGGCCGGTGGTCTACGCGTGGACGGATCCGGTGCGCGGCGAGCTCTACCGGGCCTTCGAGGTCGTGCCGGCCGTCACGGCGACGCTCGAACGGGAGGTCCTCATGTTCCCCAACGGCACGGCGCAGTCCGTCCCGGTGGTGCTGGCCGCGGGCCGGGCGGATGCCGCCGGGAAGGTCCGGCTCGAGCTGCCGCCCGGCTGGCGCGCCGAGCCCGCCGAGGTGCCATTCCAGCTCGCCACGCGCGGCGACGAGCGCACCGTGCGCTTCCAGGTCACCCCGGCGAAGGGCTCGGGCGAGCGGGGCCGCCTGCGCGTCGTCGTCGACATGGGGGGCCGCTCCGAGTCGTGGCGCGTCCGCTCGGTGACCCACGAGCACATCCCGCCGCAGGCCGTCCGCCAGCCGTCCGAGGCGACCCTGGTTCCCCTCACCCTGGCTACGAAGGTGCGGCGGCTCGGATACATCCCCGGGCCAGGTGACCGGGTGGCCGAGAGCCTCGCCGCCGTCGGCTATGAGGTGACGCTGCTCCCCGAGGAGCGCCTGGCCTCCGAGAAGCTCGAGCGCTTCGAGGCCATCCTCGTCGGGGTGCGCGCCTTCAACGCCAACCCGCGCCTCGCGCTCCACCGCGAGCGGCTCATGCAGTACGTGGAGAAGGGGGGGCGGCTGCTCGTCCAGTACAACACCAACAGCCGCGTGGGCCCGCTCAACGCTTCCCTCGGCCCCTATCCGCTGGAGATTGGCCGCGAGCGCGTGACGGACGAGACCGCGGCGATGACGCCCGTGGACCCCAAGACGCCGCTGCTGCGCGCCCCCAACCCGCTCACGGCCGCCGACTTCGAGGGATGGGTCCAGGAGCGTGGCCTCTACTTCGCCTCCAAGTGGGACGAGCGCTACCAACCCGTCTTCGCCATGAACGACCCCGGCGAGGAGCCGCTCCGGGGGGGGCTCCTCGTCGCCCGCCACGGCAAGGGAACCTTCGTCTACACGGGCATCGCGTTCTTCCGTCAGCTTCCCGCCGGTGTGCCCGGCGCCTACCGCCTGCTCGCGAACCTCCTCGCCCAATGACCGACGCTTCGAAGCCTCCTGAATCGGGTGCTGGCCCCGCGCCGCGCCCCGAGCTCGACGACGCGCCACCCGTGCTCGGATCCTGGCGCAACATCTACCTCTTCGTGCTGGGCACCCTTGCCCTGCTCATCGCCCTGTTCTGGGCGATCACCCGGGCCTACGCGTGACACTGCTCGACTGGTTGGTCCTCGTTGGGACGACGGCATTCATCGTGGGGTGGGGGCTGTGGAAGACGCGCGGCGGGGGCGGCACCGCCGACAGCTACCTGCGCGGGGGCTACGAGCTGCGCTGGCCCACCATCGGCCTGGCCGTCATGGCCACGCAAGCGAGCGCCATCACCTTCCTCTCCGTTCCCGGTCAGGCGTACGAGGATGGGATGCGCTTCGTGCAGTTCTATTTCGGAATGCCGATCGCGATGGTGATCATCAGCGCCATCTTCATCCCCATCTACTACCGGCTGAACGTCTACACCGCGTACGAGTACCTGGAATCGCGCTTCGACATGAAGACGCGCCTGCTCGGCGCGTTCCTCTTCCTCATCCAGCGCGGGTTGGCCTCGGGCATCACCCTCTACGCTCCGGCCATCATCCTCTCGGCCATCCTCGGCTGGCCGCTCGAGCCGACCATCCTGGGCATGGGCGTGCTCGTCATCCTCTACACGGTGACGGGGGGCTCCAAGGCCGTCAGCCAGACGCAGAAGCAGCAGATGGTGGTGATGCTCGGGGGCATGGTCGTGGCCGCCTTCGTCATCGTGTGGCGATTGCCGGAGCACGTGTCGTTCGGGCAGGCCGTCGATGTCGCCGGAGCGCTCGGCCGCATGAACGTGGTCAGCTTCGACTTCAACCTCCAGGACCGCTACAACATCTGGTCTGGCCTCACGGGCGGCTTCTTCCTGGCGCTGTCGTACTTCGGAACCGACCAATCCCAGGTGGGCCGCTACCTGACGGGCCGTTCCATCACCGAGAGCCGCCTTGGGCTGCTGTTCAACGGTGTCCTGAAGATCCCCATGCAGTTCCTCATCCTCTTCGTGGGGATCCTCGTCTTCGTCTTCTACCAGTTCACCGCGCCGCCGCTGCTCTTCAACCAGCCCCTGCGCGCACGGGTCCAGGCGAGCGCGCAGGCGGACGAGTTCGCGGCGATCGAGGCGAAGTGGACCCAGGTCCAGGCCGACAAGCGTACCGAGGCCGACCGCTACCTGGAGGCGCGCAAGGCGGGGGACGAGACGGCTGTGGCGAGCGCGCGCGAGCGGCTCCAGGCGACCGCCAAGACGGCCGACACGCTCCGCAAGGAGGCCAAGGCCGTGGTGTCTCGGGCCCTGCCGGGCGTCGAGACGAAGGACTCGGACTACATCTTCATCTCGTTTGTGAAGGACTGGATGCCGAGCGGTCTCGTCGGGCTGCTCATCACCGTCATCCTGGCGGCGGCCATGAGCTCGATCGCCGGTGAGCTCAACGCCCTGGGCGCCACGACGACGATCGACTTCTACCGGCGGATCTTCCGCCGTGACGCCTCCGACCACCAGGTGCTCGTCGCCTCCAAGGTGCTCACCGTCTTCTGGGGGCTCGTAGCAATCGGCTTCGCGAGCTTCGCGTCGCTGCTCGACAACCTCATCCAGGCGGTCAACATCCTCGGGTCCATCTTCTACGGGACCGTGCTGGGCATCTTCCTCGTGGCCTTCTTCGTCAAGCACGTCCGAGGCAATGCCGTCTTCTTCGCCGCGCTCATCTCGCAGGCGACGGTGATCGCCCTCTACCTCCTGTCCGGCATCGGCTACCTCTGGTTCAACGTGATTGGGTGCGCGCTGGTCGTCGTGCTGAGCCTGGTCCTCCAGGCCGTCATGCCGGGGCCTCGGGCCGAGCAGCCCGCGCCGTCCGTCTGACCGGTGGGGTCCGAGGAAAGAGAAAGCCCCACGGCACCGGAGGGCGCCGCGGGGCTTCGTTTTACAGCCCTGGCTCGACCGTGAGGCTCAGGCGCCCGTGCCGGTGGGCGGGATGGGGGCCTTGGGGGCGCCCGTCTCCGGCGTCACCAGGCGCAGCTGCTGCCCGTGACCGGCCACGGACGCGGCATCCACCTCGCGCTCCAGGTACGTGTAGCCGGACAGGCCTTCCTCGTACATCCGCAGGAGCTGGCGCGACTCGTCCAGCGACAGGCGGCCGTTGCGCAGCGCCACCTCGGTGGCCCGACGCAGCTTCGCCACGAGGTCGTCCTTGTTGTAGCTCACGTAGTTGAGCACCTCGGTCACCGTATCGCCCTCCACCACGTGGTCGATCAGGTAGCCGCCATTGGGCCCCAGCGACACCTGCACCGCGTGCGTGTCACCGAAGAGGTTGTGCAGATCGCCCAGGATCTCCTGGTACGCGCCCACCAGGAAGATGCCCAGGTAGTAGTCGTCCGTGTTGAGCGGGTGCAGCTCGAGCGCGTCCTTCACCTCGCGCTTGTCGATGAAGTGATCGATCTTCCCGTCCGAGTCGCACGTGATGTCCGCCAGCACCGCGCGGCGCGAGGGCCGCTCATTGAGCCGGTGGATGGGCATGATGGGGAAGAGCTGATCAATCGCCCACGAGTCCGGCAGCGACTGGAACACCGAGAAGTTGCAGAAGTAGGTGTCCGACAGCTGCTTCTCCAGCGCCTCGAGCTCCTCCGGAATCTCCCCGGACTCACGCGCGATCCGCATGATCTTCTGGCAGAGCGCCCAGAAGATGTTCTCGGAGGCCACGCGCTGCTCGAGCGACAGGTGCCCCAGGGAGAAGAGCGTCAGCGTCTCCTCCTTGTAGTCCTGGGCGTCGTGGTAGGCCTCCAGCAGGTTCTTGTTCGTCACCTCTTTGAAGGTGGACAGCAGGTTGCGCACCACCGAGGGCGCCTTCTCGTCCACCTTCTCCGGCACGTTGGCCGGGTCGAACTCGCTGGTGCCCAGCACGTCCACGATGAGCACCGCGTGGTGCGCCACCACCGCGCGGCCCGACTCGGACACGAGGTTGGGGTGGGGCACACCCGCGGCGTCACACGCCTCCATCACCGAGAACACCACGTCGTTGGCGTACTCCTCGGTGGTGTAGTTCATGGACGAGGTGAAGTTCGTCTGCGAGCCGTCGTAGTCCACGCCCAGGCCACCGCCCACGTCCAGGTACTTCAGCGGGGCCCCCAGGCGCGCTACCTCCACGAAGAAGCGGCCCACCTCGCGCAGCGCGTTCTTCACGTTGCGGATGTTGGAGATCTGGCTGCCCAGGTGGAAGTGCAGCAGCTCGAAGGAGGGCAGCAGCCCCGTCTCCTTCATGAAGCCGATGGCGCTCATCAGCTCCGAGGAGGACAGGCCGAACTTGGAGCGGTCTCCGCCCGAAGCCTCCCACTTGCCGGCGCCACGCGTGGACAGCTTCACGCGCACGCCGATGCGCGGGGCAATCCCGATCTTGCGCGCCACCTCGGCGATGAGGGGCAGCTCCGAGGGCTTCTCCACCACCAGGATGACCTTGCGGCCCAGGCGCGAGAAGCGCAGCGCCGTCTCGACGTACTCCTCGTCCTTGTAGCCGTTGCAGATGACGAGCGCGTCCTCCTGGTCCAGCAGCGCCATCACCGCGAGCAGCTCCGGCTTGCTGCCGGCCTCCAGGCCGTAGTTGAACTGCTTGCCCGTCTCGACGATGGTCTCCGCCACGTACCGGTGCTGGTTCACCTTGATGGGGTAAACCCCCTGGTACGCACCCTTGTAGTTGTGGTCCGCGATGGCCTTGCGGAACGCCTGGTTGAGGTGGACCACCCGGTGGCGCAGCACGTCCGTGAAGCGGATGAGCAGCGGCAGGCCGATGCCCCGGCGGCGCACCTCGTCCACCAGCTCCTTCAGGTCCATGTTCGGTGCCGAGGGACCGTCCGGGTGGACGCACACGTGGCCCTTGTCGTTGACGCCGAAGTAGGGCGCGCCCCAGTTGCGGATGCCGTAGGTCTCTTGCGCGTCAGCGAGGGTCCAGCGGTGCGGAGGAGTGATGGGTGGCATCGGCGTTCCTGATCTCCCGGTCAAGTGGTGATGAAGCCGTTCAACAATGAACGGACGCGGAAGTACCGGGAAACCCCTCGCGGTTCAACCCCCTGGTCGCGAAGGGAGCGGCCGAGCGTCTTCCACCGCGCCCCCGCTTCCCTCCGCGATGGGTGGGCTGTCCTCCATCGGATTCCTACCCTTCCCGCTTAGGAGGCTCGGTGGCTGCATGGAGCGAAGGGGAGGGTACATGGAGTCGTCCGCACGCAGGGATTCGCCGCTACTGACACCCAGGGAGATCTACGAGCGACTGGACCGGTTCGTCATCGGGCAGGAGGCGGCCAAGCGAGCCGTGGCCATCGCCGCCCACAACCATCTCAAGCGCGTGCAGGCGCGCCGGATGAGGCGCACCTCGCTGCTCAAGAAGTCCAACATCCTGCTCATCGGGCCCACGGGAAGCGGGAAGACGCACATTGCCCGGAATCTGGCGGAGATCCTCTCCGTCCCGTTCACCACCGTGGACGCCACCGAGTACACGGAGGCCGGCTATTACGGGAAGGACGTGGAGGTGATGGTGGCCGACCTGCTCTTCAAGGCCAACCACTCCGTGGAGGACACCCAGCAGGGCATCATCTTCATCGATGAGGTGGACAAGATCGCCCGGCGCTCGCAGGGAGCGCGCAATGGGGCGGGGAGCCGGGACATCGGCGGCGAGGGCGTGCAGCAGGCGCTCCTCAAGCTGCTGGAGGGTCGCGAGGTCTTCGTCCCGATGAACGTCACGCAGGCGTGGAACCGGGGGGACTTCGTGCCCATCAACACCCGGGACATCCTGTTCATCTGCGCGGGCACGTTCTCGGACCTGCACGAGTACGGCGGCTCGGCCGAGTCGCGGGCCATGGGCTTCGGGGCGCTGGAGCCCCAGAAGCTGCGCCGACGCATCACCACCAAGCAGCTCGTGGACTACGGCATCCTCGCCGAGTTCCTCGGACGCCTGCCGGTGGTGGTGCAGCTCGACCTGCTCGGCGAGCCGGAGCTGCTGCGCGTGCTCACCGAGCCCCCGGACTCCATCATCCGCGAGTTCAAGGAGCTGCTGAGTCTGGACGGCATCGAGCTGGAGTTCGCCGAGGGGGCCCTGCGCGAGGTGGTGCGCTTCTCCGTGGAGAAGGGCTTGGGGGCGCGCGGCCTGCGCTCCATCCTCGAGTACGTCATGGCCGACGTGATGTTCGAGGCACCGGAGCACCGCCGCCGGCAGGTCACGGTGGACGAGGGCTTCGTCCGGGCTCGCCTGGTGGGCCTGGAGCCGGGCGCCCAGCTCGGGCTCTGAGCCCGGGGCTCACTCGTCGCGCTGGGAGGCCCGGGACGCGGCTCCCAGTCGCGCGACGAAGTCCGGGTCCTGCAGGAGCTGGAGCACGAGGTTGCTGCGCAGCACCGCCTGCGTATCACCTCGCTCCAGCGCCTCGCGCAGCTGCTTGTCCGAGAGGGCCCGCTGGAAGCGCGGGTCCTTCTTCAGCGACTTGAAGGCGGGGTTGTTCGCCATGCGCTGGGCCTGCTCGGGGTCCGTCGTCACCTGGGCCACGGCCACCAGGTCCTTCACGGCGGAGAACTGCGTCATCTCGAAGAGGTTGTAGCTGCGCGCCAGCCCGAAGCAGAGCGAGTCCTTGGGGGACAGGCCCATGCGCTTGCCCGCCACGACGATGTGCTGCTCGGCGAAGACGAGCGCGCTGAGCACGACGTAGGTGATGGCCGCCACCTTCACCCCGCCGAACACGAAGCCGATGCCGCCATCCACGCCCCGGTTCTCCGGGTTCTTGCCGCGGAAGAGTCGCCGCAGCAGCGTGGTGAGGGCGTAGCGGACCGCCACCAGCACGACGATGAAGAGCAGCATCGAGCCGGCGACCACGCCGATGAGCAGTGGCACGCCGCCGAGCGCGTCCGCCATCCTCGGCCCCACGAGGGGCCCCAGCTTGCGCGAGACGAACCACGCCACCGCGAGCGCCACCAGGCCGGCGATCTGCCGGGCCCCGCCGGTGATGGCACCCACCACCGCGAACAGCAGCACCAGCCCCAGGATGATCAGGTCGATGGTCATGGACTCTCCCCCGTGGCCGGGCGTCCGTCAGCGAATCTTGAACGCGTCGCCCTGCTTGCGCGCCTCGTCCTGTAGCACCTTCTGGACCTCGGCGAGCTTCTCCTTGTAGCGGGTGTTGGCCGGCTCATAGGTGAGCGCCATCTTCAAGTTGCGCTCGGCCGAGGCCCAGCGGCCCGCGTCGGCGTCCGCCGCGCCCGTCTGGTAGAACTGGCGCCCCTTGGGGTGCACGCCAATCTGCTCCTCCACCTGTCGCTTGGAGGCGGCGCGCGTCTCGGCCTCGGAGTTCTCGGAGAAGCGCAGCTTCTGTGCGCGCTCGGGGCCGGAGATGTTCGCCATGTACTGCCGGCGCTTCGCGTCGTCCCGCAGCACGTAGTAGGCCTCGGTGACGCGCTTGTAGAGCTCGTTGACGCGCTCCTTGAGCTCCTTGTTGTCCAGGTGGAAGTAGCGGTCCGGGTGGTAGGTGCGGCTCTCCCCGTAGAAGGCCTTCTTGATGTCCGAGGGAGAGGCCGTCTTCTCCAGCTTGAGGACCTCGAAGTAGTCCATCTGGTCGAGCTGGGAGCAGCGCTGCCAGAGCTCGGCCATCCGCGCCGGGTCGAGGTCCATGCTCTTGCCGGACGCCGCGGGAGGCGGAGGCGGGGGCTGGACGGCGGCGGGAGGCGGAGGCGGAACGGCGGGAGGCACGCCGGGCCGCACCGGAGCCACGGAGGGTGCGATGGGAGGCACTACCGGAGCCATCGCGGGCACCACCGGCGCGACGGACGGCGCCACGGGCGCGACGGCGGGCATGCTCGGGGGACGCGGGGCACCGGGCGGAGGCGGAGGCTGGACGGCGGCGACGGGCGGCGGCGGCGGACGGACGGCCGCGACTCCGGGCGGAGGAGGCGGCGGTGCGGTGCCCACGGGCGCCACGGCTGGCAGCGGGCTGGTGGGCCGGAGGGCGGGACGCGGCCCGGAGCCCGGCGTGGGAGCCGGGACTGGCGGCGCGACGACGCCGGTGGCGAGCGTTGGCGGCGGAGGGCGGGGCGGCGTGGCCACGGCCGGCGGAGGCGGGGGCACACCCGGCACGGGCGGAGCCGGAGGCACTGCCGGAGCACCGGGCCTGGACGGGCGCGCGGGTGCCACGGCGGGGACTCCCGCGACGGTAGGGCGCGTCCCCGAGGGAGTACCGGGCGGGCGCGCGACCGTGGGCACCCCGGGCGCGGCCGGAGGCATCACCGAACGGACGCCGGAGCCCACGGCCGGAGTCCCGGGTGGCGGAGGGGGACGGGCCGCCGCGGGAGCCGTGGGCGGCGTGGGGACACCGGGCGCGGCCGGACGGACGCCGGAGCCCACCGGAGGCACTCCCACCGGGGTCGGACGCGACGGAGGCTGCGGCGCTCCGGGCACGGGAGGCCGCACGGGCGCCACGGCCGGCGTGGCTCCGGACCCGGGAGAGGCGGGGCGCACGGCGGGCGTGCCGACCGGGGGCGTCGGCCGGGAGTCTGATTCGGGCCGG
>NZ_DASVSO010000885.1:0-11991 GCF_036388035.1 Archangium sp.
GCGGCCGCGGCCTCCGAGAAGCAGCGCCGCGAGGACGAGGCCCGCGCCGCCGCCGAGGAGAAGAAGCGCCAGCAGGCCGAGGCCCAGCGTCAGGCCCAGGCGCGCGCGGAAGCCGATCGCAAGGCCCAGGAGGAGTCCGCCCGAGCGGCGACGGCCCAGGCCGAGCAGCAGCGCCTCCAGCAGGAGCGCGCGGCGAAGGAGGCGGCCGCGGCCTCCGAGAAGCAGCGCCGCGAGGACGAGGCCCGCGCCGCCGCCGAGGAGAAGAAGCGCCAGCAGGCCGAGGCCCAGGCCTCCGCGACCTCCGCCGCCGAGGAGAAGAAGCGCCAGCAGGCCGAGGCGAGGGATCGCCAGCGGGCGGAAGCCCAGGCGGCCGCCGAGGAGAAGAAGCGCCAGCAGGAGGAGGCCCGCGCCGCCGCCGAGGACCGCAAGCGCGAGCAGGCCGAGGAGCGGCAGCGCCAGCGCGAGGAGGCCCAGGCCGCCGCCGAGGAGAAGAAGCGCCAGCAGGCCCAGGCGCGAGAGCCCCGCGTCGCCCAGGCCGAGACGCCGCGCCGGGCTCCGGAGCAGGGGAGCAGCGCCGGCGTCTCCTCGCGCGGCAAGACGATGACGCTGGTGGGCTTCCGGCAGGAGTCCACGGGCTCGCGCGTCTTCGTGCGCACCAACGAGCCCGTCCGCTACTCCGTCACCCGGGGCGAGAAGATGGTGGTGCTGGAGCTGGAGAACACCCGCATCGCCGAGTCCAACAACACCCGCGCGCTGGACACCTCCTTCTTCGATACGGCGGTGGCCGCGGTGGATGCGGACGCGGGGCCCTCGCGCACGGTGCGCGTGGCCATCCGGCTCAAGGAGCAGGTGCCCTACCAGACGCACCAGGAGGGCAACGAGGTCTCCATCGAGTTCCAGCGCCCCGCGGGCCGCTGATGCTGATATAGGGAAGCGCGACGCCCCACCTGCGTCGAGAGGGTCATGAGCTTCCTGCTGCCGGTGGCCGTGCTGCTGGTGTCGGCACAGCTACCCCTGTCCACCCAACTCCAGCTCCCCTCCGGGGAGACCGTGGAGCTGGCCGCCGACTACGTCCTGTACGATCCGGCCCGCCAGGTGCTCACCGCGCGCGGCCACACCGTGCTGCGCTCGGGCGAGGTGCTGCTGCGCGCGGACGAGGTCACCTACGACCAGGCCAACGAGGTCGCCGTCGCCAAGGGCAACGTCATGCTCGTCAGCGGCCAGATGGCCGCCGTGGCCGACGAGGTGACGGTGGACGTGAAGTCGCTCGAGGCCAACGTGAAGGGCGGCCTCTTCATGCAGAAGCGCGGCGTCTCCCCGGAGGCACTGCTCGCCGCGCAGACGCCCAAGGAGTTGAGGGACCTGGGCGAGACGCCCGTGCTGCTGAGCGGCTCGCGCATCAAACGCACCGGGGAGAACTCCTTCCAGGTGGACGGGCTCGCCTTCGCCCCGTGCCTCTGTGACGCGGACACGCCCACTTGGCGCATGGAGGCCAGCCGCGCCACGGTGGAGCTGAACGACCACGCCACGCTCACCTGGCCGGTGGTGTACGTGCACTCGGTGCCGGTGTTCGCGCTGCCCTGGGTGTACCTGCCCCTGGCCGAGCGGCGCACCGGCCTGCTCGTCCCGCGCCCCACCACGAGCAGCCTCAACGGCTTCTCCTTCGAGCAGCCGGTGTTCGTCACGCTCGGGCGCAGCTATGACATCACCCTCACCCCCGCCTTCTACCTGGGGGCTCCCGAGGCGGACGTCGCGCGCACGTTCGCCTTGCCGGACGGGACGGTCGAGACGCTCACCCGGCCCGAGCCGACCCGCAACGGCATTCGAGGGCCGCGGCTCCTCACGGAGTTCCGCTACGTCCCCTCGACGCGCACCGACGGCCGCGCCACGCTGGGGCTGCTCTACGACCTCAAGCCCGTGCGCAACCCGGTGACGGGCGACTACTTCCTGGACCCCCAGCGCGAGGTCATCCGCGAGCGGCGCGGGCTGCGCGGCGAGGCCTCCCTGCAGCACAAGCAGGACCTGGGCGGCGGTTTCCATGACCGCATCGACGCCTTCGTCGTCTCCGACGGCTTCTACACGCGCGACGTCACCGCGGACATCGTGGCCCGCGAGAACCAGTACCTGCGCAGCACGGGCGTCCTCTACCACCGGGGAGACGACCACTGGGCGGGCCTGGAGGTGGGACTGCGCCAGGACATCCGCTGGGGCTACGGCCTGCTGGGGCGGACCCAGGCGCCTGTCGGGGCGGTGCTCGCCGGGCCCCTCACTTCCGCGCCGCGCACCATCCAAAAGCTCCCTTCGCTCACCTGGGCCCTGCCCGAGCGGCCCCTCCCGGGCGGGCTGATGGGCGGCGTGAAGGTGGAGTTCACCCGCCTGTCGCCGCTGCGCGCCCCCTTTGGCGATGAGGGCGAGGACGGCCGCTATGATCCGGAGCGGTTGCTGGCCGCCGCCAACCCCGGGGGCATCCGGGACGTCGATACCGCCCAGGGCAATGGTGTCTTCGATGCCTCGGACCGGGAGGCGAGGGATCGCTTGGATGTGCTCCCCCGGCTGTCCTCCTCCTTCGGGCTGGGCCCCTTCGCGCGCCTCACCCCCGCGCTCGCGCTGCGTCAGGACTTCTACGCGGGCGAGGTCTCCGGCCGGACGGCGCAGCGGGGCTACCCCATCCTGGACCTGGTGGCGGACTCCGAGCTGGCGCGCACCTTCGAGCTGCGCGGCACCACCTTCCGGCACTCCGTGATGCCCTCGGTGCGGCTGCGCTACGTGCCCATCGTCTGGGGCGGCCTGCCCTCGCCTGGTGCCTCGCCGGATCGTCCCGGTCAGGTCTATGACGAGATCGACGCCGCCCTGCCCGCCACCCCCGTGGGCGCGGCGCAGCGCTTCCTCCACGGGCTGGTGGAGCTGACCCAGACGCTCCACTCGCGGCGGGAGGGCGTTCGCAGTGAGCTCGTCCGCTTGACCCTCGGGCAGGGGTTCGACCTGTCCAGGCATGCCCCTACGTTGGGCCGTGGCACCGCGCTGGAGGACGACCGGACCGTGCGCGACACCTATGGTCGGCTGTCCGCCAATGTGGGCCGCTTCAATGGCAACGGGCTCCTGCGGTACGACCCGAACACCAACCGCATCGCCCAGCTCAGCGCCGACTTCCGCATTTCCGTCCCCCAGGGGGAGATTTTCGCCGCATATGACGACCTCATCGGCGTGGGGTCGGATCGCCTGCGCAGGAGCCTGGACGCCTTGGTAGGGCCTGCTCGCACGAGTGACCAGCGAGCACAGTTCCTCCGAGCGGGCACGCAGGTGACGCTCGGCTTCGGGCTCGGATTGCGATACGAGGCCATCGTACAGCCACAGGCTCGCAGTGAGTCGCCTCTCAACCAGCAGTGGTTCGCGGTGTCGTATGGCCCCGCGTGCAACTGCTGGCGAATCGAGGGGGTCGCCCGACTCGAGAGGGGGCGAGCGCGTCCCGACTTCGGTGTGAACCTCACGATCACCGGGGTGGGGACGTTCGGAACGGGGGGTTAGGAATCCCCGGCGCATGTGCGTGGTTCTTTCACTCCCTGACTGTTTCCCCTGAGGAGGACGAGGTCTTTCGTGTCGGAACTCGGCAAACGTATTGGACAGCGTATTCGTGAACTTCGCACCCAACGTCCGGAGCGGTGGACGCAGGAGGAGCTCGCGGAACGGGCGCAAATCAGCGTCTCCTTCCTCTCGATGATCGAGCGGGGAGAGCGCGTTGCACATGTGGAAACCCTTGCCGCCCTGGCCTTGGCCTTGGGCGTGAGCCTTGGCGAGCTCTTCGCGGGAACGGAGGAGACTCCAGCGCAGACGGAGGACCTTCTGCGCCCGTTGTCGGACTTCGCCCGGGCCCGGGGCCTCACGGCCCGTGATGTAGACCGCTTGCTGGGTGTGGCTCGCGCCATGTTCAGCGGCTCGGCGGCCTGACCCCCCGCAGCCTGGAAGGCTGCCGTCCTTGACGGGACGCATCTGAGACCGGGAAGATGGGAAGTGTTGGCTGTGCGTCAACAGCGCGCGGCGCTCTTCCCCTTCAAGGAGTCTTCTCAGATGCGTCTGGGTCTCGCCGTGTATGTGGCGATCACGAGCGGGGTGCTGGCAGCATGCAGCGCCCCGACCCCGTCGACGCTGGAGTTCGTGGATCAGTCTCCACTCCAGCCTCGGCTCGGGGAGATCACCACGTTGAACTTCCGCGCCATTGATTCTCGCGGCGAACCGCAGCCGGGCGTGCATGTCACCTTCGAGCTGCAGGCTCCCGTCCCGGGCGTCGAGCTCAACCCCACCGAGGCGGACACCAACGTGGGCACGGGCATCGTCTCCACCCAGGTGGTGGCCAAGGGAGGCCGTGTCTCCTCCGTGGTCGTCGTCGCCCGGGTGGTGGACAAGGTGGCCATCAGCCCCGCGGTCACCTTCGCGGGCTCCAGCTCCAACTCCCGCCAGTTCACCTTCCAGTGCGGCACCGTGGCCGGTGAGGCCTCGGGCGGCGTGCATGCCATCGGCGCCTTTGACGAGTCGCGTCATCTCATCGCCGGTGTGAAGCTGCGCTGCATCGCCCATGTGGCGGATCGCAACGGCGACGGCATCGCCGGAGCGCAGGTGTCCTTCCTCACCGAGGCCGGCACCATCGGCCCCAGCTCCACCTCGGTGACGAGCGTGGTGGGCAACGCGGAGGTCATGTACAAGACCTCGCTGCCGCTGCCCGAGGATGTGAGCCCGGGCACCTTCACCTGGAATCCCCCCGGCAGCGGCAGGGACATCAGCAACCCCACCTACACCGGCGAGTACATCGCCCCGCTGTGGATGCACCCGTTCGCCTGGGTGGAGGATCCGATCGCCAACTTCGACCGGGAGGCCACCTTCCAGGAGCCGCGCCGGCCGGATCCCATCCGCCGGGACAGGGACGGCAGCCCGCTCACCAACAACCCCCGCGACAACCTGGTGAGCATGATCGCCGTCACCACGGGCGAGGAGGCCTTCGACGACCTCAACAACAACGGCACCCGGGAGGAGAGCGAGCCGTTCGTGGACCTCACCGAGCCCTTCGTCGACAACAACGACAGCGGCACGTGGGACAAGGGCGAGCGCTACGTCGACGCCAACGGCAACGGGGTGTGGGATGGAAAGAACGGCAGGTACGACGCCACCACCCTCATCTGGGTCCAGGAGCGCATCCTCTGGACGGGTTGGCCGCACAAGGAGGACCGGGAGCCGGCCACCGCGCAGCGCAACCCGAAGCCGGTCGTCAAGACGCTCAGCCCGCTGCCGCCGGTGACGCTCGCCAAGTTCAAGCAGGTGCCCGTGGACTTCCTGATGGCGGACCCCTGGTTCAACAGCATGGCCCGCAACGGTGACGACGACGGGTGCAACGCGGTGTCGGTCGGGCCCGTGGAAGTGGCCGCGCTGGCCCGGGGCAAGGCCTTCACCTACCCGGCCTACACGCGCCTGCGCTACATCATCAAGGACACGCGCGACCCCACCGACCCCACCGCTCCGAACTATGCCACCCCGGGCATCGACTTCGAGGTGACGGCGGACTGCATCTTCACCGCCTCGCCGGTGGAGGGTTACAAGGCCCAGGTCGCGGCGCCCAAGGTGAACGGCGTCGTCTTCCCGTGACGAGGCGCGGCAAAGGGCATTGACCGCGAGCCCCCGCGTCCGTAGCGTCCTCCCCGGCTGATTGACGAGTCAACCGGCCGGGGAGACACAGCGCGTGAGTCCGCAGCAGCGCAAGTCGGAGGAGGCAGGGAGCCGGGAGAACGAGCGTCGCCGCACCATCCTGCGCGCGGCGATCGAGGTGTTCGCGCGCAAGGGCTACCACGGCTGCCGCATCGCGGACGTGGCGCGCGAGGCGGGCGTGGCCTACGGGCTCGTCTACCACTACTTCAAGAACAAGGATGAGCTGCTCGAGACCGTCGCCGAGACGGGGTGGAGCGGCTTCGTCTCGCGCATGCGCACGGTGGCCCAGGGCGAGGGTTCGCTCGAGGACAAGGTGCGCGGCATCGCGGACGTGGCCTTCGAGGCCTACCGGGTGGATCCGCGCGCGGTGAAGGTGCTCATCCTGGAGGTGGGCCGCAGCCCCGCGGGCAGCCACGTCGTCAGCCGGCAGCAGGCCTTCCTCGACGCCATCCGCATGGCCGCGGACATGTTCGCGCGCGCCCAGGAGGCCGGGGAGCTGCGCGCGGACCTGGACCCGATGATCAGCGCCTCGCTCCTCTTCGGTGCCATCGAGATGGGCCTCACCGCTTTTGTCTCCGGGTTGATGGAAGACCGCAGTCCCGAGGCGCTGGACAGAGCCAAGGTGCAGATTGCCGAGTCCTTCCTTCGCGGCGTCCTTCCCGGCGCCGCCACTGCCGCGGGGGTGTCATGGAAGCAGGAGAGGTCGTCGTCCGGTACCAAGGCGAAGGCGGGCAAGCGCTCCTGACGATTGATCGGCCGAAGGCGCGCAACGCGCTCTCGCCCGAGGTGTTGCAGGGGCTGCTGGCCGCGTTGGATCGGGCGGAGGCGGACCCCGCCGTGCGCGTGGTGGTGCTCACCGGCGCGGGCGAGAAGGTGTTCTGCGCCGGGGGAGACCTCGGGCAGCTGGGCGGAGAGGGGGGTTTTCTCGCCACCCACGAGGGGCGCCGCGTCTATGGCCGGCTGCTCCAGCGGCTGCAGGATCTGCGCAAGCCCACGGTGGCGCGCGTCAACGGGCACGCGCTCGCGGGGGGCCTGGGCCTGGTGCTCGCGTGTGACCTGGCCGTGGCCGCCGAGCACGCCGAGCTGGGCACGCCGGAGATCGACGTGGGGCTCTTCCCCATGATGATGATGGCGCTGCTGCAGCGGCACCTGGGCCGCAAGCGGGCGCTGGAGATGGTGCTGACGGGAGAGCGGCTGCCGGCGCGCGAGGCGCTCGCGCTGGGGCTGCTCAACCGGGTGGTGCCCGCGGCGGAGCTGGACGCGACGGTGGCGGGGCTCGCGGGGAAGCTCGCCGGCAAGAGCCAGGCGGTGCTCGCCCTGGGACGGCGCGCCTTCTTCACCGCCGAGGACATGCCCCTGCCGGCCGCCCTGGAGTACCTGGCCTCGCAGCTGTCCCTCAACGTGCTGGCCGAGGATGCCGCCGAGGGCGTCACCGCCTTCATCGAGAAGCGTCCCCCGAAGTGGAACGACCGCTGAGCTTTCGAAGTCCCCGAGGAGGTGCCCCATGCCGCTGTCGAAGGACAAGGTCATCGTCACCTGTGCGCTGACGGGCGTGCTGGCGAAGCGAGATCAGTGCCCCTACCTGCCGTACTCCCCGGTGGAGATCGCCGAGGAGGCCCGTCGCGCCTACGAGGCCGGTGCCGCCGTGGTGCACATCCACGGCCGCGAGCCCGACTCGGGGGAGCAGTCGTGGAGCGCCGACATCTACGGGCTGATCAAGGAAGAGGTGCGCAAGCGCTCGCCCATCATCATCAACTTCTCCACCGGCGGCTTCAACATGGGGGTGGAGTCCGAGGAGGAGAAGAAGGCGCGGCTGGCCTACGTGGCGAAGACACGGCCGGAGATGGCCGCGCTCAACATGGGCTCGATGAACTACGCGAAGTACTCGGAGAAGCGGAAGGGCTTCGTCTTCGACTTCGTGTTCCCCAACCCCTTCTCGGACATCCTGCTGGCGGTGGAGGCCATGCGCGCGGGCGGGGTGAAGCCGGAGCTGGAGTGCTTCGACCTGGGGCACGTGCACAACGCGGAGCCGCTGCTGGCCATGGGCGCGCTCAAGGGGCCGCTGCAGTACAGCTTCATCCTCGGGGTGCTCGGCGGCGTGGCGCCCACGGCGGAGAACCTGCTGGCCATGGCGCGGCAGATCCGCCCCGAGGACACCTGGGAGGTGATTGGCATCTCCCGGGTGCAGTGGAAGCTGGTGGCCTCGGCGCTGGTGCTCGGCGGCAACATCCGCGTGGGCCTGGAGGACAACTTCTACCTGGACCCGGCTGGCAAGGAGATGGCCAAGGGCAACGGGCCGCTGGTGGAGAAGGCCGTGCGGCTCGCGCGGGACATTGGCCGCGAGCCGATGAGCCCGGACGAGGCCCGGGCCGCGCTCGGCATCGGCCAGTCCTGGTGAGCGCTACTCCTTCTCGCGCTGGGTAACGGCCGGGGCGCCGCCGAAGTCGAGCTTCAGCAGCGTCTCGCCGTCCACCCACAGGTCATCCACCTTCACGCCCCAGTGGAGGTGGGGGCCGGTGACGCGGCCGGTGCTGCCCACCTTGCCCAGGAGCTGCCCGCGCTCCACGCGCGCCCCGTCCTTCACGTCCGTGGCGGACAGGTGGAAGTAGGCCGTGTAGAGCCCGGCCCCGTGGTACACGAGCACCGTGTTGCCCGAGGCGTAGGCATCGCGCGTCATCACCACCGTGCCCGTGTTGGCCGCGTACACCGGCACGCCCGTGGCCCCGCGGATGTCGGTGCCGAAGTGCTGGCTCTGCTTCTTGCCGTTGTAGGTGCGCAGATCGCCATAGGGCGCGGTGATGCTGTCCTGGCGCGGCCAGGCGAAGTTCTCCCCGAAGAGGGGCGGGGCGAAGGACTGCGCGAAGGCGGCGGCGAAGGCGGCCTTGTCCGCCTCCATGCGCGCCTGCACCTCCGGCTCCGGCTTGGCCTTCACGAACTTGTTGGCCACCTTGAGCGTGCGCGCCGGCCAGCCCGCGGCCACCACGTCCAGCTTCCCGGTGAGCTCCACGGGCGCGGTGCCACCGAGGAGGGGCGCGGACACCTTCACCTGCACCGGGCCCGGCGTCAGCTCCACCGGAAGGCCACTGAGGGCCTGGAAGCCCTCGCGCACCGGATAGAAGCGCAGGGGGCGCTCTCCGAGCGTGCCCGTGGGCGCCTGGGTGAGGCCACGCACGGTGACGAGCACCGGGTCGCCTGGCCGGGCCACTTCAGGCTGGAGGGAGAGGAGGGGACGCTCCTCGGCGGCGTAAGCGGACAGGCCGAGGACCAGCAGGAGGAAGGGAAGCCTCCGGAGGGGGGAGCTATTCACGGGGGCGAGATATGCGTGCGGGAGGGGGGCCCCGTCAACGAATGACGACGGCGCCAACCCCGCGATTGTCCGCCGCGTGGCTGTCAGCGCCGACCCTCGGAAGGAGAGGGGACGCATGCCTCGCTCCCCGTGGAGCAGGCGGACGGGCAGGCCCCCGAGAGTCTCAGCGTTCCCTATGCGCTGACCCCTCCCTAGCTTCTCGCGTATCCGTTTTTCTGATTCTGAGGGGGAGATAATCGGATGCCTCGTACCTACAGCTTCGACCACTTCACCGTTCCCCAGGCCTCGGCTCCGAGCCGCGGTCTGCGACGCCGGGACAAGCAGCAGCTGTCCGAGAAGCGCGTGTCGGAGCGCCGTTCCGACAAGACCATTCAGTACGGTCGGAACCACGCGGAGACAGAGGAGATGTTCCAGGTGCGCGCGATGAACGCGCAGCTCGAGGCGCTGGCGGGCCTGTCGCCCAACGCCCCGGTGAAGCCCACCGCGACCAACCGGGGCCAGCCCATCGGCGCGCTCCCGATGGCCGAGGAGCCCCTGATGTCGCGCGCGGCGCTCAAGGACGTGTACGACGAGGCCCTGCGTCAGTTCCGCGCCCTCCAGTCCGGCATCCAGGATGCCACCAAGGCCACGGGGCGCCTGCTGTCGCTGCCCATGGAAGCGGCCCGGCTGGCCGCGCAGCGTCTCCGCCTCGTTCAGGGATGATGGTCAGGTCGTGGAGCTGACGCTCGTTTCGTACAACATCCACAGTGGTATCGGAACGGACGGGGTCTTCGACCTCCACCGGGTGGGCGAGGTGCTGCGTGAGATCAACGCGGACGTCATCGCCCTCCAGGAGGTGGGAGACTACCGGGGCGTGACGCCGCGCGAGGACCAGCCCGAGCACCTGGCGGAGCTGCTCGGGCTGCACATGGCCTTCGGCCCCAACGTGGTGCGCAATGGCCGACGCTATGGCAACGCCATCCTCTCCCGGCTGCCCATCCTCAAGTCGAAGAACTACGACCTGAGCGTGGCCCGCCGCGAGCCTCGGGGGGCGTTGCGCTGCGACCTGGACCTGGGCGAGGGCCGTCAGCTCCACGTCTTCTGCCTGCACCTGGGGTTGAGCATGCGCGAGCGCCGCCGCCAGGAGGCGCTCCTGCTGTCCTCGGACATCCTCCGCGACGCCGTGCGGAATGATCCGGTGGTGGTGTGTGGAGATTTCAACTACTGGGGCCCTGGCGCGGTGCCCGGGCTGGTGCGTCAGGCCATCCACGACGTGGCCCTGGAGCTGGGCACCCCGGTGCGCACCTACCACTCCCGCTTCCCGCTGCTGCGGTTGGATCGCATCTACGTGGACGCGGGCGTGAGGCCGCTGGCCCTGCATGCCCACGGCACGCCGCTGTCCGCGGTGGCCTCGGATCACCTGCCGCTGGTGATGCGCTTCGAGGCCCCCCTGGTGGGTCCACAGCCCCGCTCCGCGCCCGTCGAGCTCATCGGTTGACCTGGGCGCTCCGGCGCGTCGGGTGGCCAACGCTGACGAACGCCGGACACATTTCTTCGCGGCGGGGTTGTCGCGGAGAACGGGGGGGTCCTACGTTGGGGCCTCCGAATGAGAGCGACGGCCGGGGAGCAGATGGGCTTGGGCACCGAGCAGACGGAGCGCGGACTCGCCGCGCTCGTCGGGCGCATGACAGATGGTTTCAGCAAGCTGGTGACACAGCACCTGACGCTCGCGCGCCTGGAGTTGATGGACGACGCGCGGGCGGTGGGCACGGACGTGGCGCGCATCGCCGCCTTCGTTCCCTTCGTGCTGGTGGGCTACGCCTTCCTCTGCGCGGCGCTGTCCGCCTTCCTGGTGAGGTGGCTCGGGTGGGACGGGTCGCTCGCGGTGGTGGGGGCGGTCAACCTCGTGGGAGGCGGGCTGGGCATCGCGCGGGCCGCCTCGCGGCTCAAGGCCCACCGGGTGATGGACGACACCACCGAGGAGCTCAACCGCAGCGTGGAGGTGCTCGCCCAGGCCCAGGTCGCGGTCGCGCCCGCGGCGCTTCCTCCGGAGGCCCGCCATGGCCGCTGACGGCAAGGTGAAGACCTCGCCCCAGTCCCCGGAGCAGATTCGCGCGGAGATCGAACGGACGCGCAACGAGCTCGTCCACTCCGTCACCGTGCTGCGCGAGGAGGTGGCCTGGCGCACCGACTGGCGCCAGTGGGTGCGCCGCAACCCCATGACGTGCGTGGGCGCGGCGTTCTTCGTTGGATTCCTCATCGGCAGCAGCCGGCGGCGCTAGACGCCCGACACCTTCGTTCCCACCCTTCAACCCCGATAAGGAGATGGCTTCCATGGACGTCAATCCCCAGCACCTGCAGGACAAGGCCCGTCAGTTCCAGGAGAACATGGTGCCGCAGCTCGAGGAGGCGCGGCGCAACCTGGAAGATCTCAACACCCGCGTGGTGAGCTTCGTGCGCGCCAATCCGGGCACCTGCCTCCTGGGCGCCGTGGCCGTGGGCTTCATCGTCGGGCGCATCGCGTCCCGCCGCTGAGCTCCTCACCGTTTCTCTCGAAGACTCGGAGTACCGACATGGCGACTTTCCAGAGCAACCCGGGCAGCAATGGTGGCCAGGCGCAGGGCGAGCAGGGACAGGCCGGTTTCGGCCACCGGGTGGACCGGATCGGCTCGGACGCGCAGCAGCTGTGGGACGATGCCCGCGGCGCGGTGACGGATCTGCAGGGCACGTTGGATCTCAAGGGCCGCGTGGAGCGCAACCCGTACATGATGCTGGCCGCGGCTTTCGGCGTGGGCTACGTGCTCGGCGGCGGGCTCTTCACCCGCACCACCGCGCGCGTCATCCGGCTGGGCGTGCGTCTGGCGGCGCTGCCCATGGTCAAGGACGAGCTGCTCGGCATGGCCGAGGCGGCCATGCGCGGCGTCGAGGTCGGTGCCAGCCGCGTGGCCGACATGAACGGCTCCGGGAACACCGGTGCCGGTGGCTCGCGCGATCCCCAGGTTTGATGGACTGCT
>NZ_DASVSO010000886.1:0-9714 GCF_036388035.1 Archangium sp.
CATCGCCAGCCATGAGCTGCGCACGCCCATCACCGCCTTCCAGCTCCAGGTGCAGGGCCTGCGGGGAGCCCTGGCCCGCGGTCCCGACGGGCTCCCCCCGGAGCGGCTGCGTCGCGGCCTGGAGCTGATGGAGCGGCAGACGAAGCGGCAGATGCAGCTCGTGAGCGACCTGCTGGACGTCTCGCGCCTGGGCGAGGGCCGGCTCGAGCTGCGGCCCGAGCCTCTGGACCTCGTGGCCCTGACGCACGAGGTGGCGGAGCGCTTCGAGCCGGAGCTGGCGCGTACCGGCTCGCGCCTCACCCTGCACGCCCCCGCCGCGCTGCCCGGCACCTGGGATCGGCCACGGCTGGAGCAGGTGCTGACGAACCTCCTCGCCAACGCGGTGAAGTACGGGCAGGGCAACCCCATCTCGCTCACCGTGGAGGCCGAGGAGGAGCGCGCCCGCCTGCTCGTGCGCGACGCGGGCATCGGCATCGCCGCCGAGCACCTGGAGCGTGTCTTCAACCGCTTCGAGCGCGCGGTGTCCGACCGCCACTACGGCGGCTTCGGCCTGGGGCTGTGGATTGCCCGGCGCATCGTCGAGTCCATGGGCGGCCGCATCACCGTGGTCAGCGAGCTGGGCGTGGGCTCCACCTTCTGCGTGGAGCTGCCCCTCGAGCCCGCCTGAGCAGCAAGGCGGCGAGCGGACAGGTACGTCACAACGTCCGGAGCCGGCGAGACATTCGCGAACTGGGCCCTCTGCCTGGAGGCAAAACCCCCTTGCTCGAAAGGACGAGTCATGGACGCGAGAACGCAGTCGGGCGTCAGCACCTTCACCAAGCTGCTCGCCGTGCTGGTCATCCTGGGCGCCATCACCTGGGGCCTCATCGGCCTCTTCCAGTGGAACCTCGTGAACGCCTTCTTCGGAGGTGACGTGCAGCCCGCGCAGTCCAGCCGTCTCAGCCAGTTCCTCTACATCCTGGTGGGCCTGTCCGGGGTGGCGCTTGCCTTCACCTTCCCGTGGAGGAACGGCGGGCGGCGGTACGCGCCCCGCCGGGAAGTCCTACCGTAGTGCGCGGAGAGGAGCCCGGCCGGGGCGCGCTGGCACCCCGGCCGGTCCCTTCACCTCAAGCGCCCCTCACCTCAGGTCAAGATGTTGTTCAGGTCGTTGATGGGCGACAGGTCGCCCGCGAACTTGAGCAGGTCCGTCATCTCGAACTCGCCCGCCTTGGCCGAGGGCAGCGTCGGCTGCCACTGCGGGTTGCTGGCCAGGAAGGAGCTGGTGTCCAGCTCGAGCAGGCCCACGAAGACCTCGGAGAGGATGCGGCTGCCCACGGGACCCAGGCGCTTGCTGTTGCCGCGCACCTCGGCCTCCTTGAGGATGTAGTACCAGAGCGGCGTCTCGAGGTGCAGGTTGTGCTTCTCGGCCACCGCGCCATCCGGCCCCTTGGCGATGTCCTTGGGCGAGAGCGGCTCGATGCGCATGCGCCGCGCCACGTTCTGCCCCGAGGGTAGGCCGAGGCTGCGCCCGCGCTTGAGGTTGGCGATGGCCAGGTTGAGGCCGGGCAGCACACCGTGGTCGGGAATCTCCGAGAGCGTCGGCGCGAGGAACGGGTCGAGCTTGCGGCTCAGGCCCGCCGTCACCCCATCTCCGGCGAACTTGAAGAAGCGCCGCCAGTCGATGATCCAGTTGCTGGGGATGGGCACGCTGGTGCCCGAGCGTCCGGAGAAGCGGAACAGGAGCGCGAGCGTCGCCGGAACGATCTTGTTCGGACCGTCCTTGAAGGTGAAGACCTCGTTGAAGTCATACGCCTCGCGCACCATGCTGTGGCCCAGGCGGTAGGCGGCGGCGGCGAACTCCACCGGGATGAAGGGATCCCCCTCCGGCAGGTAGAACGAGCGGCCCTTCTCCAGCACGTCGCCGAGCACCTTCTTGTCCACCAGCCGTCCCAGGAAGTCGTGCAGGACGATCCACTGGTAGTGCCAGATGACGAGCTTGCGGGCCTGCTGGAACAGCGAGTCCTGGGTCGCCGACGGGGGCGGCTTGATGGTGCCGGCCTTGAGGCCCTCGACCACCTTGTTGTGGAAGCGGAGGAAGGCCAGGTGGAGTTGGGCGACGATGATGTTCTCGTCGTTGCGCGGGTCCCCGATGACGGCCAGCCCCTGCGCGCCCCGCGGCAGGTCGAAGGGGAGGGACGGCCTCACCTTCAGGTTCCCGCCGGACTGCACGCCGCTGGTGTTGCCGATGACGAAGAGCGCGTCGTTGGGAGGGAGCTGGTAGAGGTAGGGCTGATCGGCGGGTCCCCGGCCATACACGCAGTCCAGGTCGAGCGCGGGGGTGCGGACGTTGTGGAGCGCCAGCGGGTCGACCAGCACCTCCTGGATGGGGGTGGTGTCGAAGGTGATGTCGTGGTCGATGAACTGGCCCAGGTAGGTGTAGCCCGCGGGGATGTCCTCGTTGTCACCCTTGGGGTCCGCCGGGTTGGCGTCCTTCATCGCCCGGCCGAGCTCCTCCAGGGCCGCCAGCGGGGGTAACAGCGGCTGGAGCGCCGGGAAGATCCTCCCGAACTTGCCCGACGGGACGTACTGTCCCAGCGGAGTCCCCTCCCCATTTCGAATCAGAAGACCGTGAATGGACGGCATGGCTTTCCCTCCTGTGGTTGCTGCACCGAGGCAGACGTCACTCATTGCGTCTGTGACTGCGGGCCTGCCCCAGGGTGGGAAGCTCGGTGGACTGGCAGCCACGCATCTCGAACGCGGCCGCTAGATTTCATCGTGTACAGCGGACCGCAATGCCCCGCGGGGCAGCTGTCCGGAAGCACGCGCGAGCCTCGGCCCGGGGGATGAGGAAAACGGCGATCAGCTCTCCGCATCCCCCGAACAGGCCGCGCGTCCCGGAGGCCCCTACTTCCCGGAGCCGCCGGAAGTGCTGGCGGGAGCGGCCAGGTGCTTCTCCAGGAAGAGGAAGGTCGCCATGGTGATGGTGTCCCGGTTGGCCTTCTTGCCGAAGCCGTGGCCCTCGTCGAGCGCGAGCAGGTACCAGACGTCCGCGCCCCGGGCCCGGACGGCCTTCACGATCTGCTCCGCCTCGGACTGGGGCACGCGCGGGTCATTGGCGCCCTGCTGCACGAAGAGCGCGGCCTTGATGCGGTCCACCGCGTTGAGGGGGGAGATGCGCTCCTGCACCGCGCGCACCTCGGGCTTGCGCTCGTCCCCGTACTCGGCGCGGCGCAGGTCGCGGCGGTAGGCCTGGGTGTTCTGCAGGAAGGTGGCGAGCGAGGAGATGCCCACCACGTCCACCGCGGCCTTGATGCGCTCGGGGAAGAAGGCGGCGGTGGCCAGCACCATGTAGCCGCCGTAGGAGCCCCCGTACACGGCCACGCGCGAGGCATCCAGCTCCGGCCGCGCGGCGATGGCGTCCAGCGTGGCGCCGATGTCCGCGAGGCTCTGCTCGCGCTTCACCCCGTCATCCATGGCCCGGTACGCCTTGCCGTAGCCCTCCGAGCCACGCACGTTGGGCACCACCACCGCCATGCCCAGCTCCACCGCGAGGAACTGGGTGAAGGTGCTGAGGTAGGGCCGGCTCTGCCCCTCGGGGCCGCCGTGGAAGACGATGACCACGGGCACCTTCCCCTGGGCCTTGCGCGGCAGGTAGAGGAACGCGGGCACCTTCACGCCGTCGGTGGACGCGTAGTGGATGAGCTCGGGCTCCACGAAGCTCTCCGTGTCCAGGCCGCCCACCTCCGAGCGCGTCCAGCGGGTGCTCTTCTTCGTGCGCAGGTCCAGCAGGTACACGTCCATGGGCGCGCGCGAGGTGGAGACGGCGTAGGCGAGCACGTCCGAGCGCCCCCGCGCGAAGGTGATGCCGCCCACCACGCCGCGCGGCACCTCCACTGGCGAGAGCGCGCCGCTCTTCGTGTCCATCAGGTACAGCCGGCTGTAGCCGTCCTCGTTCGTCTCCACCGCGAGCGTCTTGCCGTCCGGCGAGAGCGCGATGGCCTCCACGTTCCAGCGGATGGACTTCGTGAGACTCGGGGGCGCGGCGGTGTAGGGCGCCTTGTCGAGATCCAGCTTGTAGAGCTCGGCGAAGTCGCCGTAGCGGTCCGTGACGACGTAGGCGCTCTTGCCGTCCGGGGTGAGCACGGCGCCGTTGATGCTGCCCTTGCCCTCCTTGGGGGTGAGCTGGCGCAGCTGGCTCGTCTTCAGGTCCACCACGTGCAGGTCGGCGTCATCCGCCGCGCGGAACTGGGTGACGAGCAGCTTGGAGCCGTCGCGGGAGAAGTGGCCCGGGTACCAGGAGCCCTCGGCCTCGGTGACGCGGCGGGCCTGCTGGGGGTTGTCCGTGGGGGCCACGTAGACGTCGGTGTCCTTGCCGTTGCGGCCGGTGCCCCCGTAGGCGAGCCACTTGCCGTCATCGGACACCTCGAGCTGCTCGTGGCGGCTCTTGCCGTCGGTGAGCAGCTCGGAGCGGCCGGTGCGCCGGTCCAGGCGGAACACCTGGTAGAACTCGCCGCCGCCCACGTCCTGCATGAAGAAGAGGGTGCGCGCGTCGCCGGGGTGGAACTGCGCGGAGTTGATGGGCTCGGGCGTGAAGGTGAGCTGGTAGCGCGCGCCCAGGGGCTGCTCCACCACGTGGAGCTGGTTGGTGTCGGCGAAGCGGGTGGAGATGAGCACCTGCTTGCCGTCGGGGCTCACGTCCATCAGGTTGCCCGAGCGCGTCTCGAGGTACTGGAGGACGCGCTTGCGCAGCTCGGGCGGAATGGCGGGGACACCGCTGGCCAGGAGGTTGGGCTGGCCGGGCAGCGCGGCGATGCCGGGCACCGTGGACGGAGCAGTGGCGGCGGGCGGTGCGCTGGCGGCGGGCTGCGCGGCCGGAGTCCCGGACAGCAGGGAGAGGAGCAGGGGTGCGAGGCTTCCAGGGTTCATGGTGCGCGAACCCTAGCAGCGGGCCTGGGAGCGTCGACTCGCCGCGTCTACTTTTGGACGAAAGCCCCGGACACGCCGCGCCAGGCCCGCCACCGCACGAGCGCGCAGCCTGCGGAGAGCCCGACGAGCGCGCCGGTGGCGGTGGGCCAGAAAGCCCACCAGAGCTGCGCCTCCAGCGCGCCCATGTCCTGGTAGCGCGCCAGCCGCAGCGCGAGCCCCACGAGCGCCCCGGTGGCGGTGGGCAGCAGCACGCGAAGGAAGTCCGTCCAGGAGCCCCCTGGCACCTCGGGCAGGTGCCGGTAGCGGCGCGCCATGTACCCGAGCACGAGGAGCGAGCCCACCAGGGACGAGGCGTGCTGGAGGACGCGGGGCAGCGGCAGCTCCCTGCCTCCGAGGGGGACGACGACGTGGGGGTAGAGGGCCTCGGCGGGCCACATAGAGCGGTGGGTGAAGCCGTCCCAGAGGATGTGCGTGGTGGCCCCGAGCACGAGCGCCGCGACGGCGAGGCTCCAGGCGAGTGGCGTGCGAGGCAGTCCCTCGGTGCGTGCGAAGCGGCCCCACTGCACGCCGCCCACCTCGGGCAGGGCGAGGCGCAGCGCGGGCAGGACGAGCACCTCCAGCCACACCAGCACCGCGAGGCCCATGGGGACACAGAAGAGGAGGAAGCCGGGGACCTGGTGCGAGGGCTCTCCCACCCCGCGCACCGCGTACACATAGGCGAGGTCGGGCGCGCAGGCTCCGACGACGAGCGCGGTGGGCAGCAACCCCCTGCGGGAGAGCCGGAAGAAGGGCAGCACCGCGGCGGCATGGGCAGGCAGGGTGACGGGCATGGGGTGCGTGCTCAGGCCGCGTTGGCGTCCGTGCGAGCCGCCGGGGCGTCCCCGTCCTCGGGCTTCCAGGGCCAGGCCAGCGGGGCGATGCGCGCGTAGAGCAGGAAGAGCGCCTCGCCGTCGGTGTACTCGCGGCAGACGCGGCTCGCCTCGCGCAGCAGCGCGCCCGGCGCCAGCGCCCGGCCCGACTCGCGCAACGTGGAGCGCAGCTCCTCCGGCACGGCCTCGAGGATGCCGTCCTTGTGGAGCTTCCCGTCGTTGGCCTCCGCGCACGCCTCCAGGTGGCGCCCCAGCTCGGCCTTCAGCCGCGCGTCGTACCCGAAGACGTACGAGCACATCTGGAACAGCTCCGAGCCCGCCTCCGTCATCAGGTCCGACTGCTCGCGCGCGAAGCCCGGCTCGCCCGCGGCCCGCCACAGGCAGTCCCACCGCGCCTGCGAGGCCTGGCGGGCGAACAGCGCCCGCGCCGTGAGGTAGCTCTGCATCGAGTCATGGAAGAAGCGCACGTGCGTGGGCACCGGGCCGGGCCGCGCATCCGCCGGCACCAGCAGCCCCGCGTCCAGCAGCACCCGCAGCTTCGCCTCGTCCGGGCTGTCCCGGAAGACGATGAGCCGGCTGCGGTGCTCCCAGTAGCTGCCCAGGCACAGCGTCTCCGCGAAGGCCAGCAGCTCCGAGGTGGCCTCGTCGTCCGGGGCCTTCTTCAGCAGCCCCGCGAACACGGCGCGGTAGAGGTTGATGACGCTGTCCACGTCGCTCCCGCCGAAGCGCAGCGCCAGGCGCACGAGGATGGGCACGTAGCTCGCATCCGCCACCCGCCCCCGACAGATGCGCTTGAGCGACTCGGAGAGCGGCACGGGCTTGCCGTCGGCGCCCGGGTACGCGGCCTGGAAGCGCGCCAGCCCCGCCTCGTCCAGCCGCTTTGGCTCCACCCCCAGCCAGCGCAGCGCGTGCGCCATCGCCGTCCGGTACGCCTCGTTGGGCCGGGCCGACAGCAGCAGCGGCGCATGCAAGCCCATCTCGCGCTCCAGGTAGCGGCGCAGGGCCTCGGGCTCCAGCTTCGACTCGGTGAGTCCGTCCAGCACGAGGAAGAAGTCCCCCGACTCCAGCAGCGCGTCCCGCAGCGCCTCCGGCAGCCCGAGGTCCTTCAGCGACTCCTTCGCGGCGGCCTCCAGGTCCTCGGTCGCCGGGTCGATGAAGACGGGCAGCGGCGAGGAGGGCTGCTTCTCGAAGCGCTCCAGCGACAGCCGGACGAGCCGCCGCAGCAGGGCGCTCTTCCCCCGGCCTCCCGCGCACTGGATGAGCAGGTGCGCGCGCTCATGCGTGAGCAGTGTGGCCAGCTCCTCGGCGGTGCGCTCGGAGGGCGAGGGCGGCACCCCGGGCCCGGCGTACTCGGTGACGTGCGAGGACAGCTCCACGTACACCTCGCCGTTGGCATGGGCCGAGGCCACCTCCACCCGGCGGCGCACCTGCCGGATATAGGAGGCGAAGAAGCGACGGCGGAAGGCGGGCCAGCGCAGCAGCGGCGCGGCGGCCCAGGAGAACGGATGGGTGAAGACGAGCCGGCGGAACACGGCGGGCGACAGCAGCCCCAGGCCCGCGCACAGCACCAGCTCGGCGCCCACCACGGCCAGCAGGGAGGGCACGTGGATGCGCAGGCCGCCCAGCAACCCGAGCACCTCGCCGCCCCCCACGCCCACGACGGAGGCGACATAGCCGAGGAGCGGCAACCACCTGCGGGGAGTGGTGGTGGGGCGCAGAAGCAACATGGGCAGCAGCAGCAGCAGCGTCACCGCGAGGCACGCCAGCGCCGTGCGCACCCAGACGCGGTCGAGCAGCGGCACGCCGAAGGGCACGTGCCGGAAGGTGGCGGTGAGGCGGGTGCCATTCTCCACCTCGTGCGCCACGACGGCCCGGTAGAGACGCTCCGCGTTTCCCGGGGGCGCCGTCCACTGGAAGAGGGGGTTGGCCGGCATCCCGAGACGCCGAAGCCCCTGCCCCGCCAGCTCGCCATCCCCGTCCTCCGCGCGCAACTCGAGCCGCAGCGAGCGCCCGAGCTCCGTGGCGTGCGCGAGCCCGGGCCAGTCGAGCGCCAGTGACTCCAGCGGCAGGCCCGCTTGGAGCTTGCCCGCCACCTGGACCTTCCCACTCGCGTCGCGCCCGAGGCGGGCGCCCCCCGCGAAGCCCACGGCCGTGCGCCCCACATCCGAGGCCGGCCCGTAGATGTAGCCGCGCGGGACGCCGGCAATCCAGACCCGACCGGTGCCCGGAATGGGGAGCACGTCGCTCATTCCCACGCCTTCGAGCACCTCCGTCATCCCGAGCCCCTCCGCCCCAAGCGAGAGCCTGTGGAGCCGGGTCCCGTCGTCCGAGAGCAACCACCCGCCATGCTCGTCCCAGGCCTTCATCACCGGGGAGCGCAGCCCGGTGTCCAGCGAGGCGCTCACGAGGATGGCCTTGTCCTTCACGACCAGCAGGCGGACGACGCCCTCGGGCGTCACCGTCCAGGCGCGCTCCGCCGAGAGCGGAACGAGCCGGGCCTTCTCGAGCCACTCCGCGTCCGCGCCGCGTGCGACCTCCTCGCCGTTGTCTCCCAAGACGTAGAGGCGCTTCTCGTTGTGCGCCCAGACGTGCCCATCCGGCGAGCGCGCCAGGAACACCGACCCTTCCACCTCCACCCCCGTCCCCACCCACTTCCCATCGAGCCCCAGGAGCTTCAACGACCGACCCGAGGAGCGGGCGGCCGCCGAGCTCGGGTCCAGCTCCACCCAGAAGAGTTTGCCACCCTCGTGGGCAAACATCTGCCGCACATCCTCGGGCAAGGAAATCGAGGAGGTCTTCGCTCCCTCACGACCCACGAGGAAGAACTGCATGCCGTAGGCCCTGATCTGGGCAGTCCTCGCCCGCTGCTCTTTCCAGGTCGTGTTACCGGAATGATACTGGGCGACGACTGCCCCGGGCCGCGCCGCGAGCACCCAGACACGTTGCGGCTCCGCGGTAGGTATTAGGAAGGAAACGTCACGCGCCCGCAGCGGACGGGGGTTGAGCTGGGGACGCGCCCGCAGGTCCACCTGGTAGAGGCTGTTGTCCAGCACGAGCCAGCCCTGCCTCCCATCCCCTACGGGCATCATCTGCTGCACGTCGGTTCCCGACATGGCCAGGTCCACCTTGTCCACCCCGGTGCCAGGCACGTCGATGCTCCACAGTTGCTTGCTGAGCCCGAAGACAACCCAGAGTCGCTCGCGGCCCTCGGACGGCATCCACTCCAATTCCTGAGTGGGCGCCACGAGCTGCTGGACCGAGCCCTGGTGGTCCACCAGGAACACCGCACTGCCGCCCCCCACGGGCAACGACATCCGCACATGGACCCAGGCACGCTCGGGATCGGCCGTGGGCACCACGCCCATCACCTGCGGCTCCTGGCCCTTGAAGCGAGCATCCTTGTCGCTCAAGACCTCGGGGAAGAGCTGGCGGCCGGACTCGTCCACGAGCCAGAGCCCGGCTTGGCCCGGCGTCCATCCCCAGGCGTGGGTGCCGTGCCCGCACGGCACCAGCTTGTTGCCGCGCGCGATGGGCTTCAGCCAGTACCCCTCGACCTCGGCCTCGACGGGAAGTGGCGGGGCCTCGCTCCGGGCACAGGCGGCCACGCTCACGAGCAGCAGGAGCACGGCGCTCGCGAGGAGCGGTGCCTGGGGAAACAGACTCCGCCGGGAGGACCGGGCACGAGAGGAAGGCGTCATGGCGAGCGGACGTCCGGGGTCAACGAGAAGCCCGGGCGCCGGTGCCCGGGCAGTACGCGCGGCGCCGGCATTGTGGCACAGGAGCCCCCGCCTCCGGGGCACGCCTGCCCGTCGGAACGCCTGCTCGCCCCCTCTCGTCCGGAGGCACCTCGCGAGCCCCGGCGGCCCCCGTCCCCGTCAAGAGGAGCGCGCCTGGCTGCTCCGAGAAGCCCTGGGAGCCGACACTCCGAGGCCGGCAATGG
>NZ_DASVSO010000887.1:0-6118 GCF_036388035.1 Archangium sp.
AATTTTCTGTTATACCCGTGAAGCCGGCGAATCAGCCGAGCCCCGCTTCACGCAGTCACCCGACATTTCAGGAGCCCCCAAGTTCTCTCGCACCAATGGCATGTCCTTGGCGCTCGCGGCCAGCCTGGCCGTGGGCGGCACCGCCGCTGCCAGCACCATCAACCAGAACACCTCGTGGACCATCAACCGCACGGGCGCGACGTCGACGTACCGCGTCGTGGCCTACGGCGACTCCATCTTCGCCGGCTATAACGGCTCCATCTTCAACGTGGCCCGCCGCGCGGCGCCCGTCGTCGAGGGCGAGTACCTGGCCAAGGACTTCAACAGCAACATCGAGGTCGTCCGCCGCACCAAGTCCGGCGCCCGGGCCGACGACATCTACAACAACAAGATCATCGCCGAGCGCTCGTACATGCAGTCGGCCAACACCCGCGTGGTGATGTTCGAGATGTGCGGCAACGACTACCTGCAGGCGCGCACCGCCTTCACGGACCAGACGGGCACCTGCAGCTATGCCGGCCTGGACACGGCGCTGGCCAACTGCACCTCGTACATGGAGAAGGCCATGCAGGCCATCAACACGTACGCGACGGCGGCCAAGGCCAAGATCATCATGAACATCTACTACCCGGGCTACGCCGCGGACAACGTGCTCACCAACTGCACGGACGCCGCCACCGGGACCCGCGTGAACAAGCAGTCCAAGTTCATGCCCTACCTGGCCAAGAGCAACTGGCGGGCCTGCAGCCTGGCGGCGAAGTACGGCTTCCAGTGCGCCGACTCGTTCGCCGACTACATGGGCGCCGACTACGACTCCAACGGTGACGGGCTGGTGGACAGCGACGCCCTCCGCTACATCGCGGGCGAGACCGAGGCCGCCTACGTCACCCGCATCACCAGCACGCTGCGCTCGACCATCCGCGACGCCAACACGCACTTCGCCACCTCGGCCACCAGCTACGACTACATCCAGTCGGACAACACCCACCCGACCTACTACGGCTCGACCATGAGCGGCACGAGCTCCGGCGCTCCGGCCTTCACGGACACGCAGATCCTGAGCGGCAAGAACCCCGAGTGGAACAAGTGGGGCCATGAGCGCGCGGGCTGGCTGATGTCCACGATGGACCCGGCCACGCCGTAATTGGCCGATGGAAGCACCCGGGCAGGGGACACCTCTCCCCTGCCCTCCATTCCCTTCCCCTTCCGGAAGCTCGCGGCGCTCGTTCCCAGGTGTTCCCGGGTATAGGGTGCGGACCATGAATCAGATGCTGGAGCTCCGAGGCCGGTGGACCCTCATCACCGGGGCGTCGTCAGGGCTGGGCGTGGAGATCGCCCGCACCATCGCGAGAGACCATGGCGGCCATGTCCTCCTGGTGGCGCGGCGGCGTGACAAGCTGGAGGCGCTGTGCGAGGAGCTGCGGGTGCGACATGGGGTGCAGGCCGCCTGCATCGCGGCCGACCTGTCGCGCCCCGAGGACGTGGAGCGCATCTTCACCGAGGCCACGCAGGCGCGGGACATCCACGCCGTCATCCTCAACGCCGGCGTGACGTACTGGGGCGAGGCCATGAAGCTGGGCTGGAGCGAGTTCCAGGCCATGCTGGACACCAACGTCACCAGCATGGTGCGGCTCTCCAGCCTCTTCATGCCCTACCTCGTCGAGCGTGGGACGCGGGGCGGGCTCCTGCTCGTCTCCAGCGTGGCGGGGCTCATCCCGGTGCCGTACCAGGCGGCCTACAGTGGCACCAAGGCCTTCGTCACCAGTTATGGGCAGTGCCTCGGACAGGAGGTGCGGCACACGGGTGTGTCCGTCACCGTCTTCGCCCCAGGCGGCATCGCCACGGAGATGCTGGACAGGACGGGACTGTCCAACCGCTTCAAGGCGGGAGACCTGGGAGTGATGAGCCCCGAGGCGTGTGCCGCGCACGCGGTGCGGGCCTTCATGCGCCGCAAGGAGCTCTACGTCCCCGGGCTGCTCAACCAGACGTTGGCCCTGGCCGCCAAGGTGCTCCCGCGTGGCTTCATGGCCCAGCGCACGGCCGCCATCTACAAGCCCGAGCGCTAACCCGCCTCGCGCTCACGAGTCCTGGGCGAGCTGGGCGTGGATGGTCTGGAGCAGCTCCTCGTCGGAGAGGGCCTTCTCCCAGTTGCCGGGCAGCTCCACGCGCACCGACTTCGCGCCACCGCTCGGGGTACAGACGACGTGGAAGCGATTGGAGGTGCCGTCGACCCGCGCGGCCTCCTTCTTCTCCGCGTCCTGCCCCAAACCCGCGAAGGCTTGGATGCAGCTCCAGGTGACTCCGTCCGCGTCCTTGACTTCCCGAGGCATGTCTTCCTCTCACGCGTGCCGGGGCCGGCGCCAGAAGGGAGGGCGCCAGGGTCCTCGCTTCTGGAGCTGCTCCGCCACGTCTCCCTTCAGGGGCAGGTTGAGGCGCTCGCGCCGCAGCAGGAGCAGCTCGCGGATGACGATCTGCGCGGTGCCCACGATGGGCACGGCCAGGAAGGTGCCGAGCACGCCGGCCAGCTCGGCGAAGAGGATGATGCCGAGCAGCGTCACCAGCGGGTTGAGCTCCACGGTGCGCTTGTAGATGACGGGCGCGAGCAGGTGGTTCTCGAACTGCTGGTAGAGCGTGACGTAGAACCCCACCGCCAGGAAGTCCCACACCCCACCCGAGGCGAGGGCCACCAGCGCCAGCACGAGGCCCGAGAGGGTGGCTCCCAACAGGGGAATGAGACTGCCCAGGCCGGAGAGCACGCCGAGCGGCAGGAAGTAGGGAACGCCGAGGATGGCCAGGAAGGTGGTGGCGCAGAGGGAGTTCACCACCGCGATGATGGCCAGCCCGCTGAGGTAGCCCCCCACCGAGGTGTACACCTTGCCCAGCACCCGCTCGTAGCGCTCGCGGTGCGCTGGGAGGCACTCGGCGAGCGCGCCCCGCACCACCCGGCCGCCATAGATGAGCATGAAGATGACGAGGAAGAGCACGGTGACGAAGGCGCCCACCCCGGCCAGCGCGCTGCCCACCACGTGCAGCGCGGGATCCACCGCCCGCTGCAGCAGCGAGGAGTCTCCCTGTCCGAGCGTGCCCAGCCGCTGGTCGAGGCCCACCCGCGCATCGAGCCACTGGTAGAGGCGCGTCTGGTGGGCGCGCTCATTGAGCTCGGGCAGGCGCTCGGCCAGCTCCCGGACCTGCGCCACCGCGGTGGGCACCAGGAGGAAGCTCGCGCCGACAAGGGCCCCCAGCAGCACGCCCATCACCAGCCCGATGGCCAGCGGTCGCCGCACCTTCCACTTCTCCAGCCACGCCACCGCGTGGTTGAGCGCCACCGCCAGCAGCACGGCCGTCACGGTGAGGGTGAGGGTCACGATGCCGTGGATCAACAGGAAGATGGCGGCCACCACGCCCACGATGCAGGCGCAGATGGTGAGCACGGTCTTCACCGTCACCTGTGAGCGCGGCACGGGCACCGGCTCCCGATCATTCACGGGATCGATTGGCGAACGAACAGGCCTCTCCGGCTCCACTCCCACCCCTCCCTGGTGAAAAGGACCTGCGAGAAAGCTGGGGCTGCGGGGGCCGTAACGGCAGTGCTCGAAGCCACCGTGGGAGCCAACCGCCCGGTCGCTCGGATGCCTTCAGGCGAGGTGCCGTCGTCCACCCGCCCCTCCTTGGAAAGTTCCCCTCTTGGAGGAATTACACCTGGGTTATTGGCGGGCGGTCGGAAGCGCGCGGCTAGAATGCCGCCGAGATGCACGACACCCGTTGGACCGATGAGTTCCTCGAGGGCTTCCGCCACAAGGGAGATCCCCTCGCGGATGAGACCGTGAAGAACCTGTTCCGTCAGGGACAGGTGGAGAACGCCAACGCGTTGATGAAGCAGCTCATCCGCAACGACCAGCTCGTGCCGGACACGTTGCCCACGCCGCTGCGGGAGTACCTCGTGCGCACCGAGCGCCTGCCGTCGTGGGCGGACCCGGAGCTCATCCGCCGCGGCGAGGCGCTGTTCGGCCGGTACGGGCCGCAGGCGGTCGTCTCCCTCTTCTGCGGGGCCCTGCCGGCGAGCTACGCGGCGGCGAAGGGCGTCCAGGTCATCCACCTCACCTCCCGGCTGGCGACGAATCCCTTCCGCCGCATCATGGAGACGGCGCAGATGCTGGTGGACGTGCTCGCCCCGGGAGGCCTCGAGCCGGGCGGCACCGGCATCCGGAGCGCGCAGAAGGTGCGGTTGATGCACGCGGCCGTGCGCCACCTCATCCTGCAGAGCGGCGAGTGGAACCCCGAGTGGGGACACCCCATCAACCAGGAGGACCTGGCGGGGACGCTCGCGGACTTCTCGTACGCCGTCGTCGTGGGCATGGAGAAGCTGGGCTGTACGCTGTCCACGGGGGAGCAGGACGCCTACTTCCACTGCTGGCGGGTGGTGGGGCACGTGATGGGGTTGGACCCGGCCGTGCTGCCCACGGACATGGAGGACTGCGCGGCGCTCGCCCAGGCCATCCAGCGCCGCCACTTCCGCGCGAGCCCCGAGGGGCAGGAGCTCACGCGCGCGCTCATCCAGATGGCCGAGCACGTCACGCCGGGGGACCTCTTCGACGGCCTGGCGGCCTCGCTCATGCGCCACATCCTGGGCGAGGAGATCGCCGAGATGCTGAAGGTGCCGCCCGCGGACTGGACCCGGCACCTGCTCGGCCCGCTGGCGCTGCTGGGCAAGGCCTCGGACGAGCTGGGGGACCGCTCCCGGGCGGTGGCGAAGCTGGCGGAGCTGTTCGGCCGCAAGCTGGTGGAGGGGATGGTGTGGATGAACCGCGGCGCCGAGCGGCCTCCCTTCCGCATTCCCCACACGCTGCGGGAGTCGTGGAACGTGGAGGGCCGGTAGCGGTTAGAGTGCGGCCATGAGCGCACTCCGATTGGTGGCCGAGTTCACGAGCGCCGAGGACTTCCTGGGCGTCCATCAGCGGGAGATGTCCAAGGGCGGGCTGCTGGTCCGCGGCGCCTCGCTGCCGACGGGCGCCTCGCTGGGCGCGTGCGTGCTGGTGTTGTCCGTGGCGGGCCAGGCGCCCGTGGAGGTGCCGGCGCAGATCGCCGCGGCCGTCCCCGGCGTGGGGGTGGCGGTGATGTTCCCGGGAGGGCCTCCGGCGCCCCTCGTGGCGCTCCTGGAGCGGCTGCGGGCTCCAGCGCAGCCGGCCCCGGCCGAGGAGGAGGTGGAACCGGACGCCGACGAGCCCCCGGCGCCCGCGCACAACCCGCTGATGTCCGCCCGGCTGGCCGCCCTGAGTGTCACGGAGAAGATGCAGCTCGCGCTCTCCGGAGACCGGGAGGCCCGGGCCTACCTGCTGCGGGACACCAACAAGGCCCTCCACGTCTATGTGCTGCGCAACCCCCGGCTCGGGCTCGACGAGGTCATCTACGCGGCCAAGATGTCGTCGCTGTCGCCGGACGCGCTGAAGCTCATCGCCGAGCACCGCGAGTGGGGCGTCAACACCACCGTGTGCACGGCGCTGGCCCGCAACCCGAGGACGCCGGTGCCGCTGGTGCTCAAGCTGCTGCCGCGCGTGCCCATGCAGGAGCTGCGGGTCATCGCCAAGGGACAGGGACGAGCGCCCATCGTCCAGGCCGCGCGCAAGCTGGTGCTGCACGCGCCCTAGTCCCGGGTGCGATGGGCGTCCACGAAGAAGCCGGGGAGCGGAGGGAGACACGGTGAAGCGACTGTTCGTCACGGGTGGCACGGGGTTCATCGGCGGCGTGTTCGTCCCGCTGGCGCAGGAGGCCGGCTACCAGGTGCACCTGCTCACCCGGAGCGCGCCGTCCGCCGAGCGGTGGGCCCGCGCGGGCGTCACCCCCGTGCTGGGGGACCTGCTCACCCCGGGGCCCTGGCAGCGGGAGGCGGCGGCGAGCGAGTGGGTGGTGCACCTCGCGCAGCCGCTCACCTTCGGAGGCCGGGTGACGCGCCAGCGGGCCGAGGCCTACCGCGAGCAGCGGCTGCGCATGGACACGATGCTGTTGGACTCGCTGAAGCCGGGGGGGGCGCGGCGGGTGCTCTACGTGGGGGGCACCAGCTACTACGGCGACCAGGGCCCCCGGCTGGTGACGGAGGACAGTCCGCCGAGGCCCTCGGGTT
>NZ_DASVSO010000888.1:0-11297 GCF_036388035.1 Archangium sp.
AGCCGCTTCGACTACGGCGTGTCGCTCGACCACATCATCCTCGATTACATCCCCTCGGCGGACGAGCCGGGCGCTGGCAAGGAGGCTGTCCCCGAGTCCCTCCGGAAGAGGCAGAACCTCACCCTGGAGCTCGCCGCCGAGTTCCGCCAGAAGAACAAGGCGGGCCGCTGTTCCTTCGAGCCCCTGGGAGTCGCTCAGGGATGGAGCCCGAAGTCCTATGCTGCGTCCGTCAAGGCGCTGCAGAAGATGGGCTACGACTACATTGCCCTGGGCGGCATGGTGCCCCTCAAGTCACCGGAGGTTCTCGCGTGCCTCGCGGAGATCGACAAGGTGCGCAGCCCCGGGACCCGGCTTCACCTGCTGGGCGTGTCGCGGACCGAGCACCTCTCGGAGTTCTCCCGCCTGGGCATCGCATCCTTCGACAGCACCTCGCCCCTGCGGCAGGCCTTCAAGGATGACCGCGACAACTATTACTCGGACACCTACAAGTACACGGCGATCCGCATCCCCCAGGTCGAGGGCAACCCCGGCCTGCAGAAGAAGATCTCCTCCGGCAAGGTGTCCCAGGAGCACGCACGCCGCCTGGAGCAGGCGAGCCTGGAGGCCATGCGGCTCTTCGAGGCGGGCCGGCGCACGGTCAGCCAGGTGATGGAGGTGCTCCTGGAGTACGAGCGTCTCTACGACCCGGACACGAAGAAGGACCACGCCGCCGCCTACGAGAAGACCCTGACCGATGCCCCGTGGCGCCGCTGCCCCTGCGAGGTGTGCAAGGCGCTCAAGCATCACGTCATCCTCTTCCGCGGCGCGGAGCGCAACCGGAGGCGCGGCTTCCACAACATCTGGACCTTCTACCGCCAGCTCCAGGGACTCGGGCTGGACGCGCCGGTTAGGGCTCGGGCCCGTGGTTGATACAAGGAAACGAGACATGAAGAACGAGCTGAGGCTTCCCGCCGTCGAAGTGCGCCAGTCCCCAGGGCGGAAGCTCTACTCCTTCGCGGTGGACGGGAAGCTGGTGCACCACTTCGCCACCATCTCGCGCGTGAGCCGCACGGAGGAAGGCAGCCTGCACGGCTATCAGCGGCCCGAGGTGCTCTCGCACATCGAGGAGATCCGCAACTACCTTGAGAGCCCCTCGCCGATGGTGCCCAACGCCATCGTGCTGGCCTTCGACTCGCGCGTGCGCTTCGAGCCCATGAAGGGCGCCTCTCCCTCGGACTACGCGCATCCGGGCTTCATCATCATCCCCCTGGAGGAGAACCTTCCCGATGAGCGCAAGCCGGGCTTCATCGTGGACGGTCAGCAGCGACTGGCGGCCATCCGCGAGGCCACCATCGAGTGCTTCCCCGTCTGTGTGACGGCCTTCATCACCAACGACGTCAGCCAGCAGACCGAGCAGTTCATCCTCGTCAACTCGACCAAGCCCCTGCCCAAGGGGCTCATCTACGAGCTGCTCCCCAAGACGACCGCCCAGCTGCCGTCACTGCTCAACCGCCGCCGACTCCCGGCCCAGCTCCTGGAGCGGCTCAACCTGGACATCAGCTCGCCCCTGCGAGGGATGATCCACACCGCGACCAATCCGACGGGCCTCATCAAGGACAACTCCATCCTCAAGATGCTCGAGAACAGCCTGAGCGATGGGGCGCTCTACAAGTTCCGTCGGGCGGGAAGCCTGGAGGCCGACGTCGAGCCCATCCTGGAACTGCTGCGCAACTACTGGATGGCGGCCTCCCGGGTTTTCGCAGCGGCCTGGGCCCTCCCGCCCAAGAAGTCGCGGCTCATGCATGGTGCCGGAATCGTCAGCATGGGCTTCATCATGGACGCCATCACCGATCGCCTCCATGACACGCACATTCCCACCGCCATGCAGTACGAGGCCGATCTCCAGCCCCTCAAGGAGATCTGCCACTGGACCGCTGGCTACTGGGACTTCGGAGGCGGGCAGCAGCGCAAGTGGAACGAGCTGCAGAACACGTCCAAGGACATCGAGCTGCTCGCCAACTACCTCATCGCCCAATACAAGAACCGGGTGTGGAACCGCACGGCGAAGGCCGTGAAGGTCGGGCGCGCAGCACGCCGTTGAGCCGACGTGTGAAATCGGCGTCCGGTTCTTGTTGACCTGATAGGTTGAGGCGGCTCGGAGGTGTTCCCCACGTGCTGCCCGCCCTCTGCGGTCTCGTCCCACTCCTCGTTTCCCTGGCCGGTCGTCCAGGGGATGCACCTTCCTCGCAGGTCAGCTCCCCGGTGTTGCGCGCGCTGCGGGTGGTGATTCCGGAGGTCACCTCCGCCCCGGTCGCCCAGGTCCGCGTCGCTCCTGGCTTCGCCACCACATTCCGCTTCGGCGCTCCGTTCGAATCGGCGGTCGTCGTGACGGAAGGGACCGAGGGGCTCCTCGCCCCCATGGAGGTGGGCGCGACCACCGTGACGATCGAGCCCACCACGGACCTGCCCGAGGCCGGGGTGCTCCTGATGGTGGGCTTCGTCGATGGGCACTCGCCCGCTCGGGCCTCCTTCCTGCTCGTTCCCGCCAGCGGCGAGGTGGATGTGCAGGTGCGGGTGATGCCCCCTCCCGGACAGGCCCCACCCCTCCAGCTCCGGCCCGAGACTCCGCGCGCCCGCTACACCTCCGGCCTCTTCGCCAGGCTCGTTCTCTCGGGACGGTTGGGGAACGGAGCCATCACCTTCACCCGAATGCAGGGGGCGCTCGATGTGACCGATGTCGGTGACCTCAAGACGCTGACCAAGAATCTCTACCGCTCGGACACACTCGCCGTAGTGGCCATGAGGCTGAAGCTCTCCTCCGCCTCGCCCCCCTGGGTGCCCGGCGAAGCGTGGCTGCTGGACATGAAGGGCCATGTGGTGGGCCGCTCCCCGGTGTGGATGGACGGCACGAGGCTCGACCCGGGCCAGGAGCGCGACGCGGCCGTGGAGGTGGAGCTCGTCCCCGGCGTGCCCCCCAGGCTCTTGCGGCTGGAACTCCGCGAGAAGAACGGCGGGCGCACCGTGCATCTCAAGGATTTGAAGCTCTGAGCGAGGGCTCTCCGAACATGCGCGACAACGTGATGAACGCGGCGATGCTGGAGCCCGGCACGGTGGTGGCAGGTTGGAGGCTCCTGGAGAGAGTAGGGGTGGGAGGTTATGGGGCCGTCTACCGGGCGGAGTCGGTGGAGCACCCGGGCACCTTCTGCGCGCTCAAGGTGGCCCTGTACGTCGGGGACGTTCGGGCTGGACGCGAAGCGGCGCTGCTATTGGACAGGGCCGTACACCCCAACGTGGTGCGCTGTCACGGGGTGGGCCACTGGCCCCACCCCACCCACGGGCGTCCCTTCCTCGTAATGGAGTACGTGCCGGGACTTCCCCTGCACCTGTGGGTCGAGCACCACAACCCTGACTTCGCATGCCTGACGTCCGTGGGCGCGGAGGCGGCGCTCGCTCTGGGTGCGCTGCACGGGAGGGGAGTGCTGCACCGCGACCTCAAGCCCGAGCACCTGCTCGTGCGGGAGCCGGACATGAGGCCCGTGCTGGTGGACTTCGGAGCGGGGGACTACACAGGGGCGAGCACCCTCACCGAGACGCCTCTCCCGCCGGGCACCGCGCACCTGCGCAGCCCCGAGGCGGCATGCTTCTGGCTGGCTCACGGCCAGGAGCCCCGGGCGCGCTACCCCTACGGCCCGGCGGACGAGCTGTACTCGCTGGGGGTGTGTCTGTACCGGGCCCTGACGGGGCACTACCCCTTCTCGGACACCGCCGACCTGAAGGCGGTCCTGTACCTGGACATCGCGCACCGCGTGCCGGCGGCCCCCTCGGAGATCAACCCCCGGGTGCCCAGGGCCTTGAGCGACATCGTCATGCGGCTGCTAGCGAAGAAGCCGGCGGAGCGCTACCGCAACGGGGAGGAGGTGCACGCGGCGCTGGTCGCGGCGGCGACCTTCGGTGAGCCCGTGCCGTGGGAGGCCCGTGTCTTCGAGTGGGAGGAGAAGTCAGAAGAGGAAGCAGTGGAGGGTGTGTCGACCACGTCCAAGCGGAGCATCCGCCGACCCGCGCCACCTCCAGCGCGGCCTCCGGCTTCCGCACCCCCACCCCCTCACCAGCCCTCCGGCCGCGACAAGAAGGCCGTGGTGCCGGGTCTCGCAGTCGGGATGGCCCTCCTGGTGGCGGTCCTCCTCTCCCCGCTCCTTTGGAAGACAGGAGAAGAAGAACATGCACGCGCCCCCGCATATCCCACCACTCAGGTAGCGCCTATCCACCCACCGGCACTGGTACAGGAAGTGGCTCCCGAGGGCCAAGTGCTCGACACTGCGCCCGCCGCGGCCCCGCAGCCGCCTGTGGATCTCCCCTCCGCGGCCACCGCGCAGTCGGTGCGCCCCGAGGACAGCGTTCCCATGAAGAAGAAGCCCCAGCAGAAGCGGCAGCCCTCGCCCAAGCCCTCCACCGCCACGGCCGACACCTCCGCCGCCGTGAAAACGGCTCTGATGCTCTGTCTGATGCAAGGAGGAGTGGCGGCGTGCGCCGGGGTGCCACAGCGGCCCGTGCCGGAGGAGTGTTCTCGCGACGCGCTCGCCGCCATGAAAATGCTGCGCATCGACATCGAGGATGGCGCGGAAGCGTGGATCGACCTCTCCAAACCGAGGGCGCTCAGTGGCCTGACCACCTATCAGGACGGTCCCGTGGTGAGCAGCTTCGTGTACAGGTTTGGTGACATCCCCGAAGGCTCGGTGTTGTTCGGCCGGTTGTACGTGAGCGGCAACGGCGTGGACGCGTTTGGCAGCAAGAAGGTCTATGGCCGCTGGGACAAGGTGAAGCTGACCGATGGGAGAGAACTCCCCGTGTGCTTCCGGCTGGGCAACCGGGATGGGCTGTATGAGAACGAGCCTTCACCGCCTGGCTACGCCCGGTTCCCACACAACATGCCGCTCGTCGCCGTCGAGCGCTTCGTCTACGAGTGACGATGGGCCAGGAACGCCAATTCTGGTTGGCAGGTCCAGCCTGGCTCCCCGAGGGCTGAAAACACAAAAACTGGCCCACGCCGCAGAACATGGAGTGGAGCCTGGGGATGGTTCATTGCTCGCGCACCCGTTCCGCGACGGGTTCGCCCCCCAGCGCCAGCGTGGGCAGCGGCAGCTCGAGCTTCGCGGGCTCGACGGGTTCCACGGCGGCTGCAGCGGGCTCGTTCCCGAGCGTCATCGCCATGCCCATGAACGCACGGAACGCTGGCGTGCCGAGTGACTGACCAAGTCCGAGGCCTGCAACACCGAATGCCTCGAGCTTGCGCGTGACGGGCATGCGAAAGCCCCCCAGAAACTCGCTGCCGCTGCGTCCGCTATTGATTGAGAAAGTCCCGCGCCACGACACTTCACCGCGTAGACCCTTCCCGGTCGTATGAGCCAGTAGCGCCATCTCGAACGTGCTGCGCCCGAGCCGAGAGCCATCGAATGTCGCGTCTGGCCGCAGGACCAGCCCCACCTCGCCACCCACGCGGAGCCACCCGTTCACCTTCCTGCCCATACTCACCTGCGGCATGAGTCCCACACCCGACTCACGCGCCAGTGAGAATGCGCCGCCGACGGGCAACTGCACGCCCATGCGGCTCGACACATCGAGCATGCTGCCGCGTCGCTGCTGACATGACGAAGCACGAAGCTGCAGCATGGGCGTTCCGAGCACTGTGCTCTGGGGCGTTCCGATACCGTACGCGGTGAGGTTATCGCCCCCCTGATGGAGAACGGCGGGTAGCTGCGCGCTGATTTCGAGCCAGCTCAGCGGTGCCCAAGCCGCGGTGAGGTGCGTGGTGAGGCGCTCCTTGAGAATCGCACCTGCGCGCTCGCCGTTTCGCGAGTACACCAGCGGCTCATACTCGTAATGCGCCGCGAAACCGAAGCGGTACGTGCCCGGGTCGAGCAGCAACCCGGCCTCGGATACGAGACCGTCCGCGCCGCTCGCGTTGATGCGAAGGGCTTCGACTTCGATGATGGGCAGGTGGTTCTGCGCCTCCGCCACGCCAGGCAGCACAACCGCGACCGCGACCGCCGCGGCTTGCACCGCCCGGCGGCGACAGAAGAAGGCCACTGCAACCATCAACAGCGCCGAGAACGGAGCCGCGCTAGCACCCGTGCTCGAGCAACCGACACCGCCGCCGCTGAGTTCGTCGTCCACGGGTTCGACGTTGATGGCGACCTCTGCCGGTGCGGAGTCCGCTCCGCCCGCCATCACCTTGAACGTGAACGTGTCAGCCCCCGTGTAATCGGCCCACGGCCGGTAGATGAGGTTCGGCGCGGTGCCCGAAAGCGTGCCGTGCCGCGGCGGGTTGATGATGGCGTATGTCAGCTCGGCGCCTTCGACATCGGAGCCGTGCAAGCGCAGCTCGCTGGCCACGTCCTCCGACAACGAGACCTGCTGCGGAGCGGCCACAGGCACGTCATCCACGCTCGAGATGACGAGGGCGACGCGGGCCACGTTCGAGTCGGCCTGGCCGTCGTTCACACGGAAGGTGAACGTGTCGGTGCCGTGGAAGTGCTCGGACGGGGTGTACGTGAAGTGCGGCGCCGTGCCGGAGAGCGTTCCGTGCTCCGGCCGCGTGAGCAGGGTGTAGGTGAGCGCATCACCATCTACATCGGCCGCGATGACGGGCACTGCAACCCCCGTGTCCTCATTTGTGTGGATCTGCGTGGTTTCCGCAACCGGCGCATCGTTGACCGAGCCGACAGTGATCGAAACGACGCTGGACTCCGACCGCACCTGGCCATCGTGAGCGTGGAACGTAAAGCTGTCCTCGCCAAGGTAGTCCGCGTTCGGCGTATAGATAACGTTTGGCGGATTCCCGCTGAGGGTCCCGAAGGCGGGCTGCCGCTCGACAATGAACGTGAGCGCATCGTTATCGGCGTCGTGGCCTGCAAGAGCGAGTTCGAGCTGCACGTCTTCCTCGGTGCTTGCCGACATCGCGGTCGCGCTTGGCGCGTCGTTCACACTCACCACGTTGATCGAGATGCTCTTCACCGCGGAGTCCACCTGACCATCGTTGGCCTTGAAGGTGAAGCTATCGGTACCGTGGTAATCGGCCATCGGTGAGTAGAGGACCTCGGCGCCACTCAGCGTGAGCGTGCCGTGGGCAGGCGGGTGGATGATGGCGAACGTCAGCTCGTCGAGCTCGGTGTCCACCGCGGTGAGAGTGACAAGCGCCGCGGTGTCTTCGTCGGTGCTGATCGTGTCCGCGTTCGCGACGGGCGCGGTGTTCACGGTGTGGGTCATCGAGCCCGATGAGGTCACGTACGGAGTCGCACCTGAATAGGTCGCGACAATGGAGTGCTGACCCGAGGCGAGCGAGGACGTCGCCATGCTGGTCGCCACGCCACCCGACACGGCGATAGGACCGCCGAAGCTCACACCGTCAATCTGGAACTGCACGGTGCCACTGGAGGGCACAGGAGCGATCGTCGCGGTGAAGGTCACCTCCTGCCCCTGGGCCGAGGGGTTGACCGAACTGCTGACCGTTGTCGTCGTGGCGATGTTCGGTACGCCAATGGAGAAGTCTTCGTCGCTGGAGTCCTTGACCGTACCGCCGGGGCGGGAAATGCGGACGCGGTAGTCGCTCCCCGCCACCAGGTTGGCCGGAATCTTCCATGCATACGTTCCGCCGCTTGCCGCGGTGCCGGATGCGATCGCCGCGACGAAGCCGCCACCCTTATAGAGGTCGATGTCGACATCCGGAGTTCCGGAGGAGTTCCAGGTGATGTTGCGCGTGGAGCCCGCGACCCAGCTCTCGCCGCCGTTCGGTGCCGTCACCGTGATCGTCGAGGTGTCACTCACCGTGTACGCGGCGAACTTCATCCCCGATTGCCCCGTCGGGTTGGTGACCAGGATGTTGTAGGTGCCCGCCCCCAAGCCAGGGACGGTCGCGGTGATTTGCGATTGGCTGACGACCGTGACGGAGGTCGCCGCCGTGCTGCCGAGCGACACGGTCGCCCCGCTCACGAAGTTCGAGCCCGAGATGGTGACGTGCTGGGAAGCTCCGACGGTCGCGGTTGCAGGGTTGATCTCCGTGATGGATGGAGAAGACGTGGTGGAGTAGGTGAAGCCGTTGCCAAGCGTGAACGTTTGCCCGTCAGGGTTCACGACCTTGACGTCGTAGGTGCCCTCAACGACCCAGGGAACTTTGAAGATCATCGAGTTCGCGCCGAATTGCGTGATGCTGCTCGCGGGGATCTGCGTGCTCCCCAGGTAGAACCCCGCGCCTTGTTGGAAGTTCGCGCCCTGGAGGGTGACGAGATCATCTTTAGTGCCGGAGCTGGGCGACACGGCGGAGATCGTCGGCGCGGGGAGAGCCGTGCCCCCCACGACCGAGACGTTGTCGATCGTGAAGCCGCGGAACGCGTTGTACTTCGTGTCCTTCGAGCTGAACCGGAATTGGATCTGCACGCTCGTTCCGGCATAGGCGGAGATGTCGTACGCGTAGTGCCGCCACACGGGAGGCGCGGCAGGGCCACCAGAGCTGTATGCGGCATCGGCGGGCTGCTGCGCGGCGAACGAGGGGTTCAGCTGCCCCAGCAGCGTGTACGCCCCCCCGTCACTGGACAGCCAGACCTGCATGAGATCGTAAGCCGCCGCCGCGGTGCCTTCAATCTCCCACCAGCTGTCAAACTCGAGCTGCGCTTGGGCGACGCCGCTCAGCGAGATTGGCGGCGAGGTCAGGTTTCCGTCCTGCACCTGCGATGAGGTACCGCCCTGCTTCGGCGACTGCTCTGGGTACGGATCGCCGATGAACGTGCCCGTGGAGTTGTCGCCGAACCACACGACGCTCGAGCCGCCCGCCGCCGGAAGATGTTCGCCCGTGTCGGCGAGCGTCACCGCGAACGGATTCAAGGCGGATGAGACCGCGAGCGTCTGCTGAGTCGTCACTGTGTGCCACGTGGCCGTACCGGAAGTGGTGGTAGCGGTGAAGGCGCCGAGACCGGATTCGAAGCCGTAACTGAACAGGGTAGACGTCAACGCCTGCCGGCTCTTCGAAGGGGACTGCGCAGACGGAGGCGACGCAGGCGAGCATGCGACGATGCTCAGCGAGAGCGCGGCCACGGCCAGCCGCGCGTGGGGCGCAAAAGCCCGCATGAGGAGCGTGTGGATACGGCTCATCATAAGAGGGATCCTCGTGGTGATGGTGCACCCGGGAGCCAATGCCCTGGCGGCCCTGGTGTGCTGCACATTGCAGCTATTGCCGACCAGGGGATGTAAATGGATTCACAGCCTTCTTGAGAAGGGACTCACACCCCCCGGGCGCCTCCCAACATGACCGGCTACGCGTGATGCACTTCACCTCTTACGTGTGGAGGCATTCACAGTGCGCTCGCGGAAGAATCGCCAGAGTCATCACCGCCGGGGAAGACGGTTTCGCTTCCTCATGCTCGTTCTCGGAACGCGGATGGTGCTGACATGGAAAGCGGGCGCTCGCGAATCAGTGTCCTTGTTGTCCTTCTCCTGGCTGGATGGACCGCGGGCGCGGCCCCTTTGACACGACCGGGCCAGGGCATCCACCTTGGCAGCTTCGAGTCCACGCCGGCGGGAGAGCCCTCCCTCATGGTGGACGTGCCGAGGTTCGGGACCGACTCGTTCTCCGTTGGACTCAGCCTCAACTACGCGCACAAGCCGCTGGTGCTCGGCGTGGAACGCGCCACAGGAGAGTTCCAGACGCTCCGCGTGTTGATTGAACATCAGCTGCTCGGCCAGCTCGACCTGGCGGCCTCACTCTGCAATTGCGGTGTCTTCTCGCTCTCCCTGCCCATCGCCCTGGTGGAGCGAGGTGACTCCTCGAATGGCAGCTCGTCGTCGCCCCGCTCGTGGAGCCCCTGGGCGACCTCCGCGGTCCGAAACATCCCCGGTGAGGAGTCCTCCATTGCCGGCACCATCCCGCTCAGGGGAGTGGGCGCGAGAGAGCCACGCCTGGGGATGCTGCTGCGCCTGTATGGACAGCCTGACACAACCCCCTTCTCCGCCAGTGCTGGCGGCTATCTGTGGCTGCCGCTCCGCAGGATGCTCGAGGGTACGGCACCGCACACGAGCGACGAGGAGTTTCGCGTGATGCCCCGGCTTGTACTCGCCGGCTACAGCCACCCTCTTCAGTGGTCGCTCACCGGCTCCTTCCTCTACCGCCCCGAGGCACGTCAGGGCCTTCATCCCGCGCTTGGCGGTGACAGGGCAGGCTCGGAGCTGGGGCTCGGTGCGCGCGTCAGTTACACGGACAAGCAGCGGGGTTTCTCGCTGGGCCCAGAGGCGCAGCTCATGACAGTGGTCATTCCTCGCGATCAGGCTTTCAAGCCCTTCTACACGAGCCTGGAAGTGCTGCTCGGTCTCCAATTCAAGGTCGGCCAGACATTGCAGGTGGGGCTGGCCGCTGGAGCGGGCCTGATGAGGCAGCTGGGCACGCCAGCGTTCCGCTTCATGGTCCGCGTATCCTCCACCTCCACCCTGACGCCCCAGAGCGAGGGTCACCAAGCGCCCGCGGGGCTGCCTCGTGAGAAGAGCGGTGTTTCCCTCTCCGTCCCCGTGGCCGTTCCTCTTCCCATGTCCATTCCACTCCTGGTGGAGGTCTCGCCAGAGGCTCCAGCGGACGGAGCCTCCGAGCCGGAAACCTCCCAGGACGAGAGCCCCGGCGACCGCGATCATGACACCGTGACCGACGCCATGGACGCCTGCCCTGACCAGCCGGGTGCGCCCTCCATGGAGAGTTCCAGGAGCGGGTGTCCCGGACTGGTCGCCGTAAAAAACGGCATGTTGCTCCTCCAGCGGCCGATTACCTTCGCTCGCAATACGGATGTGGTGCTGGATGAAAGCTTCCCGGTGCTGCAGGCCATAGCCGACGCACTTCGTGCGAGCCCCTGGCTCCAGAAGATTCGTATCGAGGGACACACCGACAGCCAGGGCCCGACGCAAGTCAACAACTCGCTGTCCATCCGCCGCGCCCATAGCGTAATGCGCTGGCTTCAGAAGGACGGCATTCATCCGGCACGCATGGAAGCCGCTGGCCATGGTCCGAGCCGTCCAATTGCTGTCAACGATTCGGAGCAGGGGCGCGCCGCGAACCGGCGTGTCGACATTGTCATCATCGATCCGCCAGCGGCTCGGGCGGACGACGAGCGCTCTTGAAGTCCCATCAACGAGGAGGCGTTCATGCGAAGCATCTGGTCACACCATCTGCGAACGGGGCTGTGCGTAACGGCCCTGACAATGAGTTGCGTGGGGACGGCCCAGGACATCCCACCGCCCACCCCCACCATGGACCTCCAAGTGTCAGTGGAGTCAGGAGATTACCTGGA
>NZ_DASVSO010000889.1:0-2206 GCF_036388035.1 Archangium sp.
GGGGGGACGCGGGCGGGAGACGGCATCGGAGGGAGCGAGCGAAGAGGACGTGGGGGACGTGGGCTCCGTCTCGGCCGGGCAACGTTAGACGAACCGGAAACGGCTCACAACGCGCGCGCCGGGTGCGCGCGAGTGGGCCGGGGCCCCCCTTGTCGCGCCTCCACACGCGGTGACACCCTGCGCGGCGATGACGCACTCCTGGACCGCCCGCTGTGCCTCGACGCTGCTCGTGCTTCAGCTCGCGAGCGCTTGTGATTCGAAGCCGCCTGCTCCCCCTCCAGCCGACACGGACACCACCGCCCCGAGCACCCGGGCGAGCCCGGCCGGCGGCGCGTACACCGCCGGTGTCACCGTCTCGCTGCTGTGCGACGACGGCGCTGGCAGCGGCTGCGCGGCCACGCACTACACCACCGACGGCTCCGAGCCCTCGCGCACCTCGCCCACCTTCCAGGACGCGCTTCCCGTCTCGGCCAACACCACGCTCAAGTTCTTCTCCGTGGACAAGCGGGGCAACGCCGAGTCCGTGAAGTCCCAGGTGTACACCTTCCCCTCCACGGGCGGTGACACGCAGCCGCCCACGGTGAGCGCCTCGCCCCCCGGGGGCACGTATGACGGCGCGCGCACGGTGACGCTCACCTGTGACGACGCGGGCGGCTCCGGCTGCGCCGCCCTCCACTACACGCTGGATGGCGCCACGCCCACCACGGGCTCGCCGCGCTACACCGGCCCCCTCTCCCTCTCGGCCAACACCACGCTCCGGTTCTTCGCCATGGACGCCGCCGGCAACCTCGCGTCCGTCCACACCGAGCGCTACGTCATCGATCTGCTCGCCCCCACCACCACCGCCCGGCCGGCGGGCGGCACGTACAACAGCCGGCAGGACGTGACGCTCTCGTGCGATGACGGCGTGGGCACCGGGTGCGCCGCCACGCACTACACGCTCAACGGCGCCACGCCCACCCCGCTCTCGCCCCGCTACACCGAGGGCACCGTCCTTCCCATCTCGGCCAACACCACGCTGAAGTTCCTCTCCGTGGACGCCGCCGGCCACACCGAGCCCGTCCAGACGCAGACGTACGTCATCGACACCACCCCGCCCACCACCACCGCCAGCCCCGGGGCCGGCACCTATGGCGGGACGCGCAACGTGACGCTCTCCTGCGCCGACGAGGCGGGCAGCGGTTGCAAGGTGACGTACTACACGACGAATGGCACCGCGCCCGGCCCGGGCTCGCCCCAGTACGAGGCGGGCAAGCCCCTTCCCATCACCGCCAACACCGTGGTGCGCTTCCTCTCGGTGGACCACGCCGGCAACACCGAGTCCGTGCAGGTGCTGGAGTACAAGATCGACGTCCTGCCGCCCGTCACCACCGCCTCGCCCGCGGGAGGCGCCTACAACGCCGCGCGGGACGTGACGCTGGCGTGCACGGATGCCACCAGCACGTGCGAGGCCACGTACTACACGCTGGACGGCACCACGCCAGACACCCACTCCACGCGGTATGAGGACACGCCGCTGCGCATCGCCACCAGTGCCACGCTGAAGTTCTTCTCCGTGGACGCGGTGGGCAACGTCGAGCCCGTGCGCACCGAGACGTATGTGTTCCCCGACATCGCCGCCGTGCGCGCCGCCGAGGTGGGCCCGATCGAGCTCCCCATCGAGAGGGTGCTCGTCACCTACGTGAAGCCGAAGACGGACACCGACCCGGCCGGGTTCTTCCTCCAGTCGCGGAAGAATGGCCCGGCCCTCTTCGTCGCGGTGGACCCGGCCACGCTGTCCCCCTCGCCGCTTCCGGGTGACCGCGTGTCGCTGGTGGCCACCACCAAGGACATGGTGGCCGGCCAGACGCGCGTGACGAGCCTCCAGTCCGACTCCTTCGTCGTGCACGGCCGGGGTGAATCCCTGGCGCCGCTACTCTCCGATGCGAGCGCCGCGGACCTCGTCGCTCGGCTGGAGGACTACGAGAGCGAGTACCTCACCGTCTCCGGCACGTTGAGCAGCCCCTTCGGCACCTCCGGCGTCGGGCACATGCAGGCGAGCCTGTCCACGGTAGGCAACCCCCACACGCCGGGCACCTTCACCGACTTGAAGCTGCGCATGCCCACGCCACTGCTCACGGCCCTGCGGGACAGGTACGACCTCAAACAGGGCTGCTCCATCACCACCACCGGGCCGCTGTGGCGCTACTTCGCGACGGCCCAGCCG
>NZ_DASVSO010000890.1:0-3323 GCF_036388035.1 Archangium sp.
ACGCCGAGCTCGACGGTGGTGAAGGCCTTGTTCACCGCGCCGTCCTCGAGCGCCAGGGTGGTGGAGACGCGGTGCTGGAAGAAGAGGTCGCTGTAGTCACCGCCCCGGGACAGGGCCGCGGCGAGCGTCTCCCGGATGAGGTTCTCGTCGACGCCAAAGCGGGCGAAGTAGCCGACCGGATTCGACGAGCCGTCCGAGCCACCTCCCAGCCCGCCCGGGCCCGTACGCTGCGACGTCGCACAGCCACTCAACAACTCGCCCGCTCCCGCCATCACCATCGCCGTCGTGCCGTAGCCGACGAAGTCACGTCGCGTCATTCCGGTCTTTCCTCCCGACATGGCTCTCCTCTTGTGAAGGGTGCCGCGCATCCAGAGCGTAACCCCACGGCCATGCCAGTATTCCGGAAAGCCCCTCGCTCCCTCCTTGCGTGGGCTACCTGACAGAGAGCGGACCGGGCGCTCGTCTACCGCACCGGTCCGCGCTCGTGGGGTTACGACACGGACGTCATGCGCACCACCTCTTCGAACGAGGTGAGGCCCAGGGCCAGCTTGCGCACCGCCGCCTCGCGCAGGGTGCGCGTGCCGCCCCGGCGCGCCGCGTCCACCATGACCTCGTGACTCGAGCCTCGGGAGATGTGCTCCCGGAGCTCGTTGCCCAGGTTGACGATCTCGAAGGCGCCCGTGCGGCCCCAGTAGCCCGTGCCGCGGCAGCGGGCACACCCGGCGCCCTTGGCGATGCGCACGCCGCCCGGCAGCAGCGGGAGGGGCGCCCCCAGCAGGTTCAGCTCGTCCGGCGTGAGCGTCGTCGGCTGCGCGCAGTGCGGACACACCCGCCGCAGCAGGCGCTGGGCCATGATGCCGATGAGGCTCTGTGCCAGCAGGAAGGGCGGCACCCCCAGGTCCTTCAGACGCGCCACCGCGCCGATGGAGTCGTTGGTGTGCAGCGTGGAGAGCACCAGGTGGCCCGTGAGCGCGGCCTGGATGGCGTTCTCCGCCGTCTCCGCGTCTCGAATCTCACCCACCATGATGACGTCCGGGTCCTGGCGGAGGATGTGGCGCAGCGCCCCGGCGAAGTCGAGCCCCACCTTGGGCTGCACCTGCACCTGGTTGAAGCCGTCCCACACCATCTCGATGGGATCCTCGATGGTGGTGACGTTCACGTCCGGGCCGGCCACCGCCTTGAGCGCCGAGTAGAGCGTGGTCGTCTTGCCGCTGCCCGTGGGGCCGGTGACGAGGATGAGCCCGTGGGGCTGGTCGATCCAGGTCTCGAAGACGCTCTTCTCCTCCGGATCGAACCCGAGCTGGGCGATGTCCTGCACCAGCGTCTCCGGATCGAAGACACGGATGACCACCTTCTCGCCGAAGGCGGTGGGCAGCGTGGAGACGCGGAGCTCCACCTCGCGACCATCGCGCTCGGTCTTGATGCGACCGTCCTGCGGCTTGCGCTTCTCGGAGATGTCCATGCGAGAGAGCGTCTTGATGCGCGAGATGATGGGCGCGTGCACGCCCGCCGGCAGCGTGTACACGGGGTGCAGCACGCCGTCGATGCGCAGGCGCACCAGCGAGGTGGTGCGCTTGGGCTCGACGTGGATGTCCGAGGCGCGGTTGTCGAAGGCGTAGCGCATCAGGTAGTCCACCGCCTGCACCACCGGCTGGTCCGCCGCGTCCAGCTCCTGGCGACCACTGAGCGAGACGAGCTGCTCGAAGTTGCCAATCTGCGGCGAGTTGCTGGGGTTGTTGGTGAAGTCATCCGCGGCGCGCGCCAGCGTGCGCTTGAAGCCGTAGATGTCCGCGATGGCCTTGAGGATGTCCGTCTTCGAGGAGAGCACCGGCTCGATGGCCATGCCGGTGAGCACGTGCAGCCCCTCGAAGAGCTCCTTGTCGAAGGGGTTGGCCACCGCCACCAGCAGCCGGCCATCCTGACCGCGCTCCAGGGGCAGGATGACGTGCTTCTGCGCGAAGGGGCGGGACACGGTGCGGGTGGCCAGCGCCATGTCCAGCTTGAGCGGGTCCACCTTCTTGTAGCCGATGCCCGCGGCGCGGGCGGCCAGCTCGGAGATGCGATCCTCGTCGAGCGTTCCGCGGCCATCCGCCAGGGGCACCTGGAAGGCGGCCACGATCTCCACCGGGGACACCTCGTAGCGGGCCGCGTCCTTGCCCACCACGCCCTGGTTCTTGAGGACCCGGGCGCGGGCGGCTGGCTCGCGCGTGAGGATGTTCTGCGCCTGCTCGGCGGTGAGCACACGCTGAGAGACGAGCGCCTCGAGCACGAACGAGAGCGTGTAGTCGGTCTTGCTACGAGAGGATGGAGGGGGAGCGGACGAGGTCACGGGCGCTGGCAACGGCGTCTCCTGGCGGCCACGAGGAACAAAGCGAGGGCGCCCAGGAATCCCGGCGCGTTCACAGCGGAGCCCTGGCAGCCACACCCAGGGCCCGCTGTTCCACCCGAACCCGTCCCGGCGTCCGGTGGTGAGGTGACGGGGGGAGTGCCCGCATCAGGAGTACCCGGGCCCGGGCAGAGGGGGCAGGAGCCACCGTCCGTCGAGTCGCCCGCCACACACTGCCCGTTGCCGCCGCAGGTGGCGCCGGGCTGGCAGTCCGCGGTGGTACGGCAGGGAGGCATGCAAGCGGTGGCCCCCTCGGGGAAGGGCGCGCACTGCTGGCCCGAGGCGCAGGTGCCCGCGGAGCACGTCCGCACGCACATGGACGTGCCCTTGGGCCCCACCGGCTGGCACGAGGCGCCCTCCGGACAGGAGCAGGTGTTGTAGCCACAGGGCTGCGAGCAGATGCCCTGCGGGTGACCGTTGGGGTGCAGGCACTTCTGGTACGTGCCGCAATCCGCGTCCTTCTCACAGGCCTCGCCGATGGACACCCCGGGCTTCTGCTGGGGCACACAGGTGTTGTCGCAGATGCGGCAGGCATAGCCGTTGCCGCAGTCCGTGTCGGCGTTGCAGGCGGAGACGCAGACGTTGACCCCGCCTCCTCGCTCCAGGCAGACGTAACCCGGACGGCAGGTCCCACTCGTCCCGGGAGAGCAGTTCTTGAGGCAGGCCTTGCCGATCTCCATGCCGACACAGGTCGAGCCCTCGGGGCACGTCACGCCTCCGGTGTCGCACTGCTGCGTGCAGTAGCCGCCCGGCCAGGCCGTCGTCGTGGACAACTGCACCGGCGGCAGACAGACGCCCCAGGGGGAGTTGCACTGGGCCTCGGCGGTGCAGGCATTGCCCACCCGCGTGACGTAGTCGCCCATGTTCGGAAGACAGGCGGAGGAGGAGCGCGGCACCGCCGTGGACGGCTTGCACGCCAGCGGGAGCGGGCACTCAC
>NZ_DASVSO010000891.1:0-6222 GCF_036388035.1 Archangium sp.
TCGTAGTGCCGATAACCGAGCTGATCGAGCGCGCTCGCGGGCGCCAGGCCGATGTCCACCAGCGTCTTGATGTCGTACGTGCCCGCGAGCACCGGCGGCGCGTAGTTCCGGGCCACCTCCACGGTGCGGAACTTCGGCAGCGGGAAGAGCACGGTGCTCGTGTGCACGTGCATGAAGTGCGCGGCCGACTGACGCTGCCAGCCCGACACGCCCGGCGCGGTGATGACGTGCGGCGTCGCGAGGAACGTGCCGCCCGTGAGGATCTCCAGCTGCTGGCCCACCTGCGCCACGATGCACCCCGCGGGCGCCGTGCCCCGCACCAGCTGCCCGTTGGGCTCGGCGGGCGTGGCGCGCGTGCGCAGGTAGAGCCCGCTCTTGTCATCGGGCTTCGGGGCCGGCCGGCCCGCCGGATCCAGGAACCGGCCTCCGGGCAGGAGCGTGAGCAGGTTGAAGTCCGTGTGCTCCTCGCCCCAGACGATGTTCGTGTTCACCTGGGCGGGGGTGAGCGGCAGGTACTGGAGCGCGCGCGTGACGTGCGGGCCCTTGTCACACAGGTCCGAGAAGGTCGTCTCCGGCAGCCCGAGCGCCGACGCCGCGCCGCGCAGCAGCTTCAGCCCGGCCTCATGGAGCGAACGCCCCAGCCCGAGGAACCCCTCCTGGAAGTACGGCGGCGCGTCCGAGGGCCACACGTTGTCGGGGTAGATCTGCGGGAACTCGATCGCCGCGGACTCGTCCGTCGGGTACGGAGCGATGAAGTAGCACTCCTTGAAGTCCGGCTGGCCGTTGCCCGCGACGGCGACCTCGGTGTTCGGCGGAGTCCAGCCGCGCTGGTACCAGATGTCCGCGCGCCCGTAGGGCCGCTTCGCCGCCTCGGGCTGGGCGATGAACGCGCCAAACGCGTCGTAGAAGCGCTCGAGCGCCTGGATATCGACCCCGTGGTTCTTGATGTACACGAGGCCGTAGGTGCCGAACGCTTCGCGGATCGCCGCCGCGCCACGCTCGAAACGGGCCGGGTCAGTGGACGCGAGATCGGCGAGGTCGAGGGTCGGGATGTTCATCGAGGAATCTGCCATGGCGACCCCAGGTGTACCGTGCCTCGCGTCGGATTTGGAGGGGCCTTCTCCAATTAGGAGCGAACAGGCGAGCAGGCAGCCGGACGAGGCTACGGCTGGACGCCCTCGGCCCCCTGCCCCGCCCCCTTGGCGAAACGACGGAAGAAGCTGCTCTCATTCCAGCGCGGGCGCTCGGGCGCGTCCGTCACGGCGCGGGTGAGGTCCGCGAGCATCCGGACGAACTTCGCCGCGCCCTCCTTGCTCACCGGCTGCGAGAGGTCGTCCGACGGCGCGTGGTAGTGCTCGCGGTACCACCGCAGCTGGAGGCGCTCCTCCTTCGAGCCCGGCTCGGAGCCGAACTTGAAGGCCAGCGCCGGCACGCCCTCGCGGATGAAGGCGTACTGGTCGCTGCGCACGAAGCCCATCCGGTGGGGCCTCGGGTCCGCTTGCACCTTCACCCCGTGGGCCGCGGCCACCTGCCTCAGCGGCTCGGCGAGGGTGGACTCCTCCAAGCCGTAGGCCACCACGTGGGTGAAGGCCGTGAGGGGCAGGAACATGTCCAGGTTGAGGTCCGCCACCAGGCTGCTCGCTGGCACGGTGGGACGGGCCGCGAAGTACTTCGCGCCCAGCAGGCCCTTCTCCTCGCCCGCCACCAGGGCGAAGAGCACCGAGCGCTTCGGCTTCGTCTCCGAGGCCTGGAGCGCCCGCGCCACCTCGAGCACCGCCGCCACGCCCGAGGCGTTGTCCATGGCCCCGTTGTAGATGCGGTCCCCCTTCACCGGCTCCCCCACCCCCACGTGGTCCAGGTGCGCGGAGATCACCACGTACTCCCGCGCGAGCATCGGGTCGCTCCCAGGCAGCACCCCCACCACGTTGGCGGCCTTCACCGGCGCGGTCTCGAAGGCCAGCTCGGCCTTCAGTCGCGCGGGCAGCTCGAACTTCGGCAGCGGCTTGTCCGCGTTCGCCAGCGCGACCAGGGCCTCGTACGTGTGCGGGGCGCCCACGAAGAGCTTCTGGGCGTGCGCCATGTTGACGGTGACGGTCACCTTCAGCCCCTGGTCCTCGTTGAGCGACGCATCGGCGAACATCATCGAGGGCTGCTTGCGCGCTCCCGCGGTGCGCTCCCACGGCACTTCCACCAGCTTGGGATTCTGCACGGTGACGAGGCCCACCGCCCCCGCCTGCTTCAGCACCTTTACCCGCTCGGCCGTGGAGCCGTGGTGGGCGCGCAGCGCACCCGGAATCTTCTCGGGGCCACCCTGGAGGATGACGGCGATCTTCCCCTTCAGGTCCACGCCAGCGAGGTCATCGTGCCCCGCCTCGGGGATGGAGAGACCGTAGCCCACGAACACCATGGGCGCGTCGACCGGGCCCGGCTCCCCCACGCGCGAGGAGAGGAGGGCGTCCTGGCCCAACGTCAGCGGCACCTCCTTGCCTCCCCGCACCAGCGCGAGGCGCGAGCGCTCCTCCACCAGCCGGCGTGATTGCAGCTCCACCTCCTGGAGGTAGCTCTCGCCGGCCCCTGGCTTCACCCCAGCGGCCGCGAGCTGCTCGGCGACGTAGGCGGCGGCCTCGCGGTAGCCCTTGCTGCCCGTCTCGCGCCCTTGCAGCGCGTCACGGGCGAGGAACTCCACGTGCTTCCACCAGCGAGCTCCGTCCGAGGGCGGTGCATCGGCGCGGGCGGCGGGCGCGACGAGGAGGGCGAGCGCGGCGAGAAGGGAGGCGCGGGGAAGACACAGCATGGAGGGTTCGCTTTCTGGACGGTAAAGGCGCGGCCCCAACACCTGGGGGCGCGGATCATTTCCCCGTTTCTTCAAAGTTTCACACTGCCCCCCGGGCCCGGCTTGCTACATCGCGCCCCCGTCACCAAGAGAACGCAAATGGCCAAGCGCACGACCTCCACCTCCGGACGGAGCAGCACCCAGAAGCCCGTCGAGCGGGACATCATCCCCCCGGGGACGGAGGTGACGGATGGCAACCTCTTCTTCAACCGGGAGCTGTCCTGGCTCGCCTTCAACAACCGGGTGCTCCAGCTCGCCGAGGACGCGTCGGTGCCGCTGATGGAGCGCCTGAAATTCTGCGCCATCTACGCCCGCAACCTCGATGAGTTCTTCATGATCCGCGTGGCCCGGCTGCACGAGCAGGTGCGCAACCGCGTGGCCCGGCTGGTGCCGGATGGCACCACCCCGGGCGAGACGCTCGACAAGCTGCACACGCGCATCCTCGAGCAGGCCCGGCGCCACAACGACTGCGTCGAGCGCCAGCTCCGCCCCGCGCTCTCGGAGAAGGGCCTGCGCATCCTCCGCATGAAGGAGCTCGACGCGGAGTCGCGCGCCCAGGTGGACCAGCGCTTCCGCGAGCAGATCTTCCCCGTGCTCACCCCGCTGGCCATCGGCCTGGGCCGGCACTTCCCGTACATCTCCAACCTCTCGCTCAGCCTCGCGGTGCTGCTGCGCGACCCCGTCGCCGAGGAGGAGACCGTGGCGCGGGTGAAAGTCCCCAAGGAGGCGCTGCCGCGCTTCGTCCCCCTCAAGGGCAGCACGGCCTTCGTCCCGCTCGAGGAGATCATCGCCCACCACCTGGGCGCCCTGTTCCCCGGCATGGAGGTGCTCGACTACGGCCTGTTCCGCGTCACCCGCGACGCGGACTTCACCGTCTCCGAGGACGCCGAGGATCTGCTGGTGGCCGTGCAGACCGAGCTGCGCCAGCGCCGCTTCGGAGACGTCATCCGCCTGGAGCTGCAGGCGGGGATGAGCCCCAAGCTGCGCGAGCCGCTGGTGGAGGCGCTCGGGGTGGAGCCGCTGCAGATCTACGAGGAGCACGGCCTGTTGGACCTCGCGGACCTCATGACCCTGGTCTTCACCCCGGGCTTCGCCGAGCTGAGGGATCCACCGTGGGTGCCCATCACCCAGCCCCGGCTGCGGGCCGAGGGCGAAGCGGACGGCATCACGGTGATGTCGGCCATGCGCCGGGGCGCGCTGCTCGTCCACCACCCCTACGAGTCCTTCTCCAGCTCGGTGGAGCGCTTCGTCAACGAGGCGGTGGAGGATCCAGACGTGCTCGCCATCAAGCAGACCGTCTACCGCACCTCGGACAAGTCCCCGCTGGTGCCCGCCCTCATCCGCGCCACCGAGAGCGGCAAGCAGGCCGTGTGCATGGTGGAGCTCAAGGCCCGCTTCGACGAGCGCACCAACATCCAGTGGGCGCTCGCGCTGGAGGAGGCGGGCGTCCACGTCGTCTACGGCATCCCCGGCCTCAAGACGCACGCCAAGGCCATCCTCATCGTCCGCCGCGAGGGCGAGCGGGTGCGCCACTACGTCCACATCGGCACCGGCAACTACAACCCGAAGACGGCCCGGCTCTACACGGACCTCGGGCTGTTCACCACGGATCCGGACATTGGCGCGGACGTGGCGGACCTCTTCAACTTCCTCACCGGCTTCGCCCGCCCCAAGTCCTTCCGCAAGCTGCTGGTGGCCCCCATCAACATGCGCGAGGGCCTGCTCCAGGAGATCCGCCGCACCGCCGCCGCGCACTCGGCCGAACACCCCGCCCGCATCCAGATGAAGATGAACGCGCTGGTGGACCCGGCGATGATCCGCGCCCTCTACGACGCCTCGCGCGCCGGGGTGAAGGTGGAGCTCAACATCCGCGGCATCTGCTGCCTGCGCCCCGGGGTGGCCGGCGTCTCGGAGAACATCCGCGTCGTCTCCACGCTCGGCCGCTTCCTGGAGCACTCCCGCATCTACCTCTTCGAGCGGGGGGGGGAGACGCGCTGCTACATCGGCTCGGCGGATCTCATGCCGCGCAACCTGGACCACCGCGTGGAGGCCCTGGTGCCGGTGGAGGAGCCCCCGCTCATCGCCCAGGTGAGGGATCTGCTCGACCGGGGCCTCGCCGACAACACGCACGCCTGGCAGCTCGAGCCGGACGGGACGTGGCTGCGGCGCGCCCCCGAGGGGGAGAAGCGCTGGGCCCAGGGCGAGCTGATGGAGCGCTCGCTGCGCATGGCGCAGGCCTCCTCGGGCCGGCCAGTCCCCTGAGCCAGCGGCCCGGCTCGGGGCGAGGACAGCGGCGGTGGAGAGAGGTGCCCGGGGGTGGTCCTCCCACCCGGGTAGTGCGTCCTCTCCGGGAAGTCCTGTCTTTGTTGCACCTGCAACCATGCGCCCGGGGGCGTTCCGGCCCTCGCCGCTTGCTCCTCCCGCCCGTCCCCCCACAGGCGACCGATTGTCTTGCCGGGCCAACAATCGGATGATGCGGCACCCGTCAACCCGCGTGGCCCATGGCAAACGAACAGGAAACCCCCCTCCCCTCGACGTCGGATGAGAGCGCGCTCGCCGCGCTGGCGCCCAAGAAGTTGGAGCAACCCGCGACCTGGCCCGGCAACGTGCCCTCGCAGGAGCAGGCCCTGGAGATCCTCCGTGGCCGGCTGACGCTGGCGGTGTCGCTCCCGGGGGCCCGCAAGCTCCAGGAGAAGCTCACCCAGCCCGAGCGCGAGGCACTCCAGGCGGACGGAGTGGCCGATGTCCTGCGCGACGCGCTCCTGGCGCGCTGGCGTCTGGCGGCGGCCACGGATCTGCTCCTGACGGCCGAGGGCCGCGTGGACCAGGCGGCGCTCGACGCGCTGCTGGCCGAGACGGATCGGGTGCTGGAGGCCGCGCGCACCAGCAACGGCGCCACGCCGGAGCTGGCGCTCGCCATCGACCGCACCGCGGAGACCCTGACCACGGAGGCCATCGAGTTCGCCAGCAATGTGAAGGCGGCCTCGAACCAGCCGGTGGACCGCCACGCCCCGGTGCAGAAGAAGGCGGCCGCCCCCGCCGCGGGCAAGGTGACGTTCCAGGCGGAAGAGCCCCAGCCGCCGCAGAGCAAGAAGCGCTCCCAGCGGATGCAGTACATCGCCCTGGCCGTGGTGCTGCTCGGTGCCAGCGCGTACCACGTCTCCAACCTGCTGAAGTCGGACCAGAAGCCCGGCTACCCGGGCGCCCCGCCCTACACCCAGGTCGTCGTCAACCCGAGCTCCGGCTCCCTGGTGGTGCAGTCCACGCGCGCCGGTCCGCTCACCCCGGAGCAGCAGGCGTGGCTCAAGAGCCTCGAGGCCAAGGGCATGCGGGTGCAGCAGCGCGGCACGGGCTCCTACCTCGTCGTCCCCGCGCCGACGGCCCCGGTC
>NZ_DASVSO010000892.1:0-4741 GCF_036388035.1 Archangium sp.
TCACGGGAGCCGAGGTGTCGCTGCTGTCCGGGGACACGGTGGTGGCGCGGGCCGGCGACGTCACGCCGCCCACGGTGTCGCGCGTGCTGCCACTGGGCGAGGCCGCCACGGTGCGGCTCGTCTTCAGCCGCGCGGCCGAGCGTGAAGCCACCCTGGGCGTGTTCCGCTCCTTCCTGTTGCTGGCCGGCCTGGGCCTGAGCTTCTCGGTGCTGCTGGGGATGCTGATGGCCCGGCGCATCACCCAGCCGGTGGAGGCACTCACCTCGGGCGCGAGGCGCGTGGGCGAGGGCGCGCTGGACGTGCAGGTACAGGTGAAGGCCACGGGCGAGGTGGGCGAGCTGGTGAAGACGTTCAACCACATGACGACGGAGCTGCGCTCCACCACCGAGCAACTGGTGGCCAGCGAGCGCGTGGCCGCGTGGCAGGAGGTGGCGAGGCGGCTGGCGCACGAAATCAAGAACCCGCTGACGCCCATCCGCATGTCGCTGGAGACGCTGATGGCGGTGCAGGACGCGCAGGACGCGCGCTTCCCCGGCCTGTTCCGCGAGAGCGCGGGCGTCATCCTGGAAGAGGTGGACCGGCTGAAGCGGATTGTGGACGAGTTCAGCCGCTTCGCGCGCCTGCCCAAGCCGCAACTGGAGCCGGTGGACCTGGGCGAGCTCGCTCAGAACGTGCTGTCGCTCTACGCCTCACCGCCGCCGGGCATCAGCATCCACTCGGAGGTGCAGCCGGGAGTGGTGGCGAAGGTGGACCGGGACCAGCTCACGCAGGTGCTCGTCAACCTGGTGAAGAACGCCGAGGAGGCGATGACGAAGGGCGGCGGGGCGCTGCACGTGCGCGTGCGAGGCAGCGAGCGGGAGGCGGTGGTGGAGGTGCAGGACAGCGGCCCGGGGATTCCCCCCGAGCACCGCGCCCGCATCTTCGAGCCCTACTTCACGACGAAGGAAGGCGGCACGGGCCTGGGACTGGCCATCGCCGCGCGCATCCTCCAGGAGCACGGCGGCAAGCTGGACGTGGGCGGAGAGCCGGGCCAGGGCGCCTGCTTCACCCTGTCCCTGCCCCGCGAGCGGTAACGACTTTTCGCGGCAAGCCCGACTGGAACTTCTTCCAGCGTGATTCCAAGGCCTCCCTGCTCGGCAGTTGTGGCCCACACGCGAGCTCGATGCCGGAGAATTGCTCGTACCCCATGCCCTTCAGCTTCGGGTGCAGGTGGACTTCGCGCGTCGCCGGGTCGATTCCGAGCAATTCCAAATCAAAGAGCGTGTGGATGTCCGCACGCAGCAGCAGCCCATTGGAGGGATGATTGTCCTTCTCGCCTCGATAGGGAGAGATGTGAGCCGCTTCGAGCAGGTCTGGAACCCGGCACCGGGTCACCACACAGGTATCGTCGAAGCGCGCCCGGAGTTTCTCACGGAAGGCAGCCTGCCCCTTGCGCGTACGGACCTGACGCGAGGTGCTCTCCCTTTCATCGCGCCCATCGGGCACGTACGCATCGTCCAAAGCGTCGGCCGCCATGGGTCCGACACCCTGACCCGCTTTGGGCAACGTCCCTGCCTGCCCACGCAGTAGCGCCGCAGCCTCCCCCAAGCGATCGAGATCAACCTCCTGCATGGCGAGCTGCCCATTGAATTTCGGGCAGGCCCGACGCACCTCCTGCACGGAGATTCCTCGGACACTCCGGAAGGACCCGTCGAAATAGGCCTCGTAGTGAGTACAGGGCTCCGATGTCACTACAAGCTCATGCTCATCGAACGTGTGGCCATCCCTGCACCTGAACTTCGGGCGCTTCTCCTTGCGCTCCTTGATGGTCGCAATTCTGCACTCAGGACAGCGCCTCAGCTCTTTGGGCTTGTCGAAGAAGACTCGCCTGGAGATCCTCGCGAGACCCAGAACGCTCTTTCGATCGCAGAGGATCAGCAGATCCCCCTCGCTCATCTGCCGATGGTTCGGCACGAAGCTGTCGTAGCGGTAGACCGTGTCCAGCTCATCGTCGTACCCCACGTTTCCTGCGTACTCGCGCTCTGCTCCCAAAGAGAGCACCAACCAGGCACGTCCTGTGTCCATGCCCCGCAGTGGAGGGTCCTAGGCGACAGACAGAGAAGGACGCAGGGCATGGGGTAAATCGACCTGATCTCTGCCGTTACTGCCTCGCCGCGGTCACGAGTAGCTGCCCATTCATTTTTTTCATCGGCCCTCCGTCAGGCTCGTTGGCGCATCTCCGTACTGTGCTGCTCGATGACCCAGACCCGACTGATTCCCCTCCTCGTTCTGCTCTTCGCCGCCTGTCATCCCCCGAAAATCGACGACCCGCGTCCTGACGCGGGCGAAGGGGGTGCCCCTGATGCCGGCACGTCCCCCTCCTTCACTGTCCACATCCCGGACGACATCCGCGCCACCCTCCGGTTCTACAGCAACGTCCATGTGCTCCTCGGCGATGGCAGCAGGTTCCGCGAGCCCGTCGACAGCAGCGGCGTGGCGCGGTTCCACGACCCGTCCATCACCGGGCCGCAGGACGTCAGCCTTGTCATGGTGTCCTCGACCGGCACCGTACAGGTGAACACCTACCTCGCGATCAACCGGGCCGAGGTCTGGCTGCCGGGCTCAGCGGCTCTGAATTCGGCCATCTCCTGGAAGAAGCAGGGCACCATCACCGGCAGGGTGACGGGCACGACCTCTCCCCAGAGCCTGTCCGTCGTCCTGATCGGCAAGGGATTCCATGGCTTCCTCACGGGGGCCGCGGATGGCTCTTTCAGCATCGACGTCCAAGGTGACGAACGCGGCCGGGTGGACCTCTTCGCCCGTGAGACCGAGCTCACGGGCGCAAAGGTCCTCCGGGTCGGCCTCAAGAAGGACATCGCCGTGGCCGCCGACACCGTCGTCAGTGGGCAGGACATCGCGCTCGACCACCCGTTGGACCAGTCGCTCGATGTGACAGAGCAGGGCAACAAACTCCAGGGCGCCGAAGCGAGAGTCTCGCTCCGGTACATCCTGGGCGGCCAGCTCCTCTTCAGCAGCAGCCATGACGGAAAGCTGCCCCTCTCGGTCCCGGCAATCGCGCTGACGGGCCCCTTCGAGACCTTCACCCCGGTGCTCCGCGTCTCCGCGGGTGATGCGGCGAACCTCCCCAGGGGAGAGGTCCAGACGGACATGCCCGTGGGCCGCACCTCGTCCGCGGCGGTCACACTCCTGAGCCCCGTGAGCATCGCCTCGCCGGCCGTGGGGACCCTGGAGGCACCGGCCAGCGCCTCGCGCTCCGGCCTCGTCCTCCGCTGGAACCATGATGCCTCCGCGCACATGGTGGAGCTGGAGCTCGCATCCAAGACCGGACCGGGTCCCCTGGGGTGGCGCGTGATGGCGCCCGCTGCGGTCACCTCCTTCACGCCCTTCCCGCTCCCCGCGGACATCGCCCCGGTCACCACCTTCCCCGCGGGCTCCTACCGCGTGGAGGCGACCGCCACCTGGCGTGGCAATGCCAGCGGCTACGAGGACTCGTTCACTGGCACTCTCCTGCGTGACCCGTACGCGGAGACCCGGACGACCCGGCTCCGCGCCTACGTCGAGCTCCAGTAGCCTCCGAATGCCGGGCCTGCTCTTCCCGCCTCACTTCCGAGGAGCGCGCCCGTGCGTCCGCGCGTGCCGCCCCGGCGCCTGCCCTGGCTCTTTCTTGGAGGCACCGTGGTCCTTCTGGGGCGGGCCCGGGTCGCGCTGAGCGGCCTTGAGGCGTTCCACCTCCTCCTGGAAGATGGGGTCCTCGCGCGGCACGGTCGCGCGGGGAATCCCGCCCCGCATGAGCCGCTCGATGCTCTCCACCACCTGCCGGTCCTTCGACGTGGTGAACGTCGAGGCCACGCCGCTCGCGGAGGCGCGCGCCGTGCGGCCGATGCGGTGCACGTAGTCCTCCGGCGCGTGCGGCAGGTCGTAGTTGATGACGTGCCCCACGTCCTCCACGTCCAGCCCTCGCGCCGCGATGTCCGTGGCCACCAGGCACCGGTATGTGCCCTTGCGAAAGCCCTCCATCGCCTGGTTGCGCTGGTTCTGCGTCCGGTCCGCGTGCAGCACCGCGCACCGGTACCCCGCTCGCTGGAGCGCCTGGTGCACCTTGTCCGCGCGCTCCTTCGTCCGGGTGAAGACGAGCGCCGTCGCCTCGTCCCGCGCGAGCAGCGTGAGCAGCAGCGCCGACTTCTCCTCCGGCTTCACCACGTACAGCCGCTGCTCGGCGCGCTCGGCGGGCGTGCCACTGCGCGTCACCTCCACGCGCACCGGCTTGTGCAGCCACTCGCGGGCGAACTGGCTCACGTCTGGGCCCAGCGTCGCGGAGTACAGGAGCGTCTGCCGCTTGCGAGGCAGGGCCGCGAGGATCTGCTGGATCTGCGGCAGGAAGCCCATGTCGAGCATCCGGTCCGCCTCGTCCAGCACCAGGGCCTCCAGGTGCGGGAACGCCGCGGCGCCCGAGCCCAGCAGGTCCACCAGTCGCCCGGGCGTGGCCAGCACCAGCGTGGGCTTGCGCTTCAGCGCCTCCACCTGCGCTCCCATGTCCTCGCCGCCGATGACCACCGCGTGCGTGACGCCGCGCGACTCGCCGAAGAAGCCCACCGGCCCGGCGATCTGCTGCACCAGCTCGCGGGTGGGCGCCAGCACCAGGCCCAGCGGACCCTTGCGGCCGGCGAAGCGCTCCACCAGGGGCAGCACGTACGCGGCCGTCTTGCCCGTGCCGGTGGCGGCGCAGCCGATGACGTCCTTG
>NZ_DASVSO010000893.1:0-16724 GCF_036388035.1 Archangium sp.
GGTCCACTCCACTGCTCGACAGGGTGGCGAGCGCCTCCTCTCCCGTGGCGGCCTCCTGGACGGTGTAGCCCGCGGAGCGCAGGAGGAGCGCGGTGGTGGCGCGCATGTTGCGCTGGTCGTCCACGACCAGGATGCGACCGCGCGGGGGAGGAGTCGATGCATCGTTCACGGCGGACTCGTCGGCTGGGTGAGGGGAAGACGGAAGGTGAAGGTGGTGCCACGCCCCGGGGCACTCTCCAGGGACAAGTCCCCGTGGTGCTCCTCGATGATGCGCTTGACCACCGCGAGGCCCAGCCCGGTGCCCTGGGCCTTGGTGGTGAAGAAGGGCTCGAAGACGCGGTGGACGAGCTCGGTGGGGATGCCACAGCCCTGGTCCGCCACGTCGATGCGCAGCATCTCCCGGGGGCCATGCACCTCGCGCCGGGAGCGCACCTGCACCAACCCGCCCTGCGGCATGGACTGGAGGGCGTTGAGGAGCACGTTGACGAGGACCTGGCGGATGAGGCGCCGGTCCAAGGGCACCCGGGGCAGCTCCGGCTCCACCTCGATGGAGAGGGTGATGCGGCCATTGCCCCCCTGACAGGTCCGTGCGAATTCCACGGCGTCCTGCAGCAGCCGGGGGATGTCCTCGGCGTGCAGGATGGGCTCGCGCGGGCGGGTGAAGTCCAGCAGGGCACCCACCATGCGGTCGAGCCGATCGCTCTCCTCCGCGAGGATGTCCAGCAGCATGACCTGATCGCCCTCGGGCTTGAGCATGCGGCGCAGCGAGGCCACGGCGTTGAAGATGGTGCCCAGGGGGTTGCGCACCTCGTGGGCCACGATGGCGGACAGCTCACCGAGCGCGACCAGGCGCTCGCGCTTGACCATCTCCGCGCGCGCGGCGGCCAGCTCCGCGTACGAGGCCCAGAGCGACTCGTAGAGGCGCGCGTTGGCGATGGCCAGGGCAATCTGCCCACACGTGGCCTCGGCCAGCTCGATGAAGGAGGGACCGAAGACGCGCGGGCCGCGGGTGTCGTCCACCAGCACCACGCCGATGAGCTCCTCGCGCGAGGTGAGCGGCAGCGCCAGCACGGCCTTCTCGTCGAAGCGGCGGGCGAGCTCGTGCTGCGCCATGCCCTCGACCTTCGACAGGTCCGGCAGGGCGATGGGCCGACGCTCGCGGGCCACGCGCGCGGAGACGCTGTCGGGGTCCTGCACCGGAATCACCACGGTGCGGAAGAAGTCGCGGTGGGTGACGGAGGCCGCGGAACCCCGCAGGACACCGGCCTGCTCGTCATGCAGGAGGATGAAGCAGTTGGAGACGTCCAGCAGCTTGACGAGGAAGTCCGCGGCCACGTCCAGGATGGTGGCCACCTCCAGGGTGGCGGTGGTGGTGCGGGCCAGGTCCAGCAGCAGGCGCGTGTCGGCGAGCTGCCGGGCGGACTCGGCGCGCAGGCGGCGCTGGTCGAGCAGCGTCATCAGCAGCTCGGACAGGGGCCCCAGCAGCCGCAAGTCCGCCCCATTGAAGGGGCGCCCCGGAGCACGCACCACCTGGAGGAGGCCCCGAGGGTGGCCGCCATGGGACAGGCGCATCGCCGCGCCACAGCCCAGGCGCCCGCCGGTGGCCCGCATCAACGCCCCCTCCTCGCCCTCGGTGGAGAGCACCGCGCCCCGAGCCGCCGCCAGCGAGGGCGACATCCCCCCCAGGGGCGCGGCGAGCACCGCGCGCAGGTCTCCGTCCAGGCCCACGTGGGCCGAGAGGCTCAACGCCCCCTCGGGCGACTCGGGGACGTACAGCAGCACGGCCTCCGCGCCGAGCAGCGTGGCCAGTCGCTCGAGGAAGTCCTCGGGCGTGGGCGGCTCGGGTTGGGCGACGAAGCGCGCCGCCTCGGCCACGGCCACCATCTCCCACCGGCCCCGCTCCACGTCCGCCAGCAGCCGCGCGTCGGTGAGGGCCGCCCCCACCACCTTGGCGAAGAGCGCCAGCACCGAGCCATACGAGGGCGACAGCCCCGAGCCCGCCACCCACAGCACCTCCGACACCGTGGTGCCGAGCGGCAGGTAGACATGGGTGGACTCGTGGCCCGGAATGGAGCCGAAGACGGGCCGTCCCTCGGAGAGCGCCCGCAGGCCCAGCGCCGAGTCCTCCAGCGGCGGGCCCCCGTCGCGAGCGGTGAAGCCCTCGCCGTCGCGCCACAGGAAGCGCGCGGAGAGGCCCGCACGGGTGAGGCCCGCGAGGGCCCCCCGCCGCACCGCCTCCTCCGAGCGCGCCGCGACGAGCTCCGCGGACGTCTCCACCAGGCGCTCGGCGAGCTCCAACTCCGCGGGCCGTGCTCCCAGCACCACGCAGTTGATGAGCTGCGCCCGGCCCCCCTCCTCCAGCTCCACCTCCTGCACGTGGACCGCCACCTCGCGCACGCCCCGGTTCGAGGTCGCCGGCAGCAGGTAGCGCCGGGGCTCCGCCTCCTTCAAGGTGCCCGCGTCGCGCAGGCGCTGGCGCACCTCCAGCCGCGCCCGATCCTCCGGGTGGACGAAGTCCAGCATGAAGCGCCCTTCCACCTGCTCCCGGCCCAGCCCCAGCATGTCGAGGTAGGCCTCGTTCGCCACCCACACCCGTCCCGCCCGGGCCACGTAGATGGGGTTGCCGAAGGACTCGATGAGGGACCGCAGGGCGGCCTCGCTGTAACGCCTCGTCATCATGCGCGCCGCAGCACCCGCTTCTCTCCGACCCGGAGCGTCACCTTCTCCCGATCGAAGTACTCCGAGAGGGGGATGACGAACTTCCGGGTCTGGCCCACCAGCTCCTTGAAGGCCTGGGTGGAAATCTCCTTCTTCTCGCGCAGGTGGGCAACCAGCCGCTCCTTCAGCTCGGCCAGCGCTCCCGCGTCGAAGAACAGCTCCTCGCTGACCCCCACCACCCGCCCCTCGGCCACCGCCACCTTCAACAACTCCTGCACCCGCGCCACCGGCAGGTGGAGCCGCTGGGCCAGCTCGTTGAGCGTGGGAGGCGCGAGGCCCGCGCCCGACAGGTCCGCCACCAGCCGCGCCCGCGCCGCCTCCTCGTCCAGGGTGAGCCTCCGGCCCCGCCCCTTGAGGCGCACCACCTCCTTCTCCACCTCCACCTTCCCCGCGTCCCCCAGCGCCTGCACCACCCGGGCGAAGGCGCGCGCGTCCAGCTCGCCCGACAGGCGCTGGCGCAGCTCCTCGCGCGAGAGGCCCTCGCGCAGCGGCTCGCGCTCGTGGAAGGCGGCCAGCAGCGCCAGGGCGCGCGCCTGCAGGCCCTCGAAGACCTCGCCCGAGAGGTAGAGCCGCCGCTCCCGGTCCACCAGCAGCGCCGCGCCCCGCGCACCGAGCAGCTCCAGCGCGCGGGAGAGCACCTTGGGCGCCAGCGCCGAGCGAGCGAAGAGCTCGGCCTGGGTGAGGCCGCGGTAGCCCGACTGGCGCAGCAGCCACGCCACCATGCCGTTGGCGTCCGCCTCCAGCAGCGGGGCCACCACCTCGGAGCCGCCCTTGCGTCGACGCGGCGGGGTGATGGACAGCACGCGCCCACCGGCCAGCGTGGCGCCCCGGCCCGGCAGTGAGCGCGAGCCCCGGAGGATGAAGCGCTGGCCCACCAGCGCCGCCATCGGCTCGGAGAGGCGCAGCTGCGCGAGCGCCGTCTCCCCCGGCTCCAGCTTCTCCAGGTCCAACAGCGCCACCGTGGCCTCCACCTGCGCGGTGCCCAGGTGCAGCAGCAGCTTGCGCCGCTTGGGCAGCGCCACCTCGGCCGCGGGCAGCAGGCTCAGCTCCACGTCCAGCATGTGCGTCTCGGGCACCTCGCCCGCCTTCACCAGCACCATGCCGCGCGCAATCGCCTCGGGCTCCACGCCCGTCAGGTTCACCGCGGTGCGCTGGCCCGCCGCCACCTTCTGCACCGCCTCGCCGTGCATCTGCAGCCCGCGCACGCGCAGGGGCCCGGGCAGGCCCGGCAGCAGCGACACGGCGTCCTCCACCGAGAAGGTGCCGGACAGCAGCGTGCCCGTCACCACCGTGCCAAAGCCCTTGATGGTGAAGGCCCGGTCCACCGGGAGGAACGCGGGGCCCTCCGAGGGGCGCGTGGGCAGTCCCTTCGCGGCCCGGGTGAGCGCGGCGCGCAGCTCGGCCAGCCCCTCCCCCGTCTTCGAGGACACGGGCACCACCGGCGCGCCCTCCAGGAAGGTGCCGGCCACCAGCGCGCCCAGGTCCGCCTCCACCAGCGCGCGCCACTCCGCGCCCAGCTCCGCGAGCAGATCCGACTTGGTGAGCGCGATGACGCCGGCCTTCACGCCCAGCAGCCGGCAGATGTCCAGGTGCTCGCGCGTCTGGGGCATCACGCCCTCGTCCGCCGCCACCACCAGCACCGCCAGGTCCACCCCGCCGGCGCCCGCCACCATCGCCTTGACGAAGCGCTCGTGCCCGGGCACGTCCACCACGCCCGCCACCGTGCCATCGTCCAGCTGGAGATGGGCGAACCCCAGCTCCAGCGTGATCCCCCGGCGCTTCTCTTCCTTCAGCCTGTCGGTGTCGATACCGGTGAGCGCCTTGACCAGTGACGTCTTGCCGTGATCGATGTGCCCCGCGGTACCGATGATCATCTCGCCCGGCTCTCCCCTCGGCTACGCCCCCGCCTTGTCCGGATCCACGTCGAAGCGGTCGTCCTCGGTGACGGCCTCGTAGTCCCACGGGAAGACGACGAGGGCCTCGGTGGGCAGCGCGCAGAAGCCCGGGGCGAAGCCACCGGGGCGGGCCACCAGGGCGGCGGTGTCCACCTCCTTGGCGCCCACCTTCTGCGCCAGGGCCGTGGCCAGCTCCAGCGTGTCGCCGCTGGAGACGACATCGTCCACGATGAGCACGCGCTTGCCCTTGAGCTCGCGCGGCATCTCCCCGCTCAGCTTCGGCTTGGCGGCGCCCTTGTCCCGGCTGCGGCGGCTGATGCGCACCGGGTAGAACTCACAGCCGAGCGCGCTCGAGAGCGCCCCGCCCACGAACACGCCCCCGTGCGCCACGCCGACTACCGCCTGGGGCTTGTACGTCTTGCTGATGGAGACCGCGAGCGCCTGCACCGCGCGGTCGAACTCCGCCCAGGACAGCTCCTGGACGCTGCTCTTCTGTCGCGATTGGTCCCTCCCGGTGAGCTGGCGCGGCGCCTCCGCCTGGGGCGCGAGAATCATGTCCGATGGAATGGAGACGAGCTTCTCCACCTGCTGATTCGGGGAAGGCTTGCCCTTGCTGCCCTTGGGCGGTGCCTTGGGCGCCGCCTTGGACGCCGCCTTGGGCGTTGCCCGCTTGGTGGCCACGGTGAGGACTCCGGGGAGTGAGGTGCGGTGCCGTCATACTCCGGTGGGCGCAGCCCCGCCACCCCCGACCGAGCCTGCTCGCCTGCTCCTGGCTCAGCTCGTGGCCGAGGCCATGGCCGCCAACATCTCGCGAATCTCGTCCCCGCTGACGACGTAGCGCGTCGTGCAGAAGTGACAGTCCGCCTCGGCCTGACCTTCCTTGGCGAGGATGTCCTCCAGCTCCTCGCGCCCCAGGGACAGCAGGGCCCGCTTCACCCGGTCCTTGCTGCAGGAGCAGGTGTAGGCGACGGGGTAGCGGGACATCACCTCCAGGTCCGGCTCGGGCACCAGCGCCTTGAGGAGGGCCGCCGCCCCCTGGTGGGCGTGGACCCGCACAGTGCCCTCGAACTGTCCGGCGAGCCGGGTACCGAGCGCTCGGAAGGCGTCCGGGTCCCCATTGGGCAGGGTCTGGAGGAGCATGCCCACCACGCTGCCCAGCGGCTCCAGGGTGCCGTCGGACTGGGTCGGCAGCACGGTGAGGTAGACGCGCGTGGGGACCTGGTCCGAGATGGTGAAGTAGCGCTCCAGGTCCTTCGCCAGGTCGAAGGCCTCCAGCTCCACCGCGGAGCGGTAGTACTCGCCGCCGCCCAGGTCGCGCAGCACGGAGAGGAAGCCCTTGTTCCCGAGCGCCGGACGCCAGTGGTACTCGCCCTCGGAGCCCACGTGGGCCACGAGGGGATTCTTGCTGTAGCCGCGCAGCACGCCCGAGGTGTCGCCGTCCACGAAGAGGCCCCGCAGGGCCCCGTCGCACTCGAGCTGGAGGTTCACGCGCGAGTCGCCCTTCTGCAGGGAGGCGAGCAGGGCGGCGGCGGTCAGGGCCTGCGCCAGCAGCGAGGCGGAAGCCGAGGCGGAGTGGTGCAGCTCCCGCGCCCGGCGGGACAGTTCGCCCGCGGTGACGAGCACCACGCGCAGGTCGGTTTCCTTCAGGAGTCCACTGACGAGTTCATCGGCCATAGCAGTTGGAACTAGCGTGCCCACCCGCGAGCCGCTCGCCAATGCCGGAATGGCGGCCCTTGCCCGGGGGGCGGCCAGCGGGGCCTCCTGGCAGGCATCACCCCGGCTGATACCTCCGTGCGTCCTGACGCCAGGGGCTGATGGCGGAAACTCCTACCCGTTGGCGGGGACGGGCTATAACGCCCTGTCCGTCCCACTCGACGCGGCCCCCATCCGCGCGATGTCCGGAGTACCGATGAGCACCCAAGCCGCAGCCGCCGTTCCCCAGAAGACGCCGCTCCTCCAGTCCCGCCTGGGCTCGTTCCTCGCCGTGGTGCCGCTGAGCATCTGGGTGGTGAACCACCTGTGGGACAACCTCGCCGCCTTCCAGGGCGCCGAGGCCTGGCAGTCCTCGGTGACGCAGTACAAGCACCCGTACGCGCAGATCGCCACGTTCCTCATCGTCATCCTGCCCCTGCTCTTCCACACCGGCTGGGGCGTCGTGCGGCTGTTGAGCTTCCGGCCCAACAACGCGGCCTACCCGTACTACAGCAACCTCAAGTACATCCTTCAGCGCGCGGCCGGCGTCGCCCTCATCTTCTTCCTCGGCGCGCACATGTGGCTGGCCTTCCTGCACCCGCGCCTCGTCCAGGGTCACGCGGAGCCGTTCGCGGACATCGCCCGGGAGATGCACTTCCACCCGCCGACCATCACCGTCTACGTGCTGGGCGTGCTGGCCACGGCGTACCACATCGCCAACGGCCTGCAGGGCTTCGCCATGGGCTGGGGTCTGCTGGCCTCCGAGCGCTCCATGCGCCGCTTCGAGCCGTGGTCCATCGTCATCTTCCTGGTGCTGCTGGCCATGGGCTGGGGCGCCATCTTCGCGCTCTACCGCGCCGGCGCCGCCTACGGGTGAGCCCCGGGGGGAGCAGTCCCCCTCCCCTCGCCTGAAACGACAACGGCCGCCCCGGTCTCCCGGGAGCGGCCGTTGCACTTTCACGAGGCGCGGAGCCTAGAACGGGATGTCGTCGTCCCCGCCACCGCTGCCGCCACCACCACCACCACCGCCTTCGTCCATGCCCATCGGAGGCGGGCCGTAGTCGTCGTAGCCACCACCCTGCTGCTGGCCCCCGCCGCGCTGCTGCGAGTAGCCGCCGCGGCCACCACCGCCGCCGCCGCCACCGCCCGAGCCCGCTCCGGCGCCGTCACGGCCGCCGAGGAAGGTCACCGCGTTGGCCACCACCTCGGTGGTGTAGTTCTTCCGGTTCTCCTTGTCCGTCCACTCGCGCGTCTGCAGGCGACCCTCGACGTAGCACTGGCGGCCCTTCTTCAGGTACTCGCCGCAGAGCTCCGCGAGCTTCCCCCACACCACGATGCGGTGCCACTCCGTGCGCTCCTGCTTCTGGCCGTTCTTGTCGGTCCAGGTGTCGCTGGTCGCGATACGGAAGTTGGCCACTGCCTGGCCACCCGGGGTGAAGCGCACCTCGGGATCCGCTCCGAGGTTGCCAATGAGGATGACCTTGTTGACTCCTCCAGCCATGACGCCGTCCTTTCTCTTCGAGGACTGGCCCACCACGGGCCAGTCACGTGCGTCCAGATGCGGCCAAGCATAGCCCGCATCCGGGTCGCCCTATAGCATACGCCCAAAGTCCCACCTGAACAGGATTTCACCCGGTGGGGGGCGCTTGCTCGGAGGGCGACAGAAGCAGCGAGCCAGGGGCTCACCCGCCTGGACGGGTCTCGGCGGTGCGCTCGATGGGGCCGGGCCCCATCTGGACGGCGGAGGCCGGGGCCACCACCTGGGCGGGCACGAGCTGCTGGGGCCGGGGGGCCTTCTCCTCGGCCACCTTGCGCGACAGCGTGCCCTCCAGCGAGCGGGCGAAGTCCGCCAGCTTCGTGTCGGTGGAGCCGAGGCTCTTCTTCAGCGCCTTCCAGAAGGGGTGATCCGCCTCGCCCGTCTGGACGAGCCCGCGCGCCAGCAGGCTGGTGGTCACCTCGCGCTCTTGGGCCGAGGCGCCGCGCAGCGCCTGCACCAGCTCCTCGGGCGCCGTGCGGGCCACCGCGCCCAGGCCCTCGGCCATCTCGCCCTCGGAGGAGATGTCGCCCGAGGAGGCCCCGGCCAGCTCGATGATGCGGGTGAGCGCCTCGGCGTTGCCGCTGGCGGCCAGCTCCACGAGGCTGCCCAGGCCGGGCACCTCCACCGCCAGCTCCCGCGCCACCGTGCGCAGCCGGCCGTACACCTCCGTGCCCGCCGAGTAGCTGTCCAGCAGCGTGCGCACCCCGAGGTAGTCCTGCGGGTTGGACTGGTAGAGGCTCTCGGCCACCACCGCCCGCACCGCCGGGTCCCTCTCGCTGCGCCACGCCGTGCGCAGGAAGCCGATGTTGCGCGGATCCCTCTGGCTGCCGAGCGCCAGGTACGTCTTCACCCGGCTGGACACCTCCGCCGTCGGGCTGTTCGCCTTCTCACCGCTGGCCAGCTCGGCCACGGCGCGCCCCGGGCCCATGGAGGAGCCCACCGAGGCCACCGCCGCGCCCAGCGCATCCAGCCCGCGCACCACCGGTCCGGAGCGGCCCGGGTAGTCGTTGACCATCATGGAGAAGATGAACTTCTCCCCACCGGCCGCCTGCACGTAGCCACTCAGGGCCGTCACGTTCTCCAGCGTGCCCGTCTTGGCGCGCAGCCGGCCCACGGCCTCGGTGCCGTCGAAGCGGTACTTGAGCGTGCCGTCCTTGCCGGCGATGCCCAGCGAGGAGAGGTACTCGGGCGCCAGCGGGAAGCGCTCGTACATGTAGCGGAGGATCCGGTCGAACTGCGCGGCGGAGAAGCGGTTGGTGTCGTTGAGGCCGCTGCCGTTCTTCATCACGTAGGTGCCGCGAGGAATGCCCACCTCGCGCGCGAGGAAGTCCTCCACCACGTCGATGCCCTTGGCGAAGGAGCCCGGAGCGCCTCGCGCCTCGGCGCCCATCGTCTTGAGGAGCGTCTCGGCCACGAAGTTGCTGGACAGCTTGTTGAGGCGCTTGAGGATGATGTCGAAGGTGTCCGAGGTGGACACGTACACCAGCTTCGTCGCCTTGGAGGGCGTGGTGGCCAGCTTCACCTTGCCCTTCACCTTGATGCCCCGCGCGTTCATCAGCTGCTTGAGCGTCTGGCCGAAGTACATGGGCGGGTTGTCGATCTTCTTGTACACGCTCATGTAGCCGCCGGCTTCCGGCACCTGGCCCCGCACGATGATCTTCTGCTGGGCGCCAGCCGCGTCCGAGGCCACCGAGAAGCGGCGGGCCCGGCGGTTGCCGGTGGTCAGCGCGTTCTCCACCACGAAGAAGTCGCTCTGCGGCTCGATCTCCACCACGCCCTTGGCGCCCACGGCCTCGCCGGGGCGCAGGAACACGCCCACCGCGTTCCAGTTGAGGCTCACCGCGCCGGTGGGGGCCATGTAGGCCCGATCCGACTCCTCCTGGTCATAGCCGGGAGGGGTGCGCTCGGCGTCGAACCACGAGTCGTCCACGACGATGTCCTGCACCTCGCGCAGGCCGGTGTGGAAGAGGTCCCCGACGATGGCGTAGAGGCGCTCGGTGGTGATGGAGGGGTCGCCCTTGCCACGCACGTAGAGCGTCTTGGCCTTGAGGCCGTCGGACTCCTGCTCCACGAGGAACTCGGTCTCGAAGCGGTACTCGGGCCCGAGGGTGACGAGCGCCGCCGCCGAGGTGACGAGCTTCACGTTGGAGGCGGGGTTGAGCAGCTCGTCGGCGTTCTGGCTGAACACGACGGAGCCGTCATCGAGGCTCATCATGTGGACGCCCACACGACTCGCGTTGAGGGGTTCGCGTTGCAGAACCTGAAGCAACGAAGCCTTGAGGGCCTCGCGCTCGGCGCGCTTCTTGTCGTCCGCGGCGGCAACACCGGCGCGCGGAAGCGTGACGAAAAGGGCAACCGTCACGGCCAAGAGGGTTTTGGCTCGGTGGACCTGCACGTGCTCTCCGGGGAAGGTGGCGGCCATTATGGGAGGGGGCGTCTGGAGCGGCAAGGGAGACACTTGACCGGTACGGGCGTCCGGGTGCCCGGCCTTCCACCAGACAGCAAAGCGGCGTGACAACGTGTTGACTCGTGCTCGCTTCCTCAAAAGAAGCGACCGGGCAGGCATGCAGGACTCACGAGGGGAACATACCCACCCGCGCCGACATGGCGGCGGGACTCCCGAGGGAGTGAGAGGCGCTCCGACAGCCCAGGGACGGCGACGCTCGGCCGGCCCTGACTACCAGGGAATTGCCCGGCGGTCGCGAAAGAAGCCTCCCGTGGGGCCGTCCGGGGGCAGCGTCGCCGCCCAGACGAGCGTGTCCGCCCCCTCCTCCACCCCACGCGAGGCCCCCGCCCCGCCCATGCGCGTCCGCACCCAGCCCGGGCAGACGGCGTTCACGAGCAGGTGCCGCGCCTTCAGCTCCTCGGCGAGCAGGCGCGTCAGGGTGTTGAGCCCCACCTTCGAGACCCGGTAGGCCGAGCCCGGCCAGCCCTTCTCCGTGTACTGGTCGCTGCGTACGTCCTCGAGGAAGGCGCGCACGTGGGCGACCAGCTCCTCCTGGGAGGGAGGCGGGTCGAAGCGCCGGCGGGCCGTCGGGGACAGGCCCCGCAGCTCGCCCATGCCGCTGGACACCATGACGATGCGGCCGTGCTCGGCCATGAGGGGCAGCAGGCGCCGCGTGAGGTGCATCACCCCGAAGAAGTTCACGGCGAGGGTCCGCTCGACGACGTCCGCGTTGAAGCCGTCCAGGGCGATGCCCGCGTTGTTGACGAGCGCCGAGAGCCGGGTGCCCTGGCGCTCCAGCCGATCGGCCAGGTTGGCGATGCTCTCCTGGGAGGTGACGTCGAGGGGCTCGAAGGTCACCTCGAGGCCCTCGGCGTGCAGCGCGGAGGTGGCCTCGGCGCCCGCGGCGATGTCCCGGGCCGCGAGCAGCACCTTCATGCCGAGCCGGCCGAGCTGCCGGCAGACCTCGAGCCCCAGTCCACGATTGCCGCCCGTCACGAGGGCCGTTCCCGTCACCTTCGCCATGTGCCAGTCACCTCCGCTCGGGTTGAGCGAGTCCCGCATGGTAGCGCGTTGGCGCGCTGGCCATGGACAACGGCTGTCCCCGCGGAGGGCGACCGTTGTCCAGCGAATCGAGTGGGAGGGGCGGGCCCTCCTGGGAGAGTCGCCCAGGGAAGGCCCGCCCCTCATGCCAAGGTATCCGCCCTACGGCTTGCCCTTACCCGGCGGGCTCGATGGGCGCGTGGCCGCGGGCCGATTGCTCGGGTCCTCGGGATTGGAGCGGCGCGAGTGCTCCTTGAGCGCGGCCTGGTGCTTGGGACTGGTCGGGTTGATGGCCTCCGACCGCTCGTCGTTGGGACTCTTCGTCTTTTCCTGGTCAGCCATGTGCATCTCCTTTCGAAGGGCGACTCGCCCGCGGTCGAGCGGAATCGCCGTTTTCAAGGTACGAGCCCCACTGCACACCGACAACTCACGCTGGCATCATCTGCATCGATGCAAATGATGCAGGGGCCGATGCAGTGCCGGCTCCTGCATCCAGCACATCCATCCGCCCGGGCAGGAGAATGAGCACATGGACCATCCACTCCAGCAATGGATGAAGGAGGCGGGAATCGGGAATCAGAGCGAGCTCGCGCGTCGGATCATCGAGCGCACTCCCGGTCTCTTCGCCAAGAGCCCCGAGAACGAGCGCTATCGCCGACTGGGCCAACAGCTCTCCCGGCTCAAGCAGGGCACCGTGTCGTGGTGGCGCGGGCAACCGCAGGCACTGCAAGCCCTCGCTGAGATTCTCTCCATTCCCGAGCAGCACATCCTCGAGGGACGAATCCCGGGAGGGCTCATCGAGTTCATCGAGTTCCCAGCCCTCCGCCCGCTGGCGCCCACCACCGAGTCCCCTCCAGAGGGGACGGGCTGGACGAAGTTCCCTGGCAAGGCGGATGGCTCGGCTGGCAGCAAGTTCGACTTCTTCACCAGCACGTGGTGGGACGGCTGTATCTGGCTCCAGGTTCCACCGGGCGCGGGAAAGAGCCTCGCCACCCAAATCCGCCAAGCCCGGAGCGCTCCGCGGACAACCGCCGCGAGGGCCGAGAAGGCCGGACAGCTCGCCGCCGCCCTGGTTGGGGGCAGATCATACAAGACGCATATCCTGGTGGCCGACCGTCTCGCGGCTCTCGAGCTGTCAGGCATCTCCGTGGAGAGCAGGCTCTTCATCGAGCTCGAATCCACCGATCCTCGCACCGACCAGGAAACACTGCGGGCCCTGACCCAGTACGAGTCCGTGGTGGTCCTGGCCTCCTTCCCGCGCCCGGGTGGCGGGCCCTCCTCTGGTAGGGACCGGCTGTTCTTCGAGTCATCCGAACCCACGGGGCCCTGGACGGATCTGGAATGGGGACCCAGGCCCGGCTGGCGTCACGCCTTCATCCAGTGGATGGCCGAACGGCTCGGAGAGGAGCGCAAGGGATTCGAGCCCGAGGAGTTTCACTCCTGGCTGGAGCGGCTCGACCCCGATGGCGTTCTGGTCCGGACGCCTGGGGAGCTCCTCACGCTGGGGAACCTGGCCCACGAGATGGGGGTCCGCCGACTCAACCGCCAGTTCGCGGAGGGCTGGAAGGACATCGCCCGGACGGTGACCCCGCGGATGCTCCACCGGGAGGCGAGGGACGATTCGAGCCGGGCCTTCTGGCTTCGCGCGGCCGGTTCCGAGGCAATCCGCACCCTCACGCTCGCCGCCTTCCGGGACAGCTCCTCCGCCTGGCCTCCCAGCGCATCGCTGGAGGTCTGGGCGGCTCGGCTTCCCTCCAGCCACGCCGCGCCCGCGTCGGAGAAGCTCCTCGATGAGAAGCTGCAGGCCCTCTGCCGGGCCAAGAGCGGGCGCGAGCGCCAGCGGCACGCCCAGGAGGTGAAGGCCGCCACCCGCTCCTTGTCACCCGCCATGGCCATCGACTACCTGCGCTCGACGAGACTGATGCGCGTCCAGCCGGATGGTGGGCTGGGACCCCATCCACGATGGATGGTGGACGCGCTCGCCCGGGAATCCGTCGAGGAGGCGCTCTCTCGTACTCCCGAGACGTGGGGACGCTGGGCCGCGGACCCGGGCCGACAATCCATCGTGGATCGCGCGCTCGACACGCTCCCCCTGCAGAGGCTCCTGGCGCTGGCGGAGCAGGTGGTACGCGCATTCGATGACACCCACCTTGGCCTCGTCGGCGCGGTCGAGGCGCTGTTCTCCGCATGCGCCCGCAAGCTCGAGGACACGCCCGCCCCCCCACAACAGGAACTCTTGAGGAAGCTCGCGCATTGCCAGCTCTCGGTGCTCACCCAGCGCTACGACAACGGTCTCCTCAGCCCTGTCACCCGACCGGGCCACCGTGAGAATTCGAGCAGCTCCTGGCTCGCCGACTGCTGGACCTGGTCCTTCACGGTGGACGCCCCGAACTGGCCGCTGCCGTCAGCCCTGCGCTGGTTCTTTCCCGGCTGGGTCTCCCTTTCGCTCGCGGACGAGGCGGCCCATGAGGTCCTGAACTACATCGACAGGGTGGGCGATGGGACCCACAGGAGCCATGAGCGAATCGTGGCCCGGCTCCCCGCCATTCTCGACCGGTGTTGCGGAGTTCCTCCGCCCCACGAGATTCCCGAGCCCTTGATGCCGGCCTTCATGGTGTGGGCGGCCCGCCGTGGCATCGCGCCCCCGCTGAAACAGGTGGCGCATCTCACCCTGTCCGCCAGCCTGCTCGATGAACTCCTGTGGCGACTCGACCGCGAGGGCCAGGAAGTCCAGGCCACCGTCGCGGCCACACTCTTCCGGGCCCTGGCGAAAACGGCGGGCGGGGTCGCGCACCTGTTCAACCCTCGGGCCGCATTCCCCCTGCGTCCACCCCTCGACTCCTGGCTCCTCGCGCGGCTCGACGAAGCAGCCATCCGCGGAGCCGTCGAGGAGGGCGGTCCCGGCGATCTCCACAGCCCCGCCCTGGTGCCTCCCCGAGTCCTGTATCATGTGGTGCGCCGTTGGCTCGAGCACCAGCACCCCAGGCTGGACGCATCCCTCCGGGGCCTGGGTCCCGAGTACCTGCCAGTGCTCGAGCTCTTCATCGAGAGAGACCACTGGAAGCCGGGAGTGTGTGAGGAGCTGTGGCGGCTCGCCCCCGAACGCGCCTTGCAGCGAGCCCTTCGAGGGCTGGAGCAGGAGGCCCCCTCGCGGGAGTCCCTGATACTGACAGGGGAGCTCTTCTACACGAGCCCTCCCGACAACCATCCCCTGCTCTTCGATGCGCTCGAGGCTCGGCCTGCTGGCTCGCTTCCAGATTGGGCGGCCCGCTGGCTGGCGCGGCAGGTACACACCTCGGGAGCACTCGCGGAACGTGCGTATGTCCTGCAGCTCAAGGTGCGGAAGTCGCGGGTGCGGTAGCACCCTGAGGAGTGCTGTGTCACAACGGTGTGCCCCCATGCCCCCGCTGCTCCGCCCCGTCGTCCTGGCGCTCCTCGTGGCGCTCGTTCCCGGCTGTCGCGCCGAGCGGCCGCCCCCGGGCATCACCGTGCTCATCGAGGCCCCCCCGGAGAGCCTGGACGACCGGCTCACGCTCTCGGCCATGGGCCAGCGCATCGCCCAGCTCATCACCCCGGGCCTCGTCACCCTCGATGACAGCAGCACGCCCGTGCCGGACCTGGCCGAGTCCTTCCGCGAGCTGTCCCCCACCCTCGTGGAGCTCACCCTGCGCCCGGGGCTCACCTTCCATGACGGCAGCGCCCTCACGGCCGAGGACGTGAAGGCCACCTACGACAGCATGTGGGACCCGGCCATCGCCAGCCCCCGAGCGGAGCGCTACGCGGCCATCGAGCGGGTGGAGGTGGTGGACGCGCGCACGGTGCGCTTCCACCTGCGCCGGCCCTACGCGCCGCTGCTCTCCGAGCTGTCCATGGGCATCCTCCCCGCCGAGCGCGCCTCGGCCGCCGGCAAGGAAGCGCAGGGCCGGGCCCCCATCGGCGCGGGCCCCTTCCGCTTCGAGTCCCAGCCGGACGAGGACCATCTCACGCTGGTGCCCTTCGCGGGCCACTACCACGGTGCGCCCGCCATCCCCCGGCTGCACTTCCGCGTGGTGCGCGACGAGACGACGCGCGTGCTGGAGCTGCTCAAGGGGCGGGCGGACCTCGTGCTCAACGCGCTGTCCCCGGCCGTGCTGCCCGCCCTGGAGCGCGAGCCCTCGCTGCGCGTCCTCACCAAGGCGGGCACCGGCTTCGCCTACCTCGGCCTCAACCTGCGCAGCGGGCCGCTCGCGGACGTACGGGTGCGCCGGGCCCTGTGCCACCTCGTCGACGTGGGGCCGCTCGTCACGTACAAGTTCCACGGGCTGGCCGTACCCGCCAACACCCTGCTGCCGCGCACGCACTGGGCCTGGGCGCCCGTCGCCGGCTGCCGGTATGACCCGGAGGAGGCCGCCCGTCTGCTGGACGAGGCCGGCTACCCGGACCCGGATGGCCCTGGCGGCGCGCCCCGCCTCACGCTCCACCTCAAGACGAGCACCGACCGCTTCCGCCGCTCCGTGGCGCTCGTCCTCCAGGAGCAGCTCGCGCGCGGCGGCGTGGCCGTGGAGGTGCGCTCGCTCGAGTTCGGCACCTTCTTCAGCGACATCCGCCGGGGCAACTTCGAGCTCTTCACCCTCAAGTGGGCCTCCGTCATCGAGCCGGACCTGCTGCGCAGCGCGTACCACTCGGGCAACGTGCCCTCGGAGGCCAACCGCTGGGGCGGCTTCAACCGGGGCGCGCTGCGGGACGGGGCGCTCGACGCCCTCCTCGACGAGGCCAGCCAGGTCTCCACCCCCGAGCGCAAGGTGCTCTACACCCGCGTCCAGGAGCGGCTGGACATGCTGATGCCCGTGGTGCCCCTGTGGCACGAGAGCTCCGTGGCGGTCGCCTCCCGCAGGCTCCAGGACTTCGAGCCGAGCGCCCACGGCCGGTTCACCCCGCTGGCGCGGGCGAGGATGGTGAAGCCATGAGGCGGCTCGCCTCGGCGGCGGTGGCCCTGGTGGGCGCGCTGCTGCTCGTCTCGCTCTTCCTCCATCTCGTCCCGGGCGACCCCATCGACGTGATGCTCGGCGAGCAGGCCACGCAGGTGGACCGCGAGGCCCTGCGCCGCGCGGTGGGCCTGGACCAGCCCGCGCACCTCCAGCTCTGGAATTTCACCCGGGACTTCCTCACCGGGGAGCTGCGCACCTCGCTGCCTCCCTTCCAGAAGAAGGTGCTGCCCTCCATCGGCGCGGCCCTGCCCCTCACGCTCCTGCACGCGCTCGCGGCCATGGCCGTGGCCGTGGTGCTGGCCCTGCCCCTCGGGGTGACGGCCGCGGCGCACCGGGGCACGGGGGTGGACACCGCCGCCATGAGCGCGGCCGTGGCCGGCGTGGCCCTGCCCCGCTTCTGGCTCGGGCCGGTGCTCATCATCGTCTTC
>NZ_DASVSO010000894.1:0-12936 GCF_036388035.1 Archangium sp.
GCGCGACGGCCGCGACCGCCAGCACCTGGTAGAGCAGCTCGCGCCGGGCGCTGAAGGGAACTGGCTCCGGAGGAGTCCGGCTCTCGTAGGGAGTGAAGTACCAGGTGCTGCTCGTCTCAGTTGGCACGGTGGCCCTCCAAGCGTTCAGCCCGCCAGGGCGAGTTCCACGGTGTCGTAGCTGGGGAGGACCTTCTCGAGCCGGGTCAGCGTCAGCAGCGAGCGGACCGCGCTGTTGGGGTGGGCCAGGCGCAACTGGCCTCCGGCTGGCACGCGCTTGAGCACGGAGATGAGCGCCGCCAGCCCCGAGCTGTCGATGAAGGTGACCTGGGTCAGGGAGACCACCACCAGCCGCGCGCCTCCTACCCGATCACACACCGCGCTGCGGAATCCGGCCGCGGCCTGAGCATCAAGCCGCTTGATGTGTGGGGTGACGACGAGCGCACCCCCCACCTGATCGAATTGGACTTCCATGAACCCCCCCTCCCAACCCCTCACCTCTTGGTTCCCCGATGAGGCTGGCACAAGTTAGGGATTGGGAGTGCCGGAGAGAACCTCTGCCTCTAGTCCCGGTGGATGGAAAGCCATGAGCCAAGCCCAAGTCATTGATTTCACCATGGTGGAGAGCCTTCGCGCGCTGGAGCAGGCAGGGGAGCCCGGGTTGATGCGGGAGCTCATCGACACCTTCCTCGAAAACGCTCCCGAGCGGCTCTCCCGGCTGTCCGCACTGGCCGAGCAGGGCTCGGTGGCTGGGCTGGAGGCCGAGGCTCATGCCCTCTCCGGGAGCTGTGGCGCACTGGGGTTGGAGGAGCTTCGCCTGCTGTGCCGCCAGGCGGAGAAGGCCGCGAGTGTAGGGAGCGTGGAGACAGAAGTGGTAGCGGCGCTGGGGCCTGCCTTCGAGCGGGCCCGCGAGGTGCTCACCCGGATTCGAGAGCAGGCAGGCGGATGAGCGCAATCCCTGGCAGGTCCCCATCGAGGAGTGTCTTCCAGGTCGGTCATGAATTCCCAGTCAGCTTGGGAGGTTGCTAAAGATTAGCGCCCTCCAAAAGTCCTGCCCCCTCGGTCCCGAACCAAGGCGTCCAGCTCCACCCGGGGACGTCCGGGGTTCGAACGGGCGGGCACGTGAAAACGGGGCTGGGATACGCACGGGGGAGGTCTTCGTTCCGGGGACCATGAAACGCATCCTCTTATCGCTTGCTCTCCTGGCGGTCGCGGCCTGCGGTCCCGAGACGTCGGAGCATCCTGGCATGGACTCCCTGGAGACCCAGGAGGCGCCCGTGGTGACGCCCCCCGCGGGCTCCATCCCCGCGGGTCTGCCCTCGCGCCTGATGGTGGGCCTCTTCGAGGACACCGGACAGACGTGGATGAAGGACAGCAAGGTGCCCTGGGACGTGCGCTACCGCTACTTCACCAAGGGCTGGCTCAACAACTGGGGCTGGTCGGCCGCCGATGGCTCGTGGGGCCTGCAGTTCATGACTGAGTCCGCGGCCCAGAACTTCCTCCCGGCCATCCAGTACTACCTGTTCCACTACGAGCCGGGTGGGGGCGAGGCCCAGTTCTACGCCAAGACGCAGAACGCCAGCACCAATCGCACCTACTTCTCCGAGTTCAAGGTGCTGATGCAGAAGGCCAAGGAGTTCAACAAGCCCGTGCTCATCCTCCTGGAGGCGGATGGCTTCGGCTTCCTGCAGCAGCAGTCGCAGAACAACCCCAACGCCTACGCGGCGGTGGCGGCCACGGGGATGCCGGAGCTGGCCGGGCTGCCCAACACGGTGGCCGGGTGGGGGCTCGCCTTCCTCCAGCTGCGCAAGGCGGTGGGCGCCAACAACGTCATCCTCGGCATCCACATCTCCGGGTGGGCCAGTGGCAAGGACCTCTCCCACTTCTCGCTGACGGACCCGCTGCAGCCGGAGGTCGACAAGGTCTACAACTTCCTCAAGCCGCTCGGCCTGGGGCCCAACGTCACCGGAGCGACCTTTGACGTGCTGGTGGGGGATCCGCTCGACCGCGACGCGGACTTCTACAGGCTCACGCAGACTCAGGACCGGTGGTGGGACGCGGACGACTCGGCCCCCATCACCTCCCGCAGCTTCAACCGGTACGCCGAGTGGCTGCGCCTGTGGAACAAGACCTCGGGCAAGCGTTGGGTGCTGTGGCAGATCCCCCTGGGCAACTCCAACCACCGCAACGTGCCCAACCGCAACGGACCGAGCGAGGGCTACAAGGACAACCGCGCCGAGTACTTCTTCGGCCCCAAGGTTGGCACCAAGGACGTCGCGGCGCTGCACCGAGAGAAGTTCGCCAGTAGCGGCGTCATCGCGCTGCTCTTCGGCAGGGGCGAGGGCCAGCAGAGCTCGTACACCAACGACTACTACTCGGACGGCCAGCTCTTCATGAAGAACCACGCGGGCGCCTTCCTGAATGCCGGTGGCCTGGCCATCCCCAGGGGGGGCACCGTGAGCCCGACGCCGACGCCGACTCCTACCCCGACTCCCGGGCCGACGCCCACGCCCACGCCGACTCCCACGCCCACGCCCAGCACCGCCGACGCCGCGCCGTTCAACTTCGAGAGCGGCACGCAGGGGTGGGCCATCACGGGGCTCGGGGCGAGCGTGTCCTCGACCACCGGGCGCGCCTGGGCCGGAAGCTATGCGCTGGCGGTGAAGCTCAATGGCACCGCGTCCGGGATGTCCCGGGTTTCCGTGGGCAACCCCTCGGTGCCTGCGGGCAGGACGGTGTCCTTCAAGGTCTGGGTTCCGTCGGGCAGCCGCATCTCGGGCGTCCAGCCCTACGTCCAGCAGGGCGCCGCGGGGAACTGGCAATGGACGGGGAAATGGGTGGGTGCCACGGCCCTGCAGACGAATGCCTGGAACACCGTCACCGTGCAGGTGCCCGCGAACGCGGCGACGCCGTTGTCCCAGCTCGGCCTCGAGCTCTTCACCGACGCGGCCTGGTCCGGCACGCTGCACGTCGACTCGGTGAGCTGGTAGCGCCGGGGGCCGCGTGCTCGCGGGTGGGCACGCGGCCCCGTCCGCTTTCAGCGGCGGATGCGCAGGATGACGTCCTGGCGCTCGCCGCAGTCGCCCCGGCCGTCGCAGTTGCTGGTGGTGACGTAGAGGTGCCCGTCCGGGCCCATGATGGTCTCCCGCAGGCGGCCCCAGGTGTTGCGCAGGTACACCTCGTGTTGCGTCACCTGCCGGGGATTCTCCGGGGAGAAGACCACCCGGTGCAGGTGCCGCGAGCCGAGCGTGCCGACGAGCAGGGAGCCCTTCCACTCGGGGATGGCGTCGCCGGTGTAGATGGCGGCCCCGCCCGGGGGCGCCGCGTCGTTCCAGGTGAGGGACGGGGTGACGAGCCCCTCGCCGGACTCGCAGCTATAGATGTTGGGCCAGCCCAGGTTGTCCCCCTTGTGCACCACATTGACCTCGTCGTGACCGCGGCGGAACGTGTCGCCGCTGGGCCCGTGGTCGGTGAAGTAGAGCGTGTCCGGGTCCTTCCAGTCGAAGCCCTGGGCGTTGCGCACGCCGAGGAGGAAGGCGGCCTCGCCCGGGATGGGGTTGTCCGCGGGCACCTCGCCGTCCGGGGTGAGCCGCAGCAGCTTGCCCGAGGGCGTGTCCACGTTCTGCGAGTTGCTCGGCTCGCGCGCGTCGCCCGTGCCCACGTAGAGCATGCCATCCGGGCCGAAGCGGATGCGCCCACCGTCGTGGTACTGGGCCGCGGGGATGTCCCCGAAGATGACGCGGTCGAGGGTGGCGCTGGCGTGGTCCTCGGCGAGGAGCCAACGCTCCACGCGGTTCTGCCGCGAGCCGCCCACGTCGGTGGTCACGTAGATGTAGAACTGCCGGTTGCTCGCGAAGTCGGGATGAGCGGCGATGCCGAGCAGGCCGCTCTCTCCCGAGGCGGTGATCTTCACGGTGGCGACGGGGGCGGGCTGGAGCGTGCCGTTGCGCAGCAGGCGGATGCGGCCGGGGCGCTCGGTGACGAGGGCGTCACCGCCCGGGAGCCACGCGATGCCCCAGGGGGTGTTGAGCCCCTGGGCGACGACGTCGACGGTGATGGGCACGGTGCCGTCGGGACCGAAGTCGTCCTCGACGAGGAGGCAGTCGGGGGCGGTCTTCGCCTGGCTCTTGCGGCAGCCGGAGCAGGCGGCGAGGAGGGCGAGGGAAGACAGCAGGAGCAGGCGGGTGCGCATGTCGCATCTATGACGGGCGGGGGGTCCCCGCGCCACCGGAGCGTGAGGGACGCGTCGGGAGGTGGACGCGACGGTTCCGCTCCACGGTGGAGCGGTGGTAGGGACTCGCGAGCCCGTGAACTCCCCCTTCCACCCCGCGCCCCCGCCGAGCCTGTGGCGGAGGCTCACCCTCGGCGCGCACACGCCCCCGAGCGACCCGAGCGCCTACGCGACGCTCGAGGTGCGCATGGAGCGGGCGCTCGCGTACGTGGAGGCCTTCCGCACCGGCTCGGGCCAGCGCCTCACGGTGACGCACCTGGTGGCGAAGGCCGCGGCGGATGCGCTGCGGCGCTACCCGGAGGCCAACGTCCTGCTGCGCTGGAACCGGCCCTGGCTGCGCAAGAGCGTGGGCGTCTGCGTCCTCGTGGTGCAGCCCGAGCACCTCGGCCGCGTGGACCTGACCACGGCCACCGTGCCGCAGGCGGACGCGCTCTCGCTCCAGGGCCTCGCCGCCGCGCTGGAGGAGCGGGTGCAGCGCGTGCGTCACCGCCGGGACGCCGTCATCGAGCGCGGCAAGCGGCGCTCCTCGCTCGTCCCCGGCTTCATGATGCACACCGTCCTCCGGCTGCTCTCCTTCGTCTGGTACACGCTCAACGTGGACCTCGCGTGGGTGGGCATGCCGAGAGACCCGTTCGGCTCCGTGGCCATCTCCAACGTGGGCTCACTCGGGCTGGAGCGGGCGTATCTGGCCATGGTGCCGTACACCCGGGTGGCTTTCTACCTCGCGCCCGGGGCCGTGCGGGACGAGCCCGTGGTCGAGGGAGACGCCCTCGTGCCGGGCAAGTTGATGACCCTCACCTGCACCTTCGACTCACGCCTCATCGGCCCGGTGCTCGCCTCGCGCGTCCTGCGCCACATCGGCGCCACGCTGGAGGATCCCGCGTCGGCCTGGGGTCCTCCCGCGCCTACGCGATAGGCACGGGATGGAAGGCAATGCCATCCAATCCCAGGCGCTGGCAGGCGTCGACGAAGCGCTCGGTGCAGATGATGACGGAGTAGTCCGCCAACTGGAACAGGTCCAGATCTCCGGGAAGCGTGCGGGCGTCCAGCAGGAAGTCATCGGGCCGCTGGACACGAAGCCGGCCACATCGAGGGCAGGGCGGTTCGTGGCCGGGAGGCAGGCAGTCCGGGTGCAGGCGTCCCACGGGGAAGAGTTCCAACTCGAGCAACTCGGGCGCGTTGCGCTGGCGGAAGCGCAGCTCGGTGCGGCAGCCCTTGAGCCCCCGGAGACCCTCGGCCTGGAGCTTCTCCAGGGCCTCGCGCTGCACCATCAGCACCCATAAATAGTTCAGAACGAAGGGCCCGAAGCGACCTTGAGCCTTGCCGACCGAGGGGCCAAAAGTCGTACCGGGTTCCAACAGCGCACCTGGAGGCAACAGGGGACGTACCAGCTCGCGTAACCGCTCATACTCCTCGATGGGCTCGGCCCGTGCCTTCTCGAAATTGGCCAGGGCGGCCACCGGGGTCAGATCCACGGAGGGATACGAGACCCCGCCACTCCAGGTGGCCTTGCAGGCAGGGCAGTTGCGGATGCCTGGAAGTCCCCACTTGGGCGCGGCGTCGACGAAACCCGTGTAACCGGCGGACCGGTCTTCCTGGGGGGTGAAGTATCGCATGCGTGTGCTCACCGTCTTACCGCTCAATCACAATGGTAGGGCACGAGTGGGCCGTTCACTCCGAACCGAATCATGAGCTCTCCCGCGAACCGCCAGATGTCCTCCGTGGTGGCCCTCCTGCGGTTCTTGTACATGAATTGCCGCCACGCCTCGTTCCATTGTCCACCGTTGGGCCCTCCACTGTGCAGCCATTGGTGAAAGCTCCTGGGCAGGCGGATGGTGAAGGCGTGGATGTCGATGCCCCTGCTGTCGAACCACAGAGCCAGCTCGTCTTGCTGCGGGAAGATGTGATGCTTCTCGTAGGGCTCACGCGGGGTGAGGCACTGGTGGCGCCAGAGTCTGCGCGACTCCAACTCGCGGGCCTTCCAGTTGTGCCAGGGGATTTCGAAGACGGGGTCCGCGTAAGTCGGCGCGGCGAGAGGGAGTCCCCACCAGCGGCTCGGACTGGGAGCGGGGACCAGGGGAGACCGGAACACCGGCGCCGGAGTTGGAGCCACGGCTTGCGCCAGCAACACGGTGTGGGCGTCCACCGCCGCTACGTCCTGACAACGCCAGAGGGCGCAGCGCTCCTGTCGGCACAGGGGCACCACGCAGCTCGGGTCCGCACGGGCCTCCTCCCATGAGGCGGACACGGGCTCGGGCGTCTCGTCATCCTCGCGTACGACGGGCGCTGAGGTGGCGCATGCGCCCAACAGCAGGCCGAAGAAGACGAGCCACTTCCCTGGGGCCGGAAGGTCCATCCGGCCCACGCTAGCATCGGCTCAACGCGTGGGCCTCACCACCGCCACGAGGGCTGCGTCAGATGACCGGCGACTGGATGACGTAGTAGAGGGACTGGAAATACCGGTGCAAGGCATTGAGGAGCTGGGTGAGAAAGGGCCAGCCCATCACCGTGAAGCCGAAGAAGGCCGCCGTGACGATGGCGTACTCCACCATCGACTGTCCGCGGTGGACTCGCTTCTGGAGATGACTCCTCATCCGGGTCTTCGCTGGTGCCTTCATCGGCTCGCTTCCTCCGTCCCCGCCTCGTGAGGCGGCTCTGGTCGTTCGGTGAGCGAGAGATGGATGTCCACCTCCGCTCGCGGGAGCGTGCGGCGCAGCATCACCCGCCCGCGCACGCCGCCGCGGCGCACCTCCAACTCCGCCATCGCTTCCTCCGTCGGGCGCGGCTCCTCCACGCTCCACCCCCGCTCGCTGAAGGCGCGGCGGAAGAACCCGGCCACCTCCGGCACCGTGCCCTCCGGGACCCGCCCGGAGACCGTGTGCTGGAGGCTCCCCTCCATCAAGAAGGTGAGCGCCAGGGTCTCCTCGGCGTCCGCGGGCAGGGGAATCCATTCGGGGACCTTCGAGGGTCCCTCGAGCAGCGGCTTCATCTGGCCCGACGACACGAACACCAGCGTCTCGCCGCCCTGGGCCAGGACGGACACCAGGTACACCTCCTCGGTGGCCGGGCTCCAGTAGCCCACGTAGCCGGCGTTCTCCCCGGAGCGATCGCCGAGCACGGGCAGCCCCTGGGCCAGCAGGGTGTCGCGGTAGTGGGTCAGGACGCGCTCCGGAGGGTCCTCGGTGGAGAACCACGCCACGGCGATGGGCACGCCGGGCCCCAGGTAGTCCGCCGCCAGCACCTCCGGACGGCCGCCGCGAGGGTAGGGCGGGAAGTGCGACAGCGCTCGCCGCAGCAGGGCCTCCTCCTCGGCCGTGCGCCTCGCGGGCGCGGGCGCTGCCTCCTCCGGGAGCGCCTGCTCCAGGGCGTCCAAGGGCTCCAGGGGCTCCGCGTAGGTGAGCCGCTCCGAGCCAAAGCCGATGAGGCCTCCGACAACCACCACCGAGAACAGCAGCGACAGCACACGCACCGCCGGCCGGGACTCTTGTTCCATCAGCAGTCCTCCAGCTTCTTGCAGCCGAGGTAGTGCGCGCCGCGCTTCTCGTACGTCTTGCGGTTGCGATCCTGGTCCCAGTCCTGCCACTCGGTGTTGAAGTATTTCGTGTCGCTGTTCTCCTGACGGATGGTTTCGCTCGGCGTCTCCTTCATGTGGGGCTTGATGGAGAGGTTGGGCTTGCGCGGATCGTCCCCTCCGCTGGGAGGCAGGAACTTCGAGTTGAGCAGCGACTGTTTGGCCTGCGAGAAGAAAGAGCCGGCGGCACTGTTCACCTGGCGAAAGCCAGGGTTGTTCGTGTCCCTGTAGAGGTGGGCCACTCGTGGGTAGAGATCATCGTCCGTCCTGCCCGGTCGCACTTCGGCCACCTGCGTCAGCGCCCAGGTGTCGACGAGGATGGCCATCCGCTGCTCCTGGGTGAAGTAGGCGGTGCTCCTGGTGCCCTTCTTCGAGTTGCCGTGGTAGCTGCCGCCGCTCCACCGCTCCTTGGTGAGGTCCACCCCCTTCTTGTCGACCGAGAACTCGGGGAGGAACCGCTTGGGCAGCAGGTAGTTCTCCACCACGGCCCGGGCCGAGCAGTGGATGAGCCCGCCATGGTTGAACTGGTTGGAATAGCCCGTGTACAGCTTGTCCGCCCCGAGCTTGCCCACCTCGGCGTCCGGGCCCTCGCAGGTCACCTGCTTGGCGTTGTCCTCGTCGTTGATCCAGCACACATGTGCCGCCACCGCCGTGTCCTTGTGGTGGTTCTCCTCCTCGCAGTCCGCGGCCTTGCCATCCGCGGTCTTGGCGTCGTAGCGGCCCTTGCCGGACTCGTGGTCGCAGAACATCAGGCGCGCGTGGTGCTGCACCGTGGCGGTGTCCGCCTTGGTCGAGTAGTCCTGCACGGTGTAGTCCCACACCGTGGAGACGGTCGCCTCCTGCACGTCCAGCGAGTAGCGCAGCAGGTCGTCCAGGAAGAGGGCGTAGAGGAAGACGGGGACGATGACGAGCATGCACAGGGCCGTCTCCACCGCGGCGGCGCCGCGCGGGGCCTGTCGAAGGGCGCGTTCCCGTCTCATAGCGACAACCCCGGGGAGGACTGGACGAGCCGGGCCGCGTCCTGCGCCCCGGCGGCTTTGAGGACCTCCACCGCCTGCTCCTGGGTGAGGGGGTGCAGCTTGGCGCGCCAGTAGGGGCTGAAGAGGTTGGGGGCCTCGCGCCAGCCGTTGTCGCCGAAGCGGTGGTAGTAGACGAGCGCCTTGGAGAGCGCCGCCCCCTCCTCCGCGGCGAGGGTGAGCTGGCCGGTGGACGCGCCGTGGCGGAACTTCACGGTGGCCGAGGCGTTGAGCTCCCAAGGAGGGGACTTGCCCGCGTCTCCTCCGCGCAACGAGCGGGTGAGGTAGCTGTAGACGCGCGACTGGCCCCAGTCTCGCTTGGCGTCGTCGTTGGCGCGGAACTTCATGAAGCAGTTGCCGCTGCGCGAGCAGGCGGAGAGTTCCTTCGAGTTGACACCCTCGAAGCGGTGCTGGCCCTGGTGGGCACCGCCCGGCTCGTGCCCGCCACCGTTGCTGTCACTCCACACCTGGGACTTGTACGAGGTCCACGAGACGCCGTCCTGCCATTGGTTGTACAGGGTGCCCTCCTCGTCCGCGGTGATGACGAGGCCCTCGTTGCCGGCCTCCTGCCCGGGACCGTGCAGTTCGTCGGCGGCCTGGGCCGCCTTGGCCGTGCCCCGGTGTCTTTGGGGAAGGGTCGTGCCCCCACCGGGAATGTCCTCCAACTCCTCGAGGAACTGCTGGTGGAGGTGGGTGGGGAAGCCCTTGATGCCGCGGTTGGCGGGCCAGTCGGGGCGGCTGGCGTTGGCCACCTCGGTCATCACCCGCGCGCGCGCCTTCGGTGTGGAACTGGCCACGCTGTTGGTGCAAGGCATGCCGTCCACCGCGCAGTTGAACTCCCTCGCGTTGAGCGTGCCCACCTTCGGCGGGGGAGCGCTGGCCCCGGGGGCGTTGATCTCCACGAGCCGCCCCAGTCCATGGGACTGCCCGTCGCGCAAGGCCTCCAGCGTGCGCTGGTGCACCTGCGCCTGGGAGGCGTGGAGGACGTCCACCATCTGGTCCAGGCCCCGCTGGAGGTTGTTGAATTGTCCCTCCAGGCCCCGCACCTTGTTGTCGTACTGAAGGCCCGTGCTCTTGTACCTGGCGGCAATGGCCTTCGCCTGGGCGGCGTGGACACAGTGGTCGCACGTCCCCTCGCAGGCCGCGCACAGCATTGCCTCCTGGGCCATGATGACAGTGAAGTTCGTGCTCCCGGCCCGCATCATCTCGCCGGTGACGCTGGCGGCGGCCATGTACGCGTGCACGCTGTTCATGGCCACGTACGAGGCGGCGATGGAGCGGTTGCTGACGGCGTAGTAGTTGAGCGCGCGCGCCTCCATCACGGCCATGGAGTAGGCGAGCACATCGCTGTGCTGCTGGAGGCTGACCTTCCTGCGCAGCGCGTGGCTGAGGTTGAAGCTGAGCATCACCATCAGCGCCAGCACGAGGAAGGAGAGCGCGCCGAGCACCAGGGTCTGGCCGCGTGCGCCACGGCGGGAGGGCCTCAGAAGGCGAAGACGCATGCGTTGCTCTTGGGCAGGGGTTTGATGCCCGGGAAGAGGTTGGACTGCATCCGCATGGTGTAGGTGGCGCGGATGGGCAGGATGTAGAGGCCGTCCTCCGCGAGCTGGTTGTAGACGTCGTTCTTCACCGGGCGGCGCGTCTTGGGGTCGCTCATGCGGAGCACCGAGGGCAGGTCGCGATTGCGGCTGGCGGCGTGGATGACCTGGTTGGCGAAGGGAATGGGCATCCGGTAGTTGAACGTCACCTGGATGCGCAGCTTGGTGAGCTCGCTCTTCTTCCACTCGCCGTAGGCGACGGACCAGTCCGGGTCGTCGAAGTTCACCTCGTCCTTGTCGCTGGGGCGGAGGTCCCCGCTCAGGGGGCCGCAGATGGTGACGTCCACGTACGGCAGGCGGGCCTCCGGCATCTTGTTGGTCTTCACGCCGTCCCATTTCCACTTGGCGCTGAAGTCGGAGGCGCTGGTGACGGACTTGATGTACTCGCCGCCGCCGCGGTCCTCACTCACCAGGGGCAGCAGCACGGCCAGGGCCGCGCTCCGCATCTTCCCCACGTCCGCATGGTGCAGCGAGCCGGCGCGGACGGCCTTGTAGGCCGAGTACTTCGTCATCAGCCGCGCCTGGTGCATCAGGCCCAGCTGGAGGATGCCGAGCAGGAGGAACACGAAGAGGGGCAGCACGATGGCCGACTCCACCGCGGCCTGCCCTGACTCGCGCCCCCCGCGCGAAAGGTGAGTCCTGACTCGCATGCATGGGATGCTGAAGGGGGGCTCCCAGCGAGTAAACGCGAATGTCTGTCAATTTCCTTCGACAGACAGTCACGGTGTCCGCTGGGACACGAGAATGCCCACCTGGGAGGCAAGGAGTTGCAATGCCTGACAGACGCCTCGTCTCGGGGGTCCCCTACACTGTCTGGAACCATGCGGCGTAGGGCGTGTTCTCGACGCGGTGGCGGTTGAAGTCCGGGGCCCCATCGGTCCACCACGGGGCGCCCCGCTCGCCGAGCGCCACCTTGGCCTTGTGCACCCGCGCGCGGGCCTCCCGCTCGGCGAGCGGATTGCTGGCGCGCAGGGCTCGCCCCACGTCACGCCGCGCGTGCATCAACGCCTCCACCAGGAGCGCGCGCTGCCGGGGACCGAGCGCCGGGTTGGAGCGTCGCCACAGCAACCCCTTCACCACGAGGTAGCGTCCGTCCGGTGTGGTGGGCGGCGCGGCCTTCCGCGTCGGCTCACACCTGTCGTGCTTGCGCGGGGTTTTCATTGACGCGCCATCTCTCGCCCGCTGGCGGGTCTTCAAGGACAGGGGACCCGTCGGGCTCGGTCGCGCGCAACCTGTACAGTTAGTGGACAAGTTGGTGACAAGCGTGACCGGGAGGCCGGTGGGTCTCCAGCCGGGGAGGGTTCAGTAGCCGAGCAGCTGGATGCGCTTCGTCTTCATGTCATGGCTCCTGGCCTTCGCGGCGCATGGGGATGGAGGGAATCGGTTACCTGCGACTCAGCGCAACGGGTCGGGGTGGGTGGGCACCTTGATCTCCCCCGAGATGATCTTCGCCTTCAGCTCCTCCAGCTTGCGCAGGGCATCCTGCTTGCCGGGGAAGTCCAGGCGCACGGGCGCGTAGGCGATGCCGCCCTCCTTCAAGCCCAGCGTCACGTTGCCGCCCTGGAAGCGCTCCTGGAGCCTGTCACGCACCGCCTCGTAGACCACCAGGTCCACCCGCTTCACCACCGCCGACAGCACCGCCTTCGGGGCCAGGTGCGATGGATCCGAGTCCACGCCGATGACGTAGACCGGCTTGCCCTCGTCGCGCGCCTCCTTCACCGCCTGGATGGCACCCAGGCCGTCCACACCGGCGGCCGCGAAGATGACGTCCGTTCCCTTGCTCAGCAGGTCCTGCCCCACCTGCTTGCCGAGGGCGAAGTTCGTGAAGCTCCCGGTGTAGTTGGAGATGACCGTGGCCTTGGGGTGGGTGGCGGCCACGCCGGCCCGGAAGCCCGCCTCGAAGCGCTTCACGAGCGGAATCTCCATGCCGCCCACGAAGCCCACCTTGCCCCCCTTCGTCACCAGCCCGGCCAGCGCTCCCACGAGGAAGCAGCCCTCCTCCTCGCGGAACACCACCGTGCGCACGTTGGGCAGGGTGTACGGCTCGCCCTTCGCATTCAGCAGAGGGCTGTCCACCAGGAGGAAGCGCATGTCCGGGTTGCGCCTGGCCACCGTCTCCACCGCGTCCTCCAGCATGAAGCCCACCGCGAGCGAGAGCGACACCCCCTGGTCCACCAGGAGCTGCAGGTTGGGCTCGTAGTCCTCGGCCACGCGGCTCTGCAGGATGACCGGGGTGATGTCGAGCGGGACGAGCTGCGCCTCGCGCTCCTCCAGGTCCGGCCCGAACGAGGCCTGACGCTCCTCGGGCGTGAGCGGCTTGTAGCCGCCCCCCTCGTGCTTCAGGCCCGCGGCCCACTGCTCCAGCCCGCGCAGCGCCGAGTCATTGAAGGCCTGGTCCCCCCGGCCTCCCAGTCCCAGCACGAGCCCGATCTTCGCTTTGCCAGCCGCGGGAGTGGGGGCCGCGGCGGCCGCTGGAGCAGGGGCCTTCTGCTCGGCGGCGGGGGCCTCCTTGTGGCTCTTGCA
>NZ_DASVSO010000895.1:0-13368 GCF_036388035.1 Archangium sp.
CGTGGATCGTGGCGATGTCGTCGCCGCTGCTTCGGGCACAACCGTTGCCGGCTTCATTGGAGAGTCTCCCTGCACTGTCCCCCCTCCGCGCACTACCGTAACACCGAGACACCGGTATGTTGTCCGACGGACAGCATGAAGTCAAAGATGAGCGGGGGGCGTGTCACGGCACTTCCAGGACGAAGGACTGGCTCTCCACAGAGGGCAGGCCGCGCTCGGTCGCCAGGAGGGGAGACAGCTCGTTGGGGACGCGCCAGGTCTGGCCGGTGAACTGGACGAGCGTGAGAGCGTAGCGGCCGCGAGGTACGGACTGGAGCTGCGCCGGGGCACGCGGATTCCGCGCGTCGAGCGCCCTGGGCAGCACCAGCACTCCCAGTGAAGGCACGGCCACGGGCTCCATGCGCGGGGTACCGTCGGGCTTGCGCAGGGCGTCCATCAGCGTCGGATCAGGCGCCAGCCCCGCGGCGAGCACCACCTGATCCGGCAGCCCGTCGCTGCTGCCGTCGAGCCGGGGGTAGTCCACGCCCTCGGCGTCGAGGAGGCCGTTGCGGTCCAGGTCGTTCTCGTCGGCGAGCCCCGGGCCGTCCACCAGCTTGCGCAGCACCACCCGGGGCCAGAGGTCCGGCTGGCCGTCCCCGTTGGCGTCGTCGGGGACGCCGTTGCCGTCCTCGTCCACGTAGCGCACGAGGAAGACGGGGGAGCGCAGGTCCACCACCCCCTCACGCACCTGGAGGGGCTTCAGCTCCAGCCGCTTGGGGCCCGCTGTCGGGTCGAAGCGGGCCTCGCCCACCACCTGGAAGGCGGGCCGCTCGGGCACGGTGCTCACCGAGTCGCTGAAGCTCACGGTGACGCCGGTGGTGGCCTGGAGGACACCGTCCGGGTCCGTGGCCACCTCCACCACCCGTGGGGCGCGGGTGATGGCGTCCACCGCGGCGCCGCCCACGTCTCCGGCGTTGGGCTCGCCGGTGACGCTGTACCAGGGGATGAAGTCCGGGCCATGGCAGGGCTGCGCGCCCGCGCGGCACGTGTCCGTGTCGATGAAGCCGCGCAGCAGGTAGCGCCCCGGCGCCACCAGGCTGAAGGTGAAGGGCGCGGTGAAGGGACCGGAGGTGCTCGTATCCCCCAGCGACGAGCCGAAGAGCCGCTCGGCGGGGATGACGGTGAAGGACAGCGGGCGACCCGAGCCCTGGGGCGGGGGCGGGCGCTCGGCGTCATAGAGCAGGACGATGGCGTTGCCGCGGGCGCGGCTCTGCACCACCACATTGCCCTCGAGGCGCGAGTGCTGCTGGTTCTGCCGGCGGTCCGCGGTGGGCACCACGGGAGGGGGCTCGCAGCCGGTGGCGAGCACGGACGCGAGGGCCAGGCCCACCAGGGTCTTCTGGCAGGAGGAGCTCATGGGGTCACCGTCAGGATGGCGAGCACGCGGCGCTCGATGCGGTTGCCGAAGGGGTGCTGGGTGTGCGCGGGGCCCAGGTGCGAGCCCACCAGCGCCAACGACACGTGGTCCTTCACCGGCGAGAAGCCCACGCGGGCGTTGATGACGGCGTAGGCCGACAGCGGGTTGGCCAGGGGCGCGATGCGGGTGGGATCCTCCGCCGCGGGCTCTCGCTCCACCCAGGTGGTGGCGGACGTCCACGCCGCGTCCACGCTCAGCTCCAGCGCCGAGCGCGTGCGGTAGGTGACGCCGCCGGACAGCTTGAACTGGGGCGCCTGGCTGCAGGGGCCGCACAGGTCCTCCTCGCCATCGGACGTCATCTGCTGGAAGGCCGCCGTGGCCTTGAGGCCCAGGCCGTCCACGGGAGCCAGCGACACGCCGGCCTCGGCGCCGCGCGCGGTGTAGACGGCCGCCTCGTTCTGGAAGACGGAGCGGCCCAGCAGGTAGGTGCCCGTGGCCGCGTCCCACGAGTCGCCCGCCGGCAGCGGCTGCACGGCGGACAGGTGGATGAGGTCCCTCACGGTGTTCTGGTAGAGGGCCACGTCCCAGTCCATGCCGAGCGCGGGGGCCTCGCCGCGGTAGCCCAGCTCGAAGGCCAGCATGCGCTCGGGCTTCAGGGCTCGGTTGCCCACGGACAGCGCGCTGGCGCCGTTGACGCCCGGGATGGGGACGCGCACGCCCATGTAGCTCTCCAGGAACGTGGGCTCGCGGAAGGCCGAGGCCGCGCTGGCGCGGAAGGCGTGTCCCTCGAAGGGCAGGAAGAGGGCGGACACGCGCGGCGACTGGGCCACGCCCGGCTTGCCTCCGTCGAGCAGCGGGTGCCGGTCCACGCGGTAGGAGGCCACCACGCGGAAGGGCTGGGCCAGGCGCCACTCGTCCTGGATGAAGGCCGCGGCGTGGAACTCCTGTTTCAGCGAGCCCAGGTAGTCCCAGCCCACGCGCTTGAGGCGGCCTTCCACGCCCAGGTTCACCTGGTGCTCACCCAGCAGGTGGAAGCCCCGGCTGTAGAGCACCTCGCCATTGAAGACGTTGGAGGTGACGTGCGTGGCCAGCGAGCGCTGGCCCACGGGCTCGTACTGAGGCCCCGCGTCCACCGACAGGTGGTTCCAGAAGGCCTTCACCTTCACCGGCCCCAGCCCGGCGTCCGCCTTGGCGAAGGCGCTCACCCCGTCCAGGAAGTAGTTGCGCAGCACCCCCAGCGGGTAGATCTCCGTGTAGTAGCGGTTGATGCCGCCGGACAGGCCCAGCTCGGTGCCCGAGTCGAGCTGGTAGACGGTGGCGAGGCTGCCCCGCGCGCTGCGCAGGCCCACGTGCTTCTGGGGATCGCCCACCACCATGTCGGGCCGGTCGTCCGCGAAGTCGCGGCTCCACTTGTCGGCCTGGGAGTACGCCGCCGAGGCGCGGTAGCGCAGGCCCCCCGCGCCGCCGTGGCTCACGAAGCTGCCCCCCGCGGCGTTGCCGTTGCCGGCGGAGGCCTGGAAGCGCGCGCGCGGGCCAGTGCCCGGGGCCCGGGTGATGATGTTCACCACGCCCAGCATGGCGTTGGCGCCGTACAGCGCGCTGCCCGGGCCGCGGATGACCTCGATGCGCTCGATGTCGGCCAGCTCCACGGGCATGGACGACCAGAGCGTCGTGCCCAGGAAGTCCTGGTACTCGCTGCGACCGTCCACCAGCACCAGCACCTTGTTGGAGATGCGCTCGTTGAAGCCGCGCAGCGACACGTTGGCGCTGCCCTGCCCGAGCATCATCACCTCGGCGCCCGGCACGCGGCGCAGCAGCTCCGGCAGCGTGGTGGCACCCGAGAGGCGGATGTCCTCGGCGGTGATGACGCTGGTGGCGTTGGGGGCCTCGAGCGCGGACTGGGCGCGGCGGCTCGCCGTCACCACGCGCTCCTCGTAGGGCACCGCGCCCTCGTCCTCATTGGACGCGGCGGGCACGCCCTGCGGGCCGTCGGCCTGGGGGGTGGACGAGGCGGGCTGCTGCGCGGTCGCGGGCTGCGGCGTGGCGGGCAGGGACTCGGCGCGGGCGATGGCCTTCTCCAGCCGCTCCACCAGCACCGCGAGCGTCTTGGCCGTCTCGGCCCCGGGGGCCGCGGGCATGGGCGGCAGCCCGGACTTCTTCCCCGGCTCGCCCGGCTTCGTCGCCTCGGCCTGCTTCGTCGCCTCGGCGGCCTTCTGCGCCTGCTCCAGGCTCGCCAGCGCGGCCTGCACCGGCGCCGTGTCCGGCGGGTTGGTGGCGAGGTAGCGCTGGTAGTAGTCCACCGCCTCGTTCACCCGGCCCGCGTCCTGGTAGGCGCGGGCGATGTTGTAGAGGACGTTGGGGTGCGGCTTGATGACGTAGGCGGCTTCCAGCTCGGCGATGCCCTGGTCGTACTGCCCCTGGGCAATGAGGCTCATGCCGTTACGAAAATGACGGCGGGCCTCCAGGCGCGCGTCGGCCAGGGCACTCCCCGCGCACAACACCAACGCGAGGGCACCCGCTCGCTTCCAGGCGGTCGGCTTCATCACGAGTCTCAGTAGGGGTCTTCCTTGTACCCGGTGTCCGCGGAGCGCGAGCCGGACTTCTTCTTCAGCTTCTGGTTGAAGTGGACCACCGGGCCCTCGCCCTCGGCGATGGCGGTGAAGCGCTGGTAGCCCTCCATCACGAAGGTGAGGCGGGCACTCGCGCGGCCATCGGTGCCCGGAGGCACCGTGAGCACCACGGGCGTCTCACCCAGCATGCGCCCGTCGTACGTCACCCGGGCGCCGGCGGGCTCGCTGTCGATGATGAACCGGATGGGGGCGGGCTCGCTCTGGGGCGGGGCGGCCACCGTCGGGGCCACGGGCTCGGCGGCGGGCCGCGGCGCCGGGGCCGCCGGCTGCTCGGCGGCGAGCGGCTGGGCGGCGGGGGCGGGCGCCTTCTCCGCGGGGGCGGCCACCGAGGTGGGCGCGGGAGTGGGCAAGGCCTGGGGCGGCGGGGCGCGCAGGGCGATCACCGCGGCCACGCCGAGGCCGAGCAGCAGCGAGCCGGCGAAGAGCGCCAGCGGCAGGGCGCGCCGGTTGGCCGGCTTCGCGGGCTCCTCCACGGCGATGTCCAGCGCCACGGTGCTCGCGCCGCTGGAGGCGGGCGAGGGCAGCGGGCCCGTCTGCGGGCCCGACATGGGGCCGCTGCCGGGGTTGGTGAGGGCCGGCAGGCCACTGGTGATGGAGTTGCGCGGGCTGGAGAAGGCCCCGCTGAAGCCCGCGGACGCGGCGGCGCGGCGGAAGGCCTCCAGCACCTCGTCCATGGACTGGAAGCGTTCCTCGGGGCGCTTGAAGAGGCAGCGCATCACCAGCGCCTCCACCTCCTGCGGCACGCTGTGGTTGGGCCAGAGGGCGGCGAAGGCGGGCGGGGCCTCGTTGAGGTGCTTGAAGATGACGTCGATGCTCTGCGCGGCCTGGAAGGGCGGGCGCCCCATGAGCATCTGGAACATCACCACGCCCAGCGAGTACACGTCGCTGCGCGGGTCGGACACGTTGCGCGCCTGCTCGGGCGCCATGTACTGCGGCGAGCCGAGGATGACGCCGGCCTGGGTGATCTCCGGCTCGCTCTGCCCCCGGTCCGGCAGGAAGGACTTCACCAGGCCGAAGTCCAGCACCTTCACCACGTCATGGTCCTCCTCCTGGTTGAGGACCATGATGTTGGCGGGCTTGAGGTCGCGGTGGATGAGGCCCACCTTGTGGGCCTCGCGCAGCGAGCGCGCCACCTGCGCGCCGATGTTCAGCACGCGCATCCACGGCAGGGGCCCCATCTGCGTGAGGAGCTGCGCGAGGGTCTGCCCCTCGAGGTACTCCATCGCGATGTAGAGGACGCCGTCGTCCGTGCGGCCGTAGTCGATGATGGTGACGGTGTTGGGGTGGCGCAGCTTGGAGGTGACGGCGGCCTCCAGGAAGAAGCGCTTCTGGAAGCCCGGGTCCTTGCCCTCGCTGTACTGGGGGTTGAGGACCTTGAGGGCCACCAACCGATCCAGCGGCGCCTGCACGGCCTTGTACACCCGTCCCATGCCCCCCGAGCCGAGGGCCTCGACGATGCGGAACTTGTCGTTGAGGACCCGCCCGATGAGGGGATCTCCGACGTCGGCTGGTGCGCTCTGGGCCTGGGCGCCGCTTTGAATCATGAGCTCCCCCGCCGCCCGCCGGGTGGGCAGGGCGAAATGTGACCTTTCCCGTATGCTACCATCAGACCATCCAGCGCCGAAAAGTCGGCGGCGGCTGAAACCCCGCGCCGAGAACCCCGACAATACGGCCCTGGCGCGGATTCGTCATGTGTTGGACGGGTTCACCTCCCGCGTCCTTGTCTGACGCACTGCGTTCTACCGGTCTCCCTCCTCGGAGGCCCTTGGATTTGCGCGGTGCGTCAAGACACGCTGAGCGTTCGAGGCGATTGCTCCGTGAGTGTGCTGACGGGCGGGCTGGCGCAGCTCAGGAGCGCACAGGCCCGAGCAGCCCGGCGCGGTCGAGCAGCTCGCGGACGCGCTCGGCCAGGGCGATGTGCTCGGGGTTGCTCGCGGTGAAGCGTTCGGGAGTGAGGATGATGAGCGAGCCCTTGTCCTCCACCCGCTCGATGCGCACCGGGGCGGGCAGTGGAGGCACCGTGCCCCGGCGGCGCGCGAGGTAGGTCACCCAGCCCACCAGCGCGTCCGGATGGGGCTTCGGAATGAGGTCGCGGTGCTTGTGGGACATGGCAACCGCGTCGTCCGGGTCCCACGCCATTGCCATGGCGCGCACCAGACCGGTCAGCACGGGCGCTGTCAGCACCCTCTCAGCGTTCGGCCCCGTGTTGGGCAGATCGAACACGCACACATTACCGACTTCCTCCGCGTAGCCACCGCACGTGATGTAGAAGCCGCAGGCCTCGTCATCATCGCCTTCGCCGTTCCAGCCGCTGATGCGGAAGCCCAGCTCCTCGAACAACTTGTCCTTTCCGCGGCGAAACATTTTTTCCAGATCTGCCTGACGTGTCTCGATACGGCTTTTGAGGGCCTCCTTGCGAGAACGCCCCAGTTTGAACCAGCGCGAGAAGTAGGGATCGATGGGCGAGAGGGCTTGGAAGAAAGCCTCCGCGCGTCGGCCGCACTCTTCCGGGGATTCCTTCCGAAGGCGCCAGTAAGCACCCGCGTAGTAGGTCTCGATCGAACTGCTCGCGTTCATGGGAATACCGGGGTGTGGACCACCTCAATCCCACGCACCTGCGTGCTCTCCAAGAGCTTTCGGATGGCCTCGGCGGCCTTTGCTTCTGCCACGTGCCACCGAACGGGAACACCCCTTGCGGCTTGCAACTGACGTCGTGCCTGGTCGCGTAGGTTTTGGGCACCCTTGGCGAACCACTTCTGGGGAGCCAGGTTGTCGGTGAACTTGTTGGCATAGCCAAGTCCCTTGGCCTCGAGCAGCACGCCATTCTCGTAGCCGTCGAACCGCACGCCTCGCGTGATGTACGACTCGCCCACGGGGCGACCGGAAATCTGCTCTTGGTAGCACGCCGCGCGCCGGCTCATGGACTCCTTGACCGGGCTCCATTGTCCAGGGCCTTGCGCCTGCGTGGACTGGCCCGTTCCGCCCTGTCCCTGGACCGATGGGTTGGCCATGTGGAGGACGACCGCCGCACCAGGGCCTCCACCCAGGGCGGTGATGGCACGCCCCGCTGGAACGACCACCCGCTGGAGCATCAAGGCGCCATCCGCCGAGAGCGACAGCGCGGGTACCGATAGGAACTCCAGGCCTTGGCCTACCTTGGCGAGGGTCTGCGTAGTGCCAGCAGCGGCGCCATAAGTGGCCAGCACGGTGACGGTCAGCCGGGAGAGCGTGCGGATCTGCTCTCCCCGCGTCATCAACTGGAAGTGCTCAAGGTACTGCGGCGAGTAGAGCACGAGCGCCGCCACGCCCCGGGGCAGTTGCGAGAGCGCCGCGAGGCTGTCTCCTGGATGGAACACCAGTCCGCCCAGCGCCAGCACCGTGTCGCGGAAGGCGTCCTCCGCACCATCCAGGGTGCGGTTGATGATGTCCGCGTCGTTGTACACCTCGGCCAGGGGTGGGCCCGTGCGTACTCGCTGGAGGCCCTCGTCCACCGGGAAGAAGACGCCGCTGCGCCCGTCATAAAAGCGGCCCACCTCGAAGGGGCCCGCCCTCAACGCCCCGTCCTTCAGCGAGACCACTCCTACGCGCTGCTGGGTCTGACCACTCAGCGCCCAGGCCATGCAGCCGTCGGGGCGCAGCACCGCCAGTCCCTCGAAGCGCCGCACGCGTGCACTCAGGGAGGAGCGAGACAGCTCCTCCTCGCCCTCCATGACTTCACGCAGCAGGTACGAGGCCGCCAGACGCGGGCCGAAGCGGGCCAGCGTGACGGGCCTGGCGAGCAGCGCGTCGTACAGCTCCGCCGCGTCCTCGGGCGTGAGGTCTGCTTCGTGTGAGGCCAGCAGGTGTGAATCACCCAGCCCGGCCCAGAGGAGCAGCGCCTCGAAGGCGTCCAACTCCACCAGCCCGCCTTGCACCAGCTGGAGCGGCACGGGGGTCGGGCCACCGCCTCCCGCATCCAGCGGCGCGTTGCGCTCGTGCGTCGCCTCACGTGCCATTGGCGGGGCGAGGTGGCGGGCTCGGTGTCCTGGCCGCAGAGACCCTGGAGGCGGCCTGCCCGTGGCGCAACCCGTGAGCAGCGCGAGGAGGGTCAGGGCCAGGATGCTCGGACGATGCCAACGCGCGGGTTGAGGGGCGCGAGCCTCGGTGGAACGAAGCGACATGCCGCACCTCCCTTGGGGCCGACATGCTCCAGGCTACAGCTTCCCCCTGACATTCCTCCCGCTCCGGGGTGGAGCCCCTCGTGAGGCGCTACTTGCTCTTGCGCGCCCGGGCCGCCTTGGCCTTCTCCAGCTTTTCAGCGCGGGCCGCCTTGGCCTTTTCCAGTTTCTCAGCGCGGGCCGCCTTGGCCTTCTCGAGCTTCTCCGCGAAGGCCGCCTTGGCCGCCTCGCGCTTGGCCTTGGCCTTCTCCAGCTTCTCCCTGAACGCCTCCTGCTTCACCTTGGCCTTCTCCAGCTTCACCACCACGCTCTGGAGCGAGCCCGCCTTCTTCTTGCACCCGGCGGCGGCGACCTTGAGCACGATCGGGCGGCCCTTCACTTGGAGGGGACCCTTCGCGAGCTCGGGCAGCTCGGCGAGCAGCTTCTCCGCCGCCTCGCCACAGCGGACGAAGCGCTCGCGCACGTCCGTGTACAGCGAGAGCCGTGCCTCCAGGTCGCGCTCCTGCCTCGCCTTCTTCTCCAGCGCGGCGGCCTCCTGGCTGTCGCCGTACGGCCCCGAGACAAACTCAATCACCCGCTGCGCTACCCGCAGCCGTGCTTCCGCCTGCTCCAGGCGACGCTCGGTGCTTCGCGTGGAGGCCGCGTAGTCCTCGTTCTTCGCCTCGAGCTCCTTGCCCGCCTTCAGCCGCTCCCGGGTGCGCTGGATGGCCTCGCGCACCGCGTCCACCTGCGCGCGGCCCGCGTCCTTCTCCTCGAGCCCGTCGAGCGCCGTGGAGACCTCGGCCATCGCCTGCACGACGTCGTCCCGCTGCTTCTCCACGGCGGCCTCGAGCCGCTTGCGCTCCTCGTCCTCTCGGGCCGTGCGCTCCCGCCGTGCGCGCTCCTCGCGAACCTTGGGAACGAGCGCCTGGAGCTCCGCGAGCTGCGAGCGGCACATCTCGGCCTCGGGAGAGAGGTCGACATCCGGGTGCGCGAGGACCTCCTTCGCCTCCGCGAGGAGGGGCTCGGCGCGTTCCGGTTTCTGGTTGCGCAGCTCCCGCTCGGCCTCGTTGAGCAGCAGGGTGGCTTCGTCGGTCCGCCTGTCGCCGTAGGCCTGGCGTTGCTGCTTGGTGCGCGGGCCGCAGGCGCTCACCGCCACCGCGAGCAGGAGAACGGTCACCCAGGTTCGAGAGGTCGTGCGTGCTGGAGTCATGTGGGTCGCCATCCACCCCGGGACGGGGCAGGGGAGAGCATGGTCCGAACGCCCCACCGGAGGGAAGCCCACCCTACACTGCGGTCCATGACCGACCGATTGAAGGCCCTGCTCTCCTCCGCGCCGCGCTACCCCCAGCGCATCGTCTGCATGACGGAGGAGACGACCGAGACGCTCTACCGCATCGGCGCCGGGGAGCTCGTGGTGGGCGTCTCCGGCTTCACCGTGCGCCCCCCCGAGGCGCGCAAGAAGCCGCGCGTCAGCTCCTTCCTGGACGCCAACTTCGAGCGCATCCTCGAGTTGAAGCCGGACCTGGTGCTGGGCTTCTCGGACCTGCAGGCGGACCTGGGCCGCGAGCTGTGCAAGCGCGGGGTGCCCGTGGTGCTCTTCAACCAGCGCTCGCTCGCGGAGATCTTGCAGACGGTCCGCGTGGTGGGTGCGCTGGTGGGGCGGGCCGAGGCCGCGGAGAAGCTGGCCGACGCGCTGCAGTCCAACCTCGCGCGGCACGCCGAGGCGGCGGAGCGGCTGCCACGCCGGCCCCGCATCTTCTTCGAGGAGTGGCACGAGCCGCTCATCTCCGGCATCCGTTGGTGCTCGGAGCTGGTGGAGCTGGTGGGCGGCGAGGATGTGTGCCGCGAGTCGCGCGAGCACCAGGGCGCCAAGGGCCGCATCTTCGAGCCGGCCGAGGTGGCCCGGAGAGATCCCGAGGGCGTCATCGCGAGCTGGTGCGGCCGCAAGGCGAAGCGCGAGAAGATCGTCTCACGGCCGGGCTGGGAGCGGGTGCGCGCGGTGGTGGACGACCAGCTCTACGAGGTGAAGAGCACGTTCATCCTCCAGCCGGGGCCAGCGTCGCTGACGGATGGGGTGGAGCAGCTCGCGCGCATCGTGGCGGCCATCGCCCGGGGCGAGAAGCTGCCTTCCCCGCGTCCTGGAGACCTGCGCGCGGCGTGAGACCGTGAACGGCTGGGAAGTGCGGCACTGACTTCCCTGCGATTGTGCGCTAGCTCCATGGCCGGGTTCGGTGAGGAGGATACCTACATGACATTCGGATGGAAGGGCGCGGTGTATGCGCTCGCTCTGGCGTTGTCGCTGTCGTTGGTGGCCTGCGACGAGGAGACGGACGGCGGAGGTGAGGATGGTGGAGTTCCCTCGGTTCCTCCCACCGGGACTCCCCAGCCGCATCCGACCACCGGCCAGAGCTGGACGGTCCTCGTCTACATGGTGGCGGACAACAACCTCGAGCCCTTCGCCCTCCAGGACATCGTCGAGATGGCGCAGGTGGGCTCGGGCCCCAACGTGAACATCGTGGTGCAGGTCGATCGGGCCGAGGGCTACAGCAGCGACCCTCTGGGCTCCATGCCCAACTGGACGACCACCAGGCGCATGCGGGTGATGCCGCAGGCCATCGAGAACCTGGGGGACCTCGGCGAGGTGAACATGGGCTCGCCGCAGACGCTCTCCAACTTCATCGAGTGGGGCGTGAAGAGCTACCCCGCGGATCGCTACGCGCTCGTCTTCTGGGACCATGGTGGGGCGTGGCCTGGGTTCGGGGGTGATGACTCCACCCAGGAGCAGGACGTCCTCTCCATCGCCGAGCTGAAGAGCGGCATCCAGGCGGGCATGCAGGCCGCGGCGCTCAAACAGTTCGCCCTCATCGGCTACGACGCCTGCCTGATGTCCACCGTGGAGGTGGCGCTCGCCATGAAGCCCTTCGGCGAGTACCTGCTCGCCTCCGAGGAGCTGGAGCCGGGCCACGGGTGGGACTACCAGTCGCTGCGCGTGCTCCGCCAGGACCCGAGCAGCTCCCCGCTGGTGTTGGGCAAGGAGCTCATCCGGGGCTTCCAGGCCCAGGCCGTGGCCGAGAAGACGTCGGAGAACATCACCCTGGCGCTCACCGACCTCCACGCGCTCGGTGACCTGGAGAAGGCGATGGAGGCGCTGGCCTCGGTCTATCCCATTGCGGGAGATGCGGCGCTGGCCACCGCCTTCGGACGTGCCCGGACGTCCGCGCTCGAGTTCGGCAAGATGCCGGATCCTTCCCGCTCCCTGCACATGGCGGACCTGGGACACCTGGCCGATCAGCTCGGGGCACTGGCGCCCTCGGCCGCGCAGGCGCGCACCTCCATCCAGGCCGCGCTCGCCAAGGCCGTGGTGGCGAAGACGAGCGGACCGCAGACGGCGATGTCCACCGGCCTGTCCATCTACTTCCCGTCGGCCGCGGCCTATTACAAGCCCGACTACGCGGCCCTGGGCGAGATGGCCTCCTGGCGCGGCCTGCTGACGCGTCTGCTGCAGGGGGGCACCGGGGCCGCTCCCACCTTCGTCGGCGAGGTGGCCGACATCTCGGTGGATGACAGCGACAACATCGTCCTGCGCGGAGCGCTCACGCGCGGCTCGGCCGAGCGCATCACCGCCTCGCGCTTCTACTACGGCTACAGCGACAGCTCGGGCACGCTCGTCCTCCTCGGCGACATGCCCGCCTCCGTGGAAGGAACCTCCGCCAGCGCCTACGTGGAGGCCTCGTGGGCTTACTCCTCCCTGGTCCTGCGGCAGGGGACGAAGAGTGGATATGCCTACCTGAACCTCGACGCCGCGGTCGGTGGGAAGATCGTGGCCACCATGCCCTTCCTCTACTTCGAGTCGCCCTCGGCCGAGGGACAGTTCGCGGTCCGGGTGCTCGTCCTGCAAAACGAATCGCTCGTCCAGGACTCCTACTACTTGCAGTCGGAGGGGGGCTTCGGCGAGCTGTACCCGCTCGCTGACTCGCTGCTCTACCCGCTGGTGCAGGTGGTGGACGGCGAGGGCAATACCTCCTTCGACGTCATCGCGACCGGGGGGTTCGATGCGACCCAGCCCATCGCCCTCGACTTCGAGCCCCTGGCTTCCGGGACGCAGGCCTTCGGCATGCTGACCATCGAGGACCAGACCGGGCAGGGGGACTCGGCCTACAACGTCTGGGCGGTGCCATGAAGAACGGACTGCTGGTGGTGCTGGTGGCGCTCGCGCTCGGGTGCGGGAGCCGGCAGAAGCGTGATGAGGTGGAGTCCGCTCCCGCGGTGGCCTCGACGGAGCCGCAGCGGGTCGAGCAGGCGCCGGCCCCCGAGCCGACGCCGGTGCCCGCGCGTCCGATGCCCGGAGCGAAGCCCGCCGGACTCAAGGGCATCCTGCTGCCTCCGGACATGCCGGGGCAGGCGCGCGTGGCGCTCCAGGGATGCCTCGCCCAGCCCGAGGGCTCCGAGACGCTCGGAACCACCTTCCCGGTGGCGCCTCCGTCTCGCGGCCCGGCGAAGCCCGCCGTGGAGGTGAGCGCGCTCGGGAGCGGTGCCCTCGTGGTGCACCAGCTGGAGCACGGCTGCTGCCTGAAGGCCGACGTGAAGTCCTCGCTCGAGGGCCAGGTGGTGACGCTGACGGAGACGCTCTCTGGGGAGACCTGCCGCTGCCGCTGCGGCTCCACCGTGCGCGCCGCCATCGGCCTCGAGTCGGGCGACTACACCCTCCGGGTCATCACCGTGGAGGGGGGCCACTCGAAGGTGGCGCACGAGGCGGCGTTGACGGTGCGCTGACCCGCCGTGACGAAGCGGACCGTGGGGCGGGGGCTTCCTGGCTGGAAGTGCCTCGCCCCGGTCCAGCCTCACACCACCATGGGCTGGGTCGCGACGATGGACTCGACCACGACGCGCAAGAAGTCGTCGATGTCCAGCGGCTTGTGGACCAGTCGCACGCCCGCGGGAGGCCGGACCCGTGGATGGGCGGTGATCATCACCGCGCCCATGCCGCGCAGCCGCTCCTCACGTGCCGCCTGCTCCAACATCCACCCGCCATTCTGGCCGGGCAGCATGTAATCGGTGATGACGAGCTGGAAGGACTCCGATCGCAATCGGTCCAGTCCCTCTTCCGCCGAACCGCTACCGGCGACCGAATAACCCTCGCTCTCCAGCAAGTCGGTCAGCCCTTCGCGGATGTCCTCGTTGTCCTCTACCAGAAGAATCTTCA
>NZ_DASVSO010000896.1:0-18144 GCF_036388035.1 Archangium sp.
GCACCACCTTCACGTCCGGGTTGAGGGCCTCGAGGGCGGCGCGGGCGCTCTCCACCTTGGGCTGGCCGGCGCGCTCGTGGGTGTGGAGCACCTGGCGCTGGAGGTTGCTCAGGTCCACCACGTCCGCGTCGACGATGCCGAGCGTGCCCACGCCCGCGGCGGCGAGGTAGAGCGCCGCGGGCGAGCCCAGTCCGCCCGCGCCCAGCAGGAGCACCCGGGCCTTGAGTAGCTTCGCCTGCCCCTCCTCGCCCACCTCTGGAAGGATGAGGTGGCGGCGGTAGCGCTCCTTCTGCGCGGGGGTGAGCACCACCGGCTTCTCCACCGGCAGGTGCGCGTCGCTCCAGCGGTTGAAGCCGCCCGCCAGCGAGGCCACGCGCGTGTAGCCCATGTGCTGGAGCGTCCGGGCCGCCAGCGCCGAGCGGGTACCCCCCGCGCAGTAGAGGACGAGCTCCTCGTCGTGCCCGGCCTTGTCCTCGATGCGCAGCTCGAGGAAGCCCCGGGGAATGTGGAGGGCACCGGGCAGGCGACCGCCCGCGTACTCGTCACCCTCGCGCACGTCGATGAGCTTCACGGAGGCACGCGCGTCCAGCAGACGCTTCACGTCCTCGACGGAGACCTCGCGGATCTCCTTCTTCGCATCGGAGAGCAGCTCGCGAAAGGTGGCGGCCATGGGGGCTCACGTATAACCCGTGCCCGGGGGGATTTCCCTTCCGCTCCCCCCGGGGTGCATCGGTTCTCCGGGAAACACCGGGGAGGCCGTGCGGTTCTTCCTCGCTGAACCCACCTTCAGGACGGGACAGATTGTGCCGGCGGACAGCGGCTGGACCCTGGAAAGGGGCCCGGAGGCCTGAGAGCCCGCTGGCCTGGATGGCAATTTCAGCGCCGGGCGTTATAAGGCGCCTGTAAGGAGACCGACCCACATGGATACGACCACCACCCCCGCTCAGACCACCCCCGCTCCCCAGGGCACCCCGACCAGCCCGGTGCGGCTCACCGAGGCCGCCGTGGCCCAGGTGAAGAAGGTCATCCAGGACCAGGGCTTCCAGGACTACTTCTTCAGCATCCGCGTGGTGCCGGCCGGCTGCAGCGGCCTGGGCTACGACCTGAACATGGTGCGCGAGCTCAAGGCGGGCGACCTCACCTGGGACCAGGACGGCGTGAAGATCGCGACCGATGCCCTGAGCAACAAGTACCTGGCGGGCACGGAGATCGACTTCGTCTCGAGCGTCACGGGCGCGGGCTTCAAGTTCAACAACCCGAACGCGAAGTCCTCCTGCGGCTGCGGGACCTCGTTCTCGACCTGATGTCGATGTGAACGTCACGGGGCTTGGACTCCGTGACACCGGGGGTGGGGAGGTCGCTCGCGTGAGCGCCCCTCACCCCTTTTTCATTGCCCAAAAGGCAGGCGCACGTCGAAGCCGAGGCCGGCCTGGGCCGTCACGGCGTAGTTGCGGTAGCTGTCGTCGCGGACGAGGAAGAAGTAGTCGGCGCCCACGTCCATCAGCGCCACGAGGCCGTTGGCCAGCGTGTACCGCAGGCCCGCCACCGCGCCCGCCCCATAGCTGTCCACGCCCGGGACGAGGACGGCCCGCAGGCCGACGTGGGGCTTCAAGAGCCCGCGGCCCAGCGTGAGTCCCCTGCCTGGCAGGACTCCTCCCTGGAGCTGCAAGGTCGGGTAGAGCTTCGGCGGGGAGAAGACCGGGTCCCTGTTGAGCAGCGCGCGGACACCGCCCTCCAGCAGGCCCCGGTGGAAGGAGAGGCCGAGGCCCACGGTCCCCTGGCGGCCCACGACCTCATAGAGGCCGAGCACTTCGGGGCGCAGGTAGGAGGGGGGCCCCTGGGCCAGCCGCGCGCGCTCGGCCTCCTTCTGGGCGTAGTCCCGCTCGGTGTCCACGCGCTGGCGGATGGCCTCGGCGAGCGCCACCAGCTCGGGCAGGAACCGCACGCCATCCACCCGCTGCTCGGGGTGCTCCCGCGCCAGCACCTCGAGTTGCTGCCGGGTCTCCTCCACCCGCCCCTGTGCATGCAGTGAGGCGGCCAGATACACGCGCGCCTCTCCCCGCTCCTGGGGCGAGCGCTGTGGGTCCGCCAGCACCTGCGTGAAGACCTGGGTGGCGGCCTCGTACTCACCGTTCTCATAGAGCTGGATGCCCGGCTGCAGGCTCGGCGAGTCCGCCCGGGCGAACCCAGGCGCGAGCAGCAGGAGAACCAGCAGCAGCAGGTGTCGAGGCGTCATGGAGGCGGGGAGGAAGCGGTCTGGGCCGTGGTGGTGAAGTCCACCGTGTGCGGCAGGGTGCCGTTGGCGGGGATGAGGATCTCCTGCCGGTAGGTCGGGACGTTGGGGTTGCGCAGCTCGAGCGTGTGCTCGCCCGCGGTCATCGGGTAGCGGTTCTGCGGGGGCACGCGCCCGAGCTTCTGCCCATCGATCCAGACGTCCACCCAGGCACCCCTCACCATGAGGTGCAGGGTTCCGGTCGCGGCGCGCTCGGGGGCGGGCTGTGCGGCAGGAGCAGGCTGCTGCGTGACAGGCGCGGGCGGCTGCGCCGCGGCGAGCGGTGGCGGCTGCGCCGCGGGCGCTGGCTGCTTCGCGGGAGCCGAGGTGGGCTGCACGAGCGGCTTGGACGGCTTCTTCTTCGCCGGCTTGGGAGACTCCGCGAGCGCCGGAGCGGGGGCTGGAGGCGACTGGGGCTCGGGCTCGGGCGCAGTGGCCACGGGCTGGGGCGCGGGCGCGGGCGGCGTCGAGGTCGAGGCCACTGGGGCCAGGGAGGGAGGGGGCTCCGCGGAGACGGACGGAGCGGGCTCGCGGCTCACGACGAGGCCTGCCCCCAGCGCGAGTGCCAGGGTGCCGCCCGCCGCCATGGCGGCCCACTTCCAGCGCGAGCCGCGCGCAGGGGGCTCCGCTCGAGCCTCCAGGGCTGGCCTGGGGGTGGACGGTGTGGGCGACAGCGTGGCCGTCGGTGCATTCAGCGGCGCGGAATCGGCGGGCCTCACCGTGGGGAGGGGGCGGGAGATCGTCCGGGGCACCAGCACCGGGGCGCCGTCGCTCGGTTGAATCAGGGCCCGCAGCTCACGCGCCACCTCGCTGGCCGAGGCCGGCCGTTGCTTGGGCTCCTTGATGAGCAGCCGGAGGACGAGCGCATCGAGCTCGGGGGGCTGCGGGACGAGAGAGGAGGGCGCGGGGGGCGGGCTCTTCAGGTGGTGGGCCACCACCTCCATGTGCGAGCGGCCCGGGAAGGGACGCTGGCCGGTGAGCAGCTCGAAGGCGATGACGCCCACCGCGTACAGGTCGGTCTGGGGCCCCACCGCCTCGCACAGGGCCTGCTCGGGAGCCATGTACTGGGGCGTCCCGATGATGAGGTTCGAGTGCGTCTGGGCCGAGGTGGCGTCGGGCGTGGTGGTGCGCTTGGCGAGCCCGAAGTCGAGCACCTTGATGTACTCGGCGCCGTTGGACTGGCGGACGACGAAGATGTTGCTCGGCTTGAGGTCGCGGTGGATGACCCCCATGGCATGCGCGGCCGAGAGCGCGTCGAGCACCTCGCACAGAATGGGGAGGGCCCGGGCGGGCGGCAGGGCGCCCTGGTCGCGGATGAGCTCGTTGAGCGGCTGGCCCTCGAGGTACTCCATGACGAGGTACTGGCCGACGCCCGGCTGATGGCCGAAGCCGTAGACATCGATGATGCCGTGGTGGCGGATGGCGCTGGCGGCGCGGGCCTCGGTCAGCAGGTCGCGCGCATGGGGGCTCTGGGCGTGCTCCTCGCGGATGAGCTTGATGGCCGCCTTGCGACCGATGGAGGTGTGCTCGCCCGAGTAGACGACACCCATGCCGCCGCTGCCGATGCGCTGGCGCAACACGTACTCGCCGAGCTGTCGGCCCACCAGTGGGTCCTGCTCCGCCTCGGGCCCTGGAGTCTGCCCGGTGCTCGCCTGGGCGGGAGAGAGGGCCGGTGGCGTGGGGTTGGGCGCGGGAGTCGCGGCCGGGAGGATCGTCTGGGTGCTCAGGGCGGGCTCCGCACCCGGCGTGGGGGTCCCGTCGTGAGGGCACACCAGCGCTCCCGGGGGCAAGGTGTTGCCGCACGTCTGGCAGGAACGGAGGGCGTGAAGACTCATCAGGGGCAGCGCTCGCGCCCCATGTCGTACCACATCTCCACGGCCCCGCCGATGGGAGGCGGGCTCCCTCCTGGCACGATGCCCTCCTGGACCCGTGAGCAGGCGTCAGTGCGAGCGCCTGCGCCGCAGCAGCCCCAGGGCCATCAGGGCCCACGGCCAGGACGAGCCAACGGAAGGAGCCGCCGCGCAACTCATGCCGTAGTAGCCGTGCTGGACGGTGGCGAAGGACACCTCCAGCGACGGCTCGCTGATGTTCCCGGCCGGGTCCGTGGCCGTAACGGTGGCCGTGTGGGCTCTCCACGCGAGAGGTTGGGAGGTGAGCTCCCAGTACCCACCCTCGTTCGCCTGGACCTCACCGACCTGGTTGCCGTCAACGAAGACCCGCACGGTGCTGCCGGGCTCGGCGGTGCCGGAGAAGACAGGACGGGACGTGAAGAGTTGCTGGTGGGGGGTCGGCACTTGGAGCTCGGCGCCCCGAGGCGGCACTGTGTCCACCGTCCATTGGTACTCGGCGGCAGTGAGTTCCTGATTGCCGGCCCTGTCGGTGGCCCTGACCTGGAAGGTGTGCTCGCCATCCGCGAGGTTGGCGTAGTCGCACGAGTTGGAGCAGTCGGTGAAGGCGGCTCCATCCAGGCTGCATACGAAAGAAGAGCCCTCTTCCGAGGAGAACGAGAAGCGGGCGGACGTGAGCTGAGAGAAGGCCAGGGGCGTCGATGCCGCATCAATCACCGTTTCGGGCTTCGTCCTGTCCACAGTCCAGCTGTGCGTAGCGGGAGTGGGGTCCACGGTGCCATCGAGGTCGCGAGCGCGCACCAGGAAGATGTGTTTGCCCTCTGGCAACAATGAGTAGCGCAGGGGACTGGTGCAGTGGGTGAAGGCCAGCCCATCCAGGTTGCACTCGAAGGAATGGCTCGATGCCGAGGAAAACGAGAAGGTGGCCGTCGTGCTCTGGGTCACCTGCTCGGGAGATTCGGCCTTCAGCGACGTGTCCGGCGGGGTGCTGTTGATGATGGAGATCACCCGGCTGGAAGTCAGACCCTGGGTGGTGACGTTCAACAGATAGTAGCCGTTGAGGATGAATGGCAGGGTCGCCGAGACGGACGTGTCCGAGAAGTCATGCCCGAGCAGGGGCATCCACCGGCCGGTTTCGACGGAGCTCAAGGACAGCAGGGGATAGTTGGTAGGAGAGGACTGGGTCGTGCCACTGCCGGCTTCGGAGCTACCCTGGAAGAGCTCGCCCGTCACGGTGATGGAGGAGCCCTGCTCCAATTGGGTGGGACTCACGTCGGTGAGGCGGGGGCGCCACCTCTCAGCTCCTGCCGAGTCCATGTACAGCTCGGCGGATGAGAGCTCGTCGCCGCTGATGAACTCCGCTCCCCCCACCACGAGGACCTTGCCACCGGACAGCAGGGTGGCCGTGTGTGACTGGCGATCCTGGGCCAGTGAAGCCGCCGAGGACCAGGTTTCGGTGGTCGGGTTGTACAACTCGGAGGGGGGAGTCGAAAAAAAGGAGCCCATCCCGCCCGCCACGAGGATCTTGCCGCCAGGCAGCAGGGTGGCGGTGTGTGCCTGGCGGCTCAGCGTCAGCGAGGCCGCCGAGGACCATGCCCGGTTGTCCGGGTCGTACACCTCGGTGAATGCAAGAGGTGATCGGGTTCCATCTGCTCCCCCCACCACGAGAACCTTGCCATCGGGCAGCAGGGTGGCGGTGTGGAAGACGCGGGCACGCTTCATCGAACGTGCGGAAGACCAGTCACCACTGACCGGGTCGTAGATTTCGGCGGAGAGAAGCGGGGTGTTGCCGTTGATGTTGCCTCCCACCACGAGGACCTTGCCATCGGGTAGCAGGGTGGCGGTGTGGCTGGAGCGGGCCTGCTTGAGTGAACCCGTGAAGGACCAGGCGCCCGTGGTCGGGTCATAGACCTCGGCGGAGGCGAGCGAAACGTCTTCGTACTGGCCGCCCACCACGAGGACCTTGCCATCGGGCAGCAGGGTGGCGGTGTGGCCGTAGCGAACCTGCTGGAGAGAACCCGTGAAGGACCACTCTCCGGTGGCCGGGTCGTACACCTCGGCGGGAGCGACGTTGTAGCCGCCCACCACGAGGACCTTGCCGTTGAGCAGCAGGGTGGCGGTGTGGCTGGAGCGGGTCTGCTTGAGAGAACCCGTGAAGGACCACTCTCCAGTGGCCGGGTCGTACACCTCGACAAGGTCGACATTGTAGCCGCCCACCACGAGGACCTTGCCACTCGGCAGCAGGGTGGCGGTATGGCTGGAGCGGACCTGCTTGGGAGCACTTGTGAAAGACCACTCTCCAGTGACCGGGGCATACACCTCGGCCAGGACCTCTGGGACTACTCCAGGCTCGTCCCAGCCTGTCCCGCCCGCTACGAGGACCTGGCCGTCTGGCAGGAGGGTGGCGGTGAAGCCGAGACGGATAAACCTCAGCGAACCTATGGAAGACCAGCCTCGGGTGCTCGGGTCGTAGACCTCGGCCGTGTTGGTGGCACCGGAAGCGGTTGCTCCACCCACGACGAGGAGCTTTCCGCCCGGCAACAAGGCTGCGGTGTGGCGGTCGCGGGCCTTCGCCAGCGACCCCATGCCTGTAGACGACCAGGTGCCGGTGGCCGCGTTGTACTCCTCGACGGAGGAGAGAGAGGCGGCATCCTTGCCCCGCCCGCCCACCACGAGGAGCTTGCCGCCGGGCAGCAGGGTGGCGGTGTGGTGTTCACGGGCCTGCGTGAGCGGTCCCGTGGAGGACCAGGCGCCAGTGCTCGGGTCGTACACCTCGGCGGAGGCGAGAGGCGCGGTTCCTTGAGTGCCGCCCACCACGAGGGCCTTGCCGCCGGGCAGCAGGGTAGCGGTGTGGTGTTCACGGGCCTGCGTGAGCGGTCCCGTGGAGGACCAGGCACCAGCGCTCGGGTCGTACACCTCAGCGGAGGCGAGGACGGAGTCGCCGCTGTTTCCGGCCACCACGAGAACCTTGCCGTGGAGCAGCAGGGCGGTGTGGCCGAAGCGGGCCTGTGCCAGGGATGGGGCGGGAGACCAGAGCTCGGTCTCCGGATCGTAAACCTCGGCGGAGGCGAGCGAAAGGGTTCCTGCTTTGCCGCCCACGATGAGGACCTTGCCATCCGGTAGCAGGGTGGCGGTGTGGCCGAAGCGGGCTTGTGCCAGTGAGCCCGTGAAGGACCAGCTTCCGGTGACTGGGTCGTAAACCTCGGCGGAGGCGAGAGTGGAGTAGCCGCCGTCTCCGCCCACCACGAGAAGCTTACCGTTGGTCAGGAGGGTGGCCGTGTGCCTGGTACGGGGAACCAATAGGTTTCCCGTGACGTTCCAGGTCGCGCTCTCGAGGGAGGCCGCCCTCGATGCGAGCGTGCCTCGCGGTTCGACCCGGTCCTGACCCTGCCCCTCCGTGTGGTTCAGGGGGGCGGGTGTCGGGGCACAGGCCAGCAGCAGGCACAGAAGCAACGAGAGGCGCCGCGGTTCGAAGGGCATCATGGCGGAGGTGAGTCGCTTGGCGGGGGGAGGAGTATGTCCGAAAAAGGACTTTCCCTGTTTGGCTGCCAGGACCCCGAGCATCCGAGGGCTTGACATGACCCATCCTGCCGCCTGCTCCGCGCCGACGCCGTGCGCGGCCTCACCGCCTGGGTGTGAAGCCGCTCACCGCCCGGGCTTCGCCTCAGCCCACGACGTCGGGCGCGAGGATGCGCTGCCAGGCGAGGCTCGTCTGCTTGCGCGAGAGCCGCTCCTTGCGCCGCTGCTCGGCCTCGCGGAAGGCCTCGCGCTCCTGCTCCGTCTCCAGCTTCAGCGGGGGCACCGGCAGGCGCTTTCCGTCCGCGGTGATCGCCACGAAGGTGAGCAGGGCGCTCGTGGCGATGTGCTTCTCGCCGGTGAGGGGGTTCTCCGCCGTCACCGTCACGCCCACCTCCATCGAGGTGCGGAAGGCGGCGATGACGCGCGACTGCAGCGTCACCGTCCAGCCCACCTTGATGGGGGCGTGGAAGTGCAGGTCGTCCATGGACGCGGTGACCACGACCTGCCGGCAGTGGCGCTGGGCGGCCACGGCGGCGCAGACGTCGATCCACTCCATCACCTTGCCGCCGAACGCCGTGTTCACCGCGTTGGCGTCCGAGGGGAGGATCATCTGCGTCATCACCACCGCGGACTCGCGAGGGCTCTTGGGGGCGAGTTCGGACATGAAAAACCTCAGGCGAGGAAGGTGGAGACGCGGTCGAGGAACTCCTCGCGTCCCCGGCCGATGCGGATGTCCTGGTTCGTCACGTCGAGCACCAGGCAGTCCACGCCGTACTTGGTCTGCAGCACCTGGGGGAACGAGGCGTAGTAGCCATTGAGGCCACGCAGGAAGCCCTTCTCGATGCCCTTCTCCTCCTCGCGGCCGCGCTCGCGGATGCGGCCCAGGAGCACGTCCACCGTGGGCACGTCGAAGCAGATGACGCGGTCCGGGTGCACGATGCTGCGCGTCAGGCGCTGGAAGTACTCGAAGTACAGGTCCAGCTCCGCGTTCGCCATGTGCCCGAGCCCGTGCAGGTACTTGGCGAAGATCTCCGGATCCTCGTAGAGCGTGCGGTCCTGCACGCAGCTCTTCTTCACCGAGTGGATGAGCTCGTGGTGCTCGACGCGCCGGATGAGGAACTCGAGCTGGAGGGTGAAGGACCACCGCCCCATGTTGGCGTAGTAGTCCTTGAGGAAGCGGTTGTCGATGACGGGCTCGTCGAAGAGCTCGAAGCCGAAGGACTGGCTGATGATCTTCGCGGCCGTCGTCTTGCCCGCGCCGATGTTGCCGGCGAGCGCGACGAAGCGCTTGGCGCGAGGGGCGCGCACGCGGCGCACGGTGTTGCGTGCGGAGGCCTCGGGCTCGGGAGCCGGGGGCGGCGGGGACGCCAGGAGCGGCTGGGGCGCGGCGAGGGACTGGGCGGCGACGGGGGCGGCTGCGACCTTCGAGGCGCGCTTGCGCGGGGGAGTGCGAGGCATGCGGAAGGAGGGCTTAGAGCGGGTTGGGTCGCTCGTCCAAAACTCGGCGAAGAAGGTCCGGCCTGTCCGTCATGATACCGCCGATGCCCTCGGCGACGAGTCGGCGCATCTCCTCGGGCTCGTCCACCGTCCACACATTGATCCACCTGCCCAGGGCCGCCGCGGTGCGCAGGAGGGCCTCGTCCACCAGCCTCACCTCTCCAAAGTAGAGGGGCATGTCCAGGACGGTGTAGCGCGGATCCTCGGGCGGCTGCTCGCCCCCTCGCACGGCGAGCACGAAGGACGTCAGCGCGTCGCGCGGATAGAAGTGGCAGGCGTCCGGCATGGCCCGTGCCAGCCGCTCGCCCACCGCGTCCAGCTCGCTGCCCACGCACGCGCGCTCCAGGGCGCCCTCCTCGCGCAGCACCTGGAAGAAGGCGTCCTCGATGCCCGGCACGTCCGGCTTCACCTCGATGTTGAAGCGCATTCCAGGGAAGGCGCGCAGCAGCTCGCGCAGGGAGGGCATGCGCACGCCCTGGCCCCGGAAGGGAAAGGTGCGACCCCCGTCGCGGGTGAAGGAGTGACCGGCGTCCAGGCGCTGCAGCTCGGCGAGCGTGTGGTCCGCGACGGCCCCCACACCGTCGGTGCAGTGCTCCAGGGTGGCGTCGTGGGCCACGACCAGCTCTCCGTCGCGGGTGAGGTGGACGTCCGTCTCCAGCACCTGGGTGTGGTAGCGCTCCACCGCCATGCGGAAGGCGGCCAGGGTGTTCTCCGGCGCGAGCAGCGAGCCCCCCCGGTGGGAGATGTGCAGGGTGGGGGAGAGGCCGCGGAAGTAGGGATGCTGGGGCAGGGGCATGAGGATTTCACCGACGTGTCACGGCGGGGTCGGGTCCCTTCCTTGCCGGCCCCCGGGACCCACCGGTATAAGGCCCTGGATATGTAAGGCGGAGGCGCGGGACTTCTAGGAGTACGGCGCCAGAAAATCCATAGGAGACGCAACGTGATTTCTCTGCGCAAGACTCTTGGAGCGGCGGCCCTGGTGGCCGCGGCGGCGGCGATGACCGCCGGGTGTGGGGGTCGTGAGGGGTCGGGCAACAACGACGCGGGCGACCAGCCGGGCTGCACCGGCGTGTGCAGCCCCGAGGATGCCGGCACCGAGGATGCCGGGACGCGGACGGACGCTGGCACCGATGCCGGCACCCAGCAGACGAGCCCCAGGGAGATGACCGTCGCCCAGGCGCGCAGCGCCGATTACGGCACCTGGGTCAAGCTCAAGAACGTGGTCGTCCAGACCGTGGAGTCCTCCAACAGGGGCTCCCGGGGTGACTACCTCGGCTACTTCTGGGTGGTGGATCCCGCCAACCCCAAGCAGGGCCTCTGGGTCTACAAGTTCTATCAGGACCTCCCGACCACCTATGAGCCGAAGGCGGGGGACCGCATCGATATCGAGGGCTGGGTCCAGTACAAGAGCCGCTTCGAGCAGTACACGGCCTACCGGCCCCAGCTGGCCAACAAGTTCGCCGTGGATGGCTCGCAGGCGAAGCTCGTCGTCACCCTCATCGAGTCGGCGGGCGCCGCGGGGATTCCCGCGGACAACCAGGTTTCGATCGCCCAGGGCTTCGGCAACGCCGACGGCGGCTTCGGGCGCCCCAGTGCGGAGTACGGCGGCTCGCGCGTGCACATCGCCGGCCCGCTCACCCTGACGAACCCCAACCCCCGGGCCATGCAGCGGGTGTCGGACGACCCGAATGACCCGCGCTTCTTCGGCTTCGAGGTCGAGGGCGGCATCCTGGTGCGCAACTACAAGACCTTCGGCCAGACCGACGGGGGCGACGTCCGCTGCGACTGGCGTGCGCTCGTCGCGTCCGATGGCGGCAGCGTGACCTTCCCCAACGGCATCCGCGGCGTCTGGGAGACCTACACCTACTCGGCCTGCCAGGATCTCAGCAGCCAGGACGCCGGGTGCTTCAAGAGCCCGGCCGTGGTGCCCGGCACGGAGCTGCCGGACGGTGGCGGCAACAAGTTCACCTACGTCCTCCACCCGCAGAACTGCGCGGTGGACCTCGCGGGGGCGTGGGACGCGGGCACGGGCGAGGAGTAGCCGGGCGCCCCTGGAGCGGCAGGCCGCGCGCTCCCGCCCGGCCTGCCGCGTACCCGCCGCTCCTTCCTCCGGGATGGGGCGGCGTTTTGTCACCCGGGGTAGGGGTTCCTCCCTCGGAGCGTCCGCCAGGAGCGGGCAAGCGTTCAGTCAAGCATCCCCGTCGCTTTCCGCCCCACCACTCAGGTGGTCACTGCGGGTAAGCTCGGGAAAAGCAGCTCGAATCTTCTCTGCGATCGTCTCCGGGGGCTCCCATTTCCGAGAACACTCCCCAGGTTGCCACCCCGTTCGGCAAGTACCTCCTCATCAAGCGGCTCGCGGTGGGGGGAATGGCGGAGCTCTTCCTCGCGCAGGAGCCTCCGAAGCCGGACCTCGTGGTCATCAAGCGCATCCTCCCGTACCTCTCGGAGGAGCCCGAGTTCGTCCAGATGGTCCTGGACGAGGCCCGCATCGCCGCGCAGCTCCACCACCCGAACGTCGTCCAGGTGTTCGAGCTGGGGCGCATCGACGAGAGCATCTTCATCGCGATGGAGTTCGTCGAGGGCGTGGACCTGCGGCGCATCGTCGCCGAGGAGGCGAAGTTCAGCGCCACGGTGCCCTACGCCGTCGCCTCGCGCATCTGCGCCCAGGTGGCCGCGGGGCTCGACCACGCCCACAACTCCAAGGGCGTGGATGGTCGCCCCCTCGGGCTCATCCACCGCGACGTCAGCCCCCAGAACGTGATGGTGGCCTATAGCGGCGCGGTGAAGCTGGTGGACTTCGGCATCGCCAAGGCCGAGGCCCTCGCCGAGCGCAGCAAGCCGGGCGTCATCAAGGGCAAGTTCCTCTACCTCTCGCCCGAGGCGGTGATGCAGGAGCGGTTGGATCACCGCGCGGACATCTTCGCGCTGGGGACCATGCTCTATGAGATCACCACCGGGCGCGCGCCCTTCGCCCGGCCGACGACGGAGGCCATCCTCTACGCCATCCGTTTCGAGACGCCCTCGCCGCCCCACCTCATCCGCGACGACTACCCGCAGGAGCTGTCGCGCATCGTGATGAAGTGCCTGGCCAAGGACCGCAACCAGCGCTACCAGCGGGCCTCGGCGGTGCAGGCGGACCTGGAGGCCCTGCTGGCCTCGGGCGCGATGCGGCAGAGCGACGACGTGGCCGAGTACATCGCGCGACTGCTGGGCGAGGAGGAGGAGCGCACCATGCTCCACGTCCCCATCCCCGCCGCGCGCAAGGGGGCCGCTGCCGCGCCCCAGGCCGCCACGCCCGCGCCCGCGTCCGGAGGAGGCCTCGCCTCGCGGCCCGCGCGCCGCTCCAGCGCCGAGAACCTCCCCCTGGCTGGCGATCCCGAGGACGCGGAGTTCGCCACGGAGATGGCCCGTCCGACGGACATTCTCGCCCGCTCCTCTCCCTCGGTGATCGTGGGCGATGAGGAAGAGGACGAGCCCACCGCCATCCGCACCCTGCCCGGACGTCCCTCGGGGCCTGGCGTGCCGGCCGTGCCGGGACGTGCGGCCCCCCGTTCCGCCACGGGCGAGTCCACCGTGCAGGATCGGGCCGCGCGCGCTTCCGCCCCGACACCGCCGCGGCCCTTTCCCGCTCGCAAGCCGGCCTCCTCTCCCTCCGTGGCCGCGTTGGATCGCCGCCGGGCGCCTCCTCCGGTGGACCTGGGGGAGGAAGAGGAGGAGGCCTCCCAGTCCGTCTCCCTCACGCCCGCCACGGTGAACAGCCGGCCGTCCATGCGCGGCGTGTCCGCGTTCCGCGACGAGGACTCCGTCATGGAAGAGGACTCCCACGTCGATACCCACTCGGACGTGGCGGACCTGTTGGAGCCGGATCCGACCCAGCCCACCTCTTCCATGCGCAGGCGCGACGCGGATGACGACGAGTCCACCGCCGGCTACGGGAACACCTATACCGAGACGAACGCGCCTCCGCCCGCTCCGGCGCGCCGCCCGAGCGTGCTGCTGGTCGCCCTGGTGACGCTGCTCCTCGTGGGCGCCGCGGGGGCCGCATGGCTCTTCGTGCTCGAGCCCATGCTCAAGCCCGCGCAGCCGGCCACCTCGGAGGCCTCGCTGGATGCGGCTCCGCCTGGGCAGGAGCCGCCCGCCGAACCCACCGCGGGAGACCCGGCCGCTGCCGAGCCCCCGGACACCACCGGAGTCGCGCCCCCGGCCGCCACCGCACCGGACACGGGCAGCCCGGCTCCCGCCGCCGCGCCTGGGACGGCCACGGCCGACACCGGCACGCCCCCTCCGCCCAGCCCGCAGGGCACGGCGGCGACCGACACCCCGCCGAGCGCGGAGGCGACGGGACAGGGCAGCGGAACGCCGGCAGCCCCGCCGGCGGCTGGAATGGTCGCCGAGCAGACAGGCAAGGCTCCGGAGTCGAAGTCGGTAACGCCCCCACCTGCGCCTACACCTCCGACGAAGGTATCCGTGCGGTTCAAGGCGCCCGCCCGGACCACCCTGAAGGTGGCGGGGAGGACCGTGAAGCCCAACGCCTCCCTGTCCCTGCTACCCGGGACGATCCGCGTCGACTACCGCTGCCCGGGCTACCGCGCCCCCAAGGGTTTCAAGGAGTTCGAGATTCCCACCAACCCGTCCGACCCCGTCGTCTTCCGGGTGGACTGCCGCCAGAAAAGTCGCCGGTAAGGGGGCTATCGGGGGGGACATATACGGTGGGCTCCCCCACTGGCGGACAAGTGGGCGCTGGTACGCGGGAGTGGCTATAAGCCGTTGGAATTCCAGGGGTTTTGTCTTCCTGATCTCGTTTACACGTGTCAGACGGGTCCCATAGTATCGGCCCCGTCTATGGCGCGCGTGAACAAGAAGAACCTGGTGAAGAAGCGGAGCTCGCCGGTGGGCAGGATCGCCCGCGAGCAGCCCATCGCGCCCGAGCCCAACCGGCTGCTGAAGGTGTGGCGGCGCGTGCTCGAGCGTCGACTGCGGACCCGACTGCGGGCTCCCGTGGCGGTGGAGGTCCACGACAACACGCACACGATGCTCACGTTCCAACGCCAACGCGCGTTGTGGCGGCTGCGCTTGCATCACATGTTCCTGGCGGCGCCGGATGAGATCATCCAGGCGCTCGCGGACTTCGTGCGCAACGGGGACGCGGAGGCCAGCGTGCGGCTGGACCGCTTCATCGAGCGCAACAAGGTCTACATCCGCCGGGTGTCACCCGCGCAGATGCGCAAGCGCCTGCGGCTGGAGCCGGTGGGACAGCACCACGACCTGGGGCGCATCTACGAGCGGCTCAACGAGCGCTACTTCCGGGGCCGCATCGACGCCGCCATCACCTATGGGCCGGCGCCGCGCGTCACCCGGCCGCGCAAGAGCATCAAGATGGGCTCCTACTCGTCGGAGTCGCGCGTCATCCGCATCCACCCGGCGTTGGATCAGCCCGTGGTGCCGCGCTACTTCGTGGAGTGGATCGTCTTCCACGAGATGCTGCACCACGTCTACCGGACGCGCCGGGGCGAGGACGGGCGGCGCTGCATCCACCCGCCCGAGTTCCTCGAGCACGAGAAGCGGTTCCACGACTACTCGCGGGCACAGGCCTGGGAGACGGAGAACCTGGATCTGCTGCTGCGCGCGCGCGTGTCGGCGTGAGCAGGGCCTCCCCTGCCTGTCAGGGGAGGATGATGCCGCCGGGGCTGCGCCGTTCCAGCGACTCCGGCTCCGTGGCTCGGGCCTGCTGCTCGGCCCGAGCCCGCGCCCGGGCGTGAGCCTGGTCCCTCGTGGAGGGGGCCACGCGCTCCGCCATGGTGACGAGTAGCGCCTTCTCGTAGAGCCGTTCGACGAAGCGGGAAGGGGGCTCGGTGGGCCCATGCCAGAGCCGGCGGGCCTCGGCCCGCGCCACCTGGGCCGGGTGCTCCTTGCCGAGACGCTCGAAGTGGAGCCCCATCTCCCACAGGCGGCTGGCGTAGAGCCGGCGCACCGCTTCCGGGGCGAAGAAGGCGTGGGCCTGGGCGTGGGCGGCCTGGATGATCTCCTCGTTGCGCTGGGCGGGGGTGAGCGCGAGGGGGCTCGCCTCCAGCTCGTCCACCTTGAAGGCCAGCGCCTCCAGCTCGGACATGGGCGGCAGCCAGCCGCGCATCTCCGGCTCGTCGTGGAGCTTGTGGGCCTCGTTCGCCAGCCGCGCGTCGTCCGGCTCCGGTGCGGGCAGGGAGGGGGGGTCGCTCCGGGCCTGTACGCCCAGGTGGCGCAGCACCGCGTCGAGGCCCGGAGGGAAGGCGGTGTGCGTGCGCAGGTTCAGCCCCACGGCGGCGGCCAGTCGCTCCAGCGCCTCGGCATGGGGCAGCTCCACGGCGGCATCGGGGCCGGGGCTGGTGGCCTGCTTCACCACGCGGCGGTACTCGCCGCGACTGGTCTCCACCACCTGGATGCGCTCCACGCCGTGCTCGTCCGAGAGCAGGAGCTGGATGGCCTCCACGCCGCCGCCGCGCAGGGGGCGGGCGATTTCCAGGACGCGCTCGCCGGTGCCGTCGATGCTGGTGAGGACGGCGGGGAGCGTCTCGGGGGTGGCGACCACCGAGCGAGCGGGCTCGGGAGTCGAGGGCCGGGCCGGCTCGGCGACCTCCACGCCCCGGGAGCGCAGCCGGTAGAGGGCCTTCTTCGCCGCCTTGACGAGCGCCTTGTGGCTGGAGCCCGCGAGTGCCTCGGCGAGGGCGGGGCTGCCGGCGAGCACCGAGCCCTCGAGGACGGCGAGCGCGAGCGGCTCGGGCAGGGCCTCGAGGGCGGCGGCCGGGGCGGTGGAGGGCTCACCCACGAGGGCGCGGGCCCGCTCCAGCGCGTCGGGGGCGAAGTCCGGGAGGGGCGTGCCGGAGCGGAGCGCGTCCAGCAGGTGGCGCGGGTCGGCCTGGGGGCTCTTCGTGGGCATGGGCCCACAGGTAATGCCCCCCCCGCGGCGCGGTGAGGCCCGGGGGGGTGGCACGGGCGCGGAGGCGACCACTGGCCCACACTTGCCCGGCTCGGAGCGTTAGCGGCGGCGCACCAGCCAGCTGTCGCCGGCCTGGGCGGCCACGGCGAGCTCCTGCTGGAGCCGGGCGCCGAAGATGCGCGAGGGGTGGACGCCGCGGACGAGGAAGTGGTCGTAGGCGGGCCCCTGGGTGGCGTAGTCGAAGTCCTGGGGCCGCCACTCGGAGGGGAAGGTGGGTGGGGGCTCGCCGCGGTAGCGCAGCGGCGAGTGGGGGGTGAGGGCGAAGCTGAAGTTGGTGCTGCCCCCCCGCGCGCGGGCCAGCTCCGCGGCGCCGTGGAGGAAGACGGGGTGGCGCACCACGCGCGAGCCGGTGTCGAAGATGAGCCCCATCACCCGGGGCCGGGGCGCGGTGGCCTCCACGAGGGCCTCCCACTCGGCGGCCTCGCGGGAGAAGGCGCGGAAGCCCTGGCCCAGCACGAGGGCGAGCAGCAGGGCACAAGCGGCGCTGGCCCCCAGGAGTGGACGCCGCAGGGAGGGCAGGGCCACGGGCAGGCTCGCCACGGCGAGTACGGCGGCGAGCTGCGCGTAACGGGTGTTCAGGTAGTAGATGTAGCCGCGGATGTCGAAGGGCAGCAGGAAGAAGAAGCCGAGCGCGAGGACGAGGAGCCCCAGCGGGCGCGAGCGCGCCACGAGGCCCTCGGTGCGGGGCTCGCCGCGCACGAGGCCCAGCACCAGCGCGGCCAGGGCCACCGCGCCCACCGCGTAGAGGGGCCAGCGGTCCGAGCCATCGCGCAGGAGGTTGGCGAGCACCCCATGGAGCTCGGCGCGATTCTGCTCGAAGCCCTTCCAGGCCAGGTTCTGCGGCGACAGCATCGGGCCCCACGCCTTCCAGGGCGCGCCGGACCGCACCTCGGAGGGCTGGCCCAGGCGCAGCACCACCCACGAGAGGAAGAGGCCCACGCCGGGCACCACGCCCACGAGCGCGGGCACGCGGGGCCGCAGCCGCGCCGCGAGGCCCTGAGCGCCCACGTCCTCGGGCACGCGCGTGGTGAGGAGCAGCCAGGGCAGGGCGAGCCCGAGGAAGGCGAAGGCCTGCACGTGGAAGAGCAGCACGGCGACGAGGCACACGGCCAGCCCGGCGGCCCAGGCGCGGCGCCGGCTGGTGTCGGTGAGGGCGCGCACGAAGAGGCCGCAGCACAGGAGGGCCAGGGGCAGCGCGGCCAGGTAGTTGACGAAGCCCCACCCGAAGTTGTCGCCGTAGGCCAGCGGCAGGGCGAGCAGCGAGGGCCAGGTGGGCCGCCCGAGGCCGTGCAGCAGGAAGGCGAGCGACAGCGGCAGGCCCACCACGTAGGCCGAGAGGAAGAGCCGGTTGGCCATGTCCAGCGGCAGCAGCCAGTTGAGCAGGCTGACGACGTAGTAGTAGCCCAGGTAGGGCGTCAGCTCGTGCCGCGCGGCGAAGAGCTGGGGGTACAGCGTGCTCGTGTCCTCCAGCCGGTGCAGGACGGAGATGAGGTGGAGGTGCTGCGGCAGGTCCACCATGGGCACGTGCGTGGACATCCACAGCGGCAGGGCGCCCAGCACGAGGGCGGCGGCGTAGAGGAGGCGGTCGGTTCGCGCGGACACGGGTGCGCGGACTGTATGCGGCACCTCCCCCCGTCGCGAGCGCCGCGAGCGGTGTGCTCGGAGGGCTGCCCTGCATGGAGGAGGGTGGACAGCCCGGGGCGCTCGCTTTGGACAGGGGGGAGGGGCTGGGGTATGGGGGAGAGGAGCTTGCCCCAGAGGAATCGGGTGTCCTGGCTGTCACCCGGGAGGGACTCGAAGATGAAGCGCATCGGGATGACGGTGGCGGTGGTGGTGGTGGGAGGAGTGCTGTGGACGTCGGGTGATGCCGCGGCCTGCGAGGGCCACCACGCCAAGGCCGACGCGCCGCCCGCGGCGATGCCGGCGGACTCACGTCAGCAGGGGACCTCGGCGGAGAAGGCCCCGGCGAAGACGGACAAGGCGGACGAGCTGCACGCGGCCAAGTGCCAGTGCGGCAGCGCGGCGGACTGCACCTG
>NZ_DASVSO010000897.1:0-25583 GCF_036388035.1 Archangium sp.
GTCCTCGGGCTGCGTGTCGAAGGCACCCTCCGAGGCGCTGGCCTGCGTCTCCGAGTCCGGCCACTCCGCTCCCGCGCTGGACTCGGAGGCGCCGGCCCCATTGGTTCCAGGGGCTTCGCTCTCCGCGACCTCCGCGCCCCGGCTGACGCCCGGCTCCAGCTCACGCCAAGTGGCCGCTCCAACGGGGAGGGCCACGAGGCACGCGAGCAGGGCGAGGGTCAGCGGGGGGCGGAGACGGCGCGAGGACACGGCGGACTCGGGACTCGTGAGGAGAGGCTACTTCTGCTTCGGCGCCACCAGATCCTCCTGGCGGAGGACACCGTTGGCCGTGAGGAACTCGCCGAAGCCGCCCTCGATGATGCCCTTGTTCTTCCACTGGCCGTCGCGCTTGACGAGGATGTTGGCCGAGCGCCACGAGGCCTTCTCCGCGCCGAAGTCGTAGGTGTCCACCTGGTGGGCGATCACCAGGGTGTCGGTGAGGAAGATGTACTCGCGCGGGCCGTGCTGGAGCGGGACGCGCGGGAAGTACGGGCCCACCTGGGACATCATCTGCAGGTAGCGCTCGTGGTCCATGATGAACGTCACCGGCTTGCCGCTCGCGTCATCCGTCTGGAAGAAGACCGGGTAGTCCTCCTGGGCGAAGAGCAGGTGCATCTGACCGGTGTGGATCGCCTGCTGACGCGCGGCGAAGAAGGCATCCAGCTCGGCGCGATCCTCGCTGCTCACCGGGCGCGCCAGCAGGCCGTTGTTGCGATAGGCCTCCAGCGTGGTGGGGCCCGGGGTGAGCTCCGGCTTCGTCGAGGCAGCCGGGGAGGTGGCACGGTCAGCGGAGGAGGCGGGCGGTTGGCGAGAGCTCATGGGGAGGTGAAGGCGAAGGGGGAAATCCCGACGTGAGGCGCGGGACGGGGCGGTTGTACCACGGGGCTCCCGTCTCCCGGGGAGCACCCCGGGTGCCTTGACTACAACTTTCCACGAAACCTATTCTCACGGTGAAATACGGATTCATCCCGCCGTGACGGGCCCCCCTCTGTCCCGGCGTGGTTCCCCCTCCGTGTCCTCCCCCAAAGAGCCATGAAGAAGATCCTCAAGTACATCGGCATCGGGTTTGGCGGTCTGTTCGTGCTGCTGGGCATGGCCATCACGGTGGCGGCTTCGATGGATCCGCGCAGCCGCCCGGCGTCCACCGAGAAGGTGGAGGCGACCCCGGAGCGCATCGAGCGCGGGCGCTACCTCGCCAACCACGTGGGCATCTGCTTCGCCTGCCACGCGGAGCTCAACCACGAGAGCCTGTCCCAGCGCATGGTGCCGGGCACCGAGGGCTTCCCGGGTGGGTGCGATCCGAGCTTCCCGGGCAAGGTGTGCTTCAGCAACATCACCTCGCACCCCACGGCCGGCATTGGCGGGTGGTCGGATGGTGAGGTGATCCGCGCCATCCGCGAGGGCATCAGCCGCGACGGTCGCCCGCTGGCGCCCCTCATGCCCTACGGCGCCTACAAGTCGTTCAGCGACGAGGACACCAAGGCCCTCGTGGCCTACCTGCGGACGCTGGCGCCGAGCGACAAGGTGTCCCCGGTCTCCGAGCTGCCGCCCCCGCTGAAGATCGCGATGAAGTTCATGCCCGCTCCCGTGGAGGAGCCCGTGGCCCATCCGGCCGCCACCGACACCGTGGCCTACGGCCGCTACCTGACGTCCGTTGCCGCCTGTGGGGACTGCCACGGCAAGGACTTCTCCGGCGGTGGCATCGAGTTCCATACGCCCGTGGGCCCGGTGCTGGGCGCCAACATCACCCCGGACCCGGAGACGGGGATCGGGGCGATGACCCGTGAGGGCTTCATCAACCTGTTCAAGGCCTACAAGGATCTGGATCCGGCGCTGAAGATGAACGCGCAGACCGCCTCGCACATGCCGTGGAGCCTGTACGCCGGCATGAAGGAGGAGGACCTGGGCGCCATCTTCGACTACCTGCGCACCGTGCCCGCCGTCCGCAAGCAGGTGGTCATCCGGCCCCAGGCTCGCGCCGAGGCGGCGCACTGAGCCACCGCTGTCGCGCTGCCCGTCCATCTCGTTCCGCAACCGCTCCGTGCAGAGGGCTTTCTGATGGGGCTCATGCCCTTGTTGTTGCGGCTGGCCGTCCGCAACCTCTTCTCCAGCTTCCTCTACGTGGTGGTGGGCGGGCTCGTGCTGCTGGGCACCTTCCTGCTCGTCACCGGCGGCGCGCTGCTCGACAGCGTGAGCTCCGCCATGGGCCAGAGCATCCGCGGCAGCCTCGCGGGTGACGTCCAGGTGTACTCGTCGCGCTCGCGTGATTCGCTCGAGTTGTGGGGCGCGCCGGACGTGGCGCCCGACCTGGCCCCCATCGACGACTTCTCCCGCCTCAAGCGCACCCTGGCCTCGGTGCCGGAGGTGGAGCGCGTGGTGCCGCTGGCCATCAGCGTGGCCACCCTCAATCCCGGCAACTACCTGGACATCGTCCTGGGAGACCTGCGTCAGGCCTTCTCCGCGCGCCAGCGGGGGGAAGGGGATCTCGCGGCGCTCGACGCCACCATCCAGGATCGCAAGGCGCTGGCCCGGCAGCTCATCCAGGTGCTGCGTCAGGAGATGACGGGGGCCAAGGAGCTGGCGAGCGAGCGGGCCTGGTCCACGGCCGATGGGGAGGCGCTGGAGCGCGCCAGCTCGGAGGGCTTCTGGGCCAGCTTCGATGCGGCGCCGTTCGACGCGCTCGAGTTCCTGGAGAACCAGGTGGCCCCGCAGATGAGCGAGGTGGACCCGTACATGGTGCGTTTCGCGGGCACGGACCTGACGGAGTTCCAGCAGGCCTTCCCGAACCTGCACGTCGTGGATGGCGAGCCCGTGCCCCAGGGGCGCCGGGGCCTGCTCGTCTCCAAGCTGTTCTACGAGGACACGCTGAAGCTGAAGACGGCGCGGCGGTTGGACCTCATCCACGAGGCGCTGGCGGCAGGCAAGACGCTCGCCACGGATCCCGACCTGCAGCGGAAGGTGGAGGACAACCGGACGCAGCTGCGCGACATCGTCTACCAGCTCGACGCGACGCGCACCCGCACCCTGGTGGAGCGGCTGCAACGCGAGCTGGGCTCCAAGGAGGAGGCCCTGCCCGCGCTGCTCGCCAGCTTCTTCTCCACGGACGACGCCAACTTCGCCCGGCGCTACGCCTTCTTCTACTCGGACGTGGCCCCGCTGCTCGCCGTCTACCGGGTGAAGGTGGGGGACTCCCTGACGCTGAAGTCCTTCACGCGCAGCGGCTCGGTGCAGTCCGTGCGGCTGAAGCTGTATGGCACCTTCGAGTTCAAGGGCCTGGAGAAGGCCGCGCTCGCGGGCGGCGTCAACCTGATGGACCTGATGTCCTTCCGGGATCTCTATGGCTACGTCACGCCGGACGAGCAGGCGCAGCTGGACGCGCTCCAGGCCGCTGGCGGGGTGCGGGAGCTGTCTCGCGAGGAGGCCGAGCGCGAGCTCTTCGGCGGCGCCGCGGAGAGCGTGGAGGCCGAGGCCCAGATGCAGGAGCTTCCCCCGCTGGACGGGCTGCTCACCGAGCGCGCCGAGTCACAGGAGGATCGCGTCTATACCCAGCAGGAGCTCGACCGGGGCGTGGTGCTGCACGCGGCGGTGCTGCTGAAGGACCCGACGCGACTGGACGCGGGCCTGCGGGCCATCTCGGAGGCGGCGAAGCGCGACGGGTGGGAGCTGAAGGCGGTGCCCTGGGTGGAGGCGGCGGGGATGATCGGCCACCTGGTGTCGGTGGCCCGGGGAGCGCTCTACTTCGCGGTGATGGTCATCTTCGTGGTGACGCTGGTGGTGCTCAACAACGCGCTGATGCTGGCCAACCTGCGGCGCGTGCAGGAGTTCGGGACGCTGCGGGCCATTGGCGCGCAGCGCGGCCTGGTGCTGGCCATGGTGCTGGTGGAGTCGCTGGTGCTGGGGCTGGTGGCCGCGGGGCTGGGGGCGCTGCTGGCGGGCAGCTTCATTGGCTGGTTGGGCCATGCGGGCATTCCGGTGCCCTCGGCGGAGCTGTCCTTCTTCTTCGCCGGGCCGAGGCTGTTCCCCTCGGTGCTGGCCAGCCACGTGGTGTCGGCCCTGGTGCTGGTGCTCGGCGTTACCCTGGTGTCCACCCTCTCTCCGGCGCTCATGGCCACGCGCGTCTCTCCGCTGCGCGCCATGCAGGCCAGCGACTAGCCCATGCTCCACCTGCTCCTCATCGCCTGGCGCAACCTCCTGCAGCACCGCCGGCGCACGCTGCTGCTGGGCTCCACCCTGGCTGGCATCTCCGTGCTGATGGTGCTCCTGCTCGCACTGACGGGCGGCGCGCGTGAGCGGCTGCTCGAGTCCGCCACGCTGACGTCCAGCGGCCACGTCAACATCAGCGGCTTCTACAAGGTGATGCCCGGGCAGGCCATGGGGGCCGTCACCCGCTACCCGCGTCTCCTGGAGGTGGTGCGCGACGAGGTCCCCGAGCTGGAGCGCGTCAACGTGCGCGGTCGCGGCTGGGTCCTCTTCGTCAGCGACAGCCACACCCTCAAGACGGACGTCATCGGCGTGGACCTCGAGGCGGAGCGGGATCTGCGCCGGGTGGTGCAGATCGTGGAGGGCAACCTGGACGAGCTCTCTCGTCCCGGCACCGCGCTCCTCTTCGAGGAACAGGCCCGCAAGCTCCAGGTGAAGGTGGGGGATGTGCTCACGGCGTCCGCCACCACCTTCCGGGGCGTCAACAACACCGCGGACGTGCGCGTGGTGGCCATCGCCCGGGACATGAGCATGCTCAGCTCCTTCAGCGTCTTCATGCCCAACGCCACGGTGCGCGAGCTGTACCAGCTCAACGACGACACCGCCGGGGTGCTCCAGCTCTACCTCAAGGACATGAAGGACATGGCGGCCGTGCAGGGGCGGCTGCGCAAGCGCCTCGAGCAGGAGGGCTACCGGATGATGCCCACCAGCGAGGGCCTCTACTGGATGAAGCTGCAGAGCATCACCCAGCAGGACTGGACGGGGCAGAAGCTGGAGATCACCAACTGGGAAGACGAGATGTCCGGGCTGCACTTCGCCGTCTCCATGATGGATGCGCTCGGCGGCGTGCTGGTGGGCTTGCTGTTGCTCATCGTCGGCGTCGGGGTGATGAACACCCTCTGGGTGGCCATCCGCGAGCGCACCCAGGAGGTGGGCACCCTGCGCGCCATCGGCATGCACCGCTGGCGGGTGGTGGCCATGTTCGTGCTGGAGGGCTTCGTCCTCGCGCTCGCCTCCACGCTGGTGGGCGTGGTGCTCGGGCTGGGGCTGTGCGCCGCCCTCAACGCCGCCCAGGTGCCCGTCCCCCAGGGCGCTCGGATGTTGCTGATGTCGAACGCCTTCTATTTCCAGGTGGGCCCGCGCGCCCTGGTGCCGCCCCTGCTCTTCGTCATCTCCTGCGTCACCTTCGTCTCCCTCTTCCCCGCGTTCCTGGCCGCCCGGCTCCGGCCGATCACGGCCATGTCGCACCTTGGGTGATTCCATGCGCCTGCTCTCCCCGCGGTCCCCCGTCCCGCACCGGCTCGTGCCCGCGCTCGTGCTCGCCCTGGCGTTGCTGCCCGCGGCCTCCGCGCTCGCCGACGCGCCGGCCCTCTCCCCCGAGCAGCTCCAGCAACTCTTGAAGACGCTGGACGAGCGCTCGAACACGCCCACGGACTACCGCGCGCAGATGACGGCCTTCGTGAAGCGCGAGACGGGCACGGCCGTGCGCGAGCTGCAGCTCTTCCGCCGGGATCGCGAGGAGCGGCTGGTGGTGCTCTTCACCGCCCCCAAGACGGAGGCCGGCAAGGGCTACCTCCACGAGGAGAAGAACCTCTGGAGCTATGACCCCAACGTGGGCCGGTGGGAGCGGCGCACGGAGCGCGAGTCCATCGGCGGCACCGAGTCGCGCCGCTCGGACTTCGACCAGACGCAGTACGCCACCGGGTTCGACGCCACCTACGAGGGCACGGACAAGCTGGGCAACCTCACCGCCCACCGCATCGCCCTGAAGGTGAAGGAGGGCCGGGACGTGGCCTTCCCCCTCCTCAAGGTCTGGGTGGACGTGGCGAGCGGCAACCAGCTCAAGCGCGAGGAGTACGCCCTGTCCGGCAAGCTGCTGCGCACGGCGCTGAGCTCGGGCTGGAAGAAGGTGGCGGTGCCGGGCCGCCAGGAGCCCTTCTGGTACCCCGAGGAGATCCGCCTCTACGACGAGCTGCACAAGGGCAACTCGACCGCCTTCAAGTGCAAGGGCGTGGACATGCGCCCGCTGCCCAACAACCTCTTCACCAAGGCCTGGTTGGAGAGCAAGAGCCGATGAAGTCCTCGGAGGTGGTGGCGGTGGTGACGGGCGGGGCGTCCGGCCTCGGAGCCGCGACGGCCGCGCGTCTGGTGGCCGCGGGCGCGAAGGTGGCGGTGTTGGACCTGCCCTCCAGTCCCGGAGCGCAGCTCGTCTCCACGCTCGGCGAGGCGGCCCTCTTCACACCGGCGGACGTCACGAGCGAGTCCGAGGTGACGGCCGCCCTGGAGGCCACGCGCACCCGGCTCGGGCCGGTGAACGTGCTCGTCAACAGCGCGGGCATTGGCGTGTCGATGAACACGCTGGGCTTCCGGGGGCCGGCGAAGCTCGAGGACTTTGCCCGCGTCATCCACGTCAACCTGGTGGGGACGTTCAACTGCATCCGGCTCGCCGCGGCGCACATGTCGCGCAACCGGCCCAACGCGGACGGCGAGCGGGGCGTCATCGTCAACACCTCGTCCGCGGCGGCCTTCGATGGGCAGGTGGGGCAGGTGGCCTACGCGGCCTCCAAGGCCGGCATCGTGGGCATGACGCTCCCCCTCGCGAGGGACCTGGCCGAGCTGGGCATCCGCGTGGTGACGCTCGCGCCGGGCCTCTTCGACACGCCCATGCTGTCCGGGCTGGCCGAGCCCGTGCGCGCCTCGCTGGTGAAGCAGCCGCTCTTTCCGCAGCGGCTCGGGCGCCCCGAGGAGTTCGCCGCGTTGGTGCAGCACGTCCTGGAGAACGTGATGCTCAACGCGGAGACGATCCGGCTGGACGGCGGCATTCGCATGCCGCCGCGCTGACGGGGACGCGGCGGCGGCTCAGCTCTTGTTGGAGAGCTGCCGCAGCATCTCCTCCACCTGCTCGTCCGAGAGCTGGTTGACGTCGATGGGCTGCGAGCCCAGCACCGGCGTGGCCTTCGCCGCCGCCACTTCCTCGGCGAGCTTCTCCACCGTGGGCTGCTCGAAGAGGACGCGCAAGTCGAGCTCCACACCCAGGCGCTCCTGCACCAGGGTGAGGATCTGCATGGCCGCCAGCGAGTGTCCGCCCAGCTCGAAGAAGTTGTCCTGCACGCCCACGCGCTTGAGGTTGAGCGTCTCGCACCAGATGTCCGCGAGCGTCTGCTCCACCGGGTTGCGCGGGGCCGCGTAGGAGGCGTCCTCGGCCGGGGCGGTGTCCTCGGGGCGGGGCAGGGCCTTGCGGTCCACCTTGCCGTTGGAGGTGAGAGGCATGGAGGGCAGCGGGACGAAGGCGGACGGCACCATGTACTGCGGCAGCTTCTCGCCGAGCGCCCGGCGCAGCTCGCGCATCAGCTCCGTGCCGCTGGCCGAGCCGGGCTGCGCCACCACGTAGGCCACCAGCCGCTTGTCTCCCGGCGTGTCCTCGCGCGCGAGCACCACCGCGTCCTGGACGGCCGGGTGCTTGCGCAGCGCCGCCTCCACCTCGCCGGGCTCCACGCGGTAGCCGCGGATCTTCACCTGGTGGTCCACCCGGCCGAGGAACTCCAGCTGTCCGTCGGGCAGGTAGCGGGCCAGGTCTCCCGTGCGGTACATGCGCGCGCCGGGCATGCCGCTGAACGGGTCCGGCATGAAGCGCTGCGCCGACTGTCCGGGCTGGCCCAGGTAGCCGCGCGCGAGTCCCGCGCCGCCGATGAACAGCTCGCCCGGGTGCCCCGCGGGGACGGGCTGAAGGTGCGCGTCCAGCAGGTAGATGCGGCCGTTGGCGACGGGGCGGCCGATGGGCAGCACCGGGGCCTCCAGCGTGCCCTCGCCGCCCTCGATGCGGGCCATGGCCGAGGTGACGGTGGCCTCCGTGGGGCCGTAGACGTTGAGCCAGGGGACGTTCCGGCCGCCCACGCGCTGCCACAGCGCCCACGTCTCCGGCAGCAGCTTGTCGCCGCCGAGGATGACGAGCCGCAGGCACTCGGGCAGCTTCCCGCCCTGGCGCGCCAGCTCGGAGAGCCACTCGTGGAGGTAGGCCGGCGGCAGGCTCAGCACGCTGAGCTGCTCGCGGGCGATGAGGTCGCGGAACTCGCCGGTGGGCACCAGCTCGCCGCGCACCACGATGGACGAGCCGCTCAGCAGCGGCGGGTAGATCTCCTCGCCAGCCGCGTCGAAGAAGACGGGGGTGAATTGCAGCACCCGATCCTTCGGCACGAGGGCGAAGCGCTCGGCCACGGCGAGGTTGTGGTTCACCACGGCGGCGTGCGAGACGAGCACGCCCTTGGGCTCACCGGTGGAGCCCGAGGTGTAGATGATGTACGCGAGGTTGCCGGACGAGGCGCGGCGCGGCAGGGGCGTGGCCTCCTCGGTGGCGATGGCGGCCCAGCCCGTGTCGAGCGCGAGCGCCGTGCGGCCCTCCAGCGGCAGCCGCTCCACGAGCGCGCCCTGCGTCAGCACCACGCGCACGCCGGCATCCCCCAGCATGTGGGCGAGCCGATCGCGCGGGGCGTCGGGATCCAACGGGACGTAGGCGCCGCCCGCCTTGAGGACGGCGTACACGGCGACGATGATCTCCAGCGAGGGTTGGAGGCACAGCGCCACGCGCGACTCGGGGCCCACGCCGAGCTTCACGAGGTGACGGGCGAGCTGGTTGGCCCGCGCGTCGAGCTGGCGGTAGGTGAGCGTCTGGCCCTCGAAGAGGACGGCGAGGGCGTCCGGCGTGCGCGCGACCTGGGCCTCGAAGGGCTCGTGGACGCACGTGTCCGGGGGGAAGGGGCGCGCGGTGTCGTTCCAGGTCGCGAGCTGCTGGTGGAGCTCGGCGGGCGTGAGGAGGGGGAGCGCGGCGGCGGGCGCCTTGCCTCCACGCGCGAGGCCCTCGAGCAGCACGCGGTAGTGCGCGGCGAGGCGCTCGATGCGCGCGGCGTCGAAGAGGTCCGTGCTGTACGTGAGCGTGCCCTCCAGCCCGTCCTCCCCGGGGCGCAGCGCGAGGGCGAGGTCCAACCACGACTCCGGCGTGCCGGGCTCCTCACGGGAGAGGCGCAGCGAGACGGGCTGGGGCAGGGCGGACGGGGCCTCGAAGTGGAAGGCGGCCTGCATCAGCGAGCCGAGGTTGGCGCCGGTATTCACCTGACGTCCGGTGAGGGCGGCCTCGGGAGGAATCTCCTGGTGGGCGAGCGCCTCGTCCAGGGCCCGCTGCATGCGCTGGAGGAGGGTGGCCGGGGTGGGCTGATCCGACAGCTCCGCGCGCAGGGGCAGCAGGTGCTGGAAGGGGCCGAAGAGGGAGGCGAGCGGCTCGCCGGAGCGGCCCGGGGCGCCGACGCCGACGATGAGCTCCTCCTGGCGCGCGTAGCGGCCGAGCAGCAGGGTGTAGCCGGCGAGGAGCGCGGCCTCCAGGGAGGCGCCGTGGGCCTGGGCGGCCTGGCGCAGCGCCTCCACCTGGGCGGAGGGCAGGGAGAAGCGCACCTGCGCGGCGTGGAAGCCTCGCTGGCCCGGCTGGGGCGAGCGGTCACGCGGCAGCTCCAAGGTGGCGGGGGCGTTCTCCAGGGCCCGGCGCCAGTAGGCGTAATGGGCCTCGAGCTTCCCCGCGTCGAGCCGCGTGCGCTGCTGGTGGGCATGGTCCGCGTAGTGGACGGCGGCGGGTGGAGTCCCGGCCGGGGCGCCACTCCGGGCGCGCTCATAGGCGGCCCACAGTTCGGGCAGGGCGCGCGCCAGGGAGGTGGCGTCCGCCGCGATGGGGTGGGCGGCCCAGAGGAACAGGTGCTCCTCGGCGCTCAGCCGGACGAGCCCGAAGCGGCTGGCCTCTGCCTGGGTGAGCTGGAAGGGCTGCGCGGCCAGCGTGGAGAGCCGACGGCGGGCCTCCGCCTCACGCTCGGCGGGGGGCAGCGCGGAGACGTCCTCCACCACGAGCGGCACGGGCCGGGGCGCGGGGAGGATCTCCTGGAAGGGGCCAGAGGCGTCCGCGCCGAAGCGGGTGCGCAGGGGCTCGTGGCGGGCGATGAGGGCGCCGAGGGCCTGCTCCAGCGAGGCCCTGTCGAGCGGCCCGCGCACGCGCAGGCCCAGCCGCACGGTGTCCAGGGTGGAGCCGGGGAAGAGCTTCTCGAGGAACCACCACCGCTCCTGCGCGAGGGAGAGCGGGAGCCGTTGCGTACGCGGCACGGGGTGGAGGGAAGCGGAGGTGGGGGCGTCGTTCAGCATGTCCGGGGGCTTCCTGTTGAATCGAGCGATGACTGCGTGGCGGCCGGGCTCACGCTCCGAGCTTCAGCTCGGTGACGCCGTCCAGCCGCACGGCCTCCAGTCCGCGGCTGCGAGCCTCTCCCAGCAGCTTGTCCGACTCGCGCATGCGCGAGGACTCGGGCGGGGAGGCCGGGCCGATGATGGGGGCCAGCCAGGGCTCCAGGCCCATGGCGTAGTTGAAGATCCGCCTGGCGCCCACCACCTCCAGCAGCCGGAGGCCCTCGGTGGCGTTGCTGCCACGGCAGCGGCGCTCCTTGTCCAGCCGACGGTCCCTGCGGCGGGGGAAGAGCGCGTCCTGACCGAAGCCCAGCGGCGAGCCCTCCAGCTCCGTGTTCATGAACACGTTCTGGATGGGGCCGAGCGCCTGGCGCATGCGGCGGTAGATGGCGTCGTCATGGCAGGCGGCGTCCGCGGCGAAGAGCGTCTGCTCCTGCCCGGTGCGCACCACGTAGCACGTCTTGCCGTGGGCCACGTCCCCGTGCTCGCCGAGGAAGGGCGCGGAGATGATCTCCCCGTCCGGCAGCGGGAGCGACTCGAAGGAGTCCACCTCCACCACGTCCGGGAAGCCCGACTCCATCGCGAGGCGTCGCAGCGACACGTCACCCAGCAGCATGCCCGCGGCGCGGGGGACGACGAGCTTGCCCAGCCGGTGGCGCAGCCGCAGCAGCGTCTCCAGCGCGAAGTGGTCCGCGTGGGCGTGCGTCACCAGCGCGTAGTCGATGCGCTCGGGCAGGTCCCGGAAGGACAGCCGCGGCGCACCGCCCTGGGCCGGGCGCGGGCTCACGAAGGGGTCCACGAGGAGGGTGCGGCCCTTCCACTCGAGCAGCACCGTGGCGTGTCCCAGGTAGCGCACCCGAGGGCCCGGGCCTTCCCATGGCGTGGACGTGGCAGGCGCCTCGGGGGTGAGCAGTGGCAGCAGCGAGTCCGGGGACGCCACGCCCAGCAACTCGGCGATGCGTCCGAGCGGCTGCGGCTGGCTGTCCAGCCGGTACAACTCATCCACCCGAGCGTCGTGGAAGGGCACGCGCCAGTCCACCGCTCCCGCCTCGGGCAGGCGCGGCGTGGTCATCACGGGCTCGCGCTCCTCGTCCGAGCCCAGCCGCGCCAGCCGCAGCGACTGCAACGAGGGCAGGTGGTACGGGCTGCGGTAGCTCATCCCCTCCAGCAGCCGCACCGTGGGCCGGTTGGTGTAGTCGTAGACGAGCTCCACCATGCCGCGCAGGGGCTCGGGCAGCTTCTCGTAGAAGGGCCCGAGGGGCTGGCCACGGGCCTCGGTGAGGAACCAGGGCTGGAACTCCTCCAGGGCCTTGGCGAGCTGCAAGCGCTCCTTCTGCTCGGTGAGCATCTCCTGGAGGAGGGTGCGCACCTGCCCGGCACGGGCCGCGGGCACGCCGACGAAGGCCGCGCCGCTGAGCTTCGGATCCTTCGCCGCGCGGGCGTGGAAGTCCGGGCTCTGCAGGTAGGACTGGAGCAGCGGCACCAGCGAGTGGTGCAGGTGCAGGCTCGCCGGCACGGGCGCCACCGTCATCCACCACGCGCCCCAGCCCTGGACGAGCGGCTCGACGAAGGTGGAGTCGGCGAGGAAGTAGGGCGTGGTGCTCATACAGGGCTCCGGGGCAGCAGCTCCGAGCGCCGACGCTCCGGCTCCCGGATGGCGGACTCGAGCACCGCGCCCAGCTCCCCGAGGAGCCGCTGCGCGGTGGAGGCGTCGAAGAGGTCGGGATCGTACTCGAGCTCCACGGACACGCCCTCAGCGTCGTCGAAGCCGCGCAGGCTCAGGTCGTACTTCGCGGCGCCGCTCTTGCCGCCGAGCCGCGTCACCCGGCCGCCCTCGAAGGCGGGCATCTCCGAGCCGGTGTGCATGGAGAGGACGACGTTGCACAGGGCCATGCGGAGGGGATCGCTCGGGCGCTGGCCCAGGGACTCGGCGATGCCGTCCAGGGACACGTCCGTGTGGGCGAAGGCGCCGAGCATGGCGGCGCGCGCGGCGGCCAGCAGCTCGGTGAAGGACGGGTCTCCGGAGGCCTTCACCCGCAGCGGGACGGTGCCGATGAGGGGACCGGGGAGGGACTCACTGCCGGGCACGTCGCGCTGGAGGACGGGGGTGCCCACCACGAGATCCTCCTGGGCGTCGTGGCGGTGGAGGAGGGCGAGCAGGGCCGCGTGGAGCGCCATGAAGGGCGTGGCGGCATGACGCTGGCTCAGCTCCCGCAGGGCCGCCGAGGAGGCCGGGGAGAGGTGCAGCCGCGAGGTGAAGGCCGTGACGTCGCGCGCGGTGGCGGGCCGGGGCCTGTCGGTGGGCAGGCGCACCTCGGCGGGGGCGCCGGAGAGCTGCTCCTTCCAGAAACCGAGCTCGGCCTCCAGCGTGGCGCCAGAGAGCCACTGCCGCTGCCAGTGGGCGTAGTCGGCGAACTGGAGCGTCGGCTCCGGCAGGGCGGCGGGACGAACGGCGCGCATGAGCTTGTGCAGGGAGAGCAGCTCACCGAGCACCACGTCCATCGTCGCGGCGTCCGACACCACCTGGTGCATGGACAGGATGAGGACGTGCGAGTCGGGGCCGCGCCGCAGCAGCTCCGCCCGAGCCAGCGGGCCCTGCTCCACATCGAAGGGGCGCTGGCCGGCGCGGGTGATGTGCTCGGCCACGGCGCGCTCCTGCTCGGCGGAGGGCAGGGAGCCCAGGTCGGTGAGGGCAACGGGCTGCGCGCTCGGCCACGCGATGCGCTGCACCCAGCGACCGCCCTCGTTGGCGAAGGTGGAGCGAAGCACCAGGTGGCGGGCGAGCACCTCGTCCCAGGCGCGCTGCAGCAGGGCGGCGTCGAGCGGCCCCTCCAGCCCGTAGGCGTCCACCACGTTGAAGAGGGCGGTGTCCGGCCGCTGCGCCACCCGGGCGAGCAGCGCCTCCTGCGCATAGGAGAGGGGAGGGAAGGCGCCGTGCTCCACGGGCGCGAGCGGAGGCCGCTGGGGCGCCGCCGTGCCGCTGTCCTGAGCGAGCAGCCCATCCAGGTAGGCCGCCAGCTCCACGAGCGACGTCTTCTCGAAGAGGAGGCGAACGGGCACCTCGACATGGAAGAGGTCGCGCAGCCGCGAGGCCATCTGCGCCGCGAGCAGCGAGTGGCCGCCCAGATCGAAGAAGTGCGCCTGCCGTCCCACGCGCTCGACGTGGAGCAGCTCGCCCCACAGCGTCGCCAGGGCGCGCTCGGTGGGGGTGACGGGCTCGTCGCCCGCATTGGCCTCGGAGCCTGATGCGCCCTGTCCCGGAGGCGGCAGGGCCTTGCGATCCACCTTGCCGTTGGTCGTGGTGGGCAGGGACTCCAGGAGGACGTACGCCGCCGGCAGCATGTACTCCGGCAGCCACCGGTGGAGCGACTCGCGCAGCCCCGCGGCCTGCGGCGTCGCACCCGGAGCGGGCACCACGTAGGCGACGAGCTGCCGGAGGCCCGGGTTGTCCTCGCGCACGAGCACCACTGCCTCGCGCACGTCGGGCAGCCGGCCCAGCGCCGATTCAATCTCACCCAGCTCGATGCGGTGGCCGCGCAGCTTCACCTGATGGTCGCGCCGCCCGTGGAACTCGAGCTGGCCGTCCACCCGGTAGCGGACCACGTCGCCCGTCCGGTAGAGGCGGGCCCCGGGCTCACCGGAGAAGGGATCCGGCACGAAGCGCTCGGCGGTGAGCTCGGGGCGGCGGAGGTAGCCGCGGCCCACGCCGATGCCGCCGATGAACAGCTCGCCGGGGACGCCCACGGGCACCGGTTGCAGTTGCTCGTCGAGCACGTACAGGCGCACGTTGGGGTGCGGCCTGCCCAGCGGCGGCCGGCCCGAGCCGGGCGCGCAGAAGGTGGTGGTGGCCGTCACCGTCGTCTCGGTGGGGCCGTAGGCGTTGACGAAGGTGCGCCCGGGGGCCCAGCGCTCCATCAGCTCGGTGGAGCACGCCTCGCCGCCCACCATCACCCAGTCAACCTGGGAGAAGTCCGAGGGCTCCAATGCGGAGAGCACCGGCGGGGGGAAGACGAGGGTCTGGACGCCCTGCTCGCGAGCCAGCCGGACGAGCTCGGGCCCGGGCAGCAGGCGCTCCTTGGGGGCGAGCACCAGGGTGGCGCCGCCCACGAGCGCGGAGAGGATCTCCTCGACGGAGGCGTCGAACCCGAGGGCGATGCCCTGGAGGACGCGGCGGCCGGGGCCGGCGTTGCGCGTGCGCACGGCGGTGAGCGCCATGTTGCAGGCCGCGCGGTGCTCCAGCATCGAGCCCTTGGGCGTGCCGGTGGAGCCCGAGGTGTAGATGATGTACGCGAGGTTGCGGCCATCGAGGGGCACGTCCGGGGAGGTGTCGGGCGAGGCGTCGATCTCCGCCGCGTCATCGTCCACGCACACCGTCGCCGGGGGCAGGCGCCCGACGGAATCCAGCCGCTCCCCCCGGGTGATCATCACCGGGGGCCACGCGTCATCGAGGATGTAGTCCAGCCGCTCCGGAGGCAGGTCCGGGTCGAGCGGCAGGTAGGTCCCGCCGGCCTTGAGCACGCTCAGCAGCGCGACGATCTGCTCCACCCCGCGCTCGAGGTAGACGGCGACGAGCACCTCGGGACCCACGCCGCGCTGGCGCAGGGCATGGGCCAGCCGGTTGGCGCGCTGGTCGAGCTCCGCGTAGGTGACGGTGGTGCCCTCGAAGCGCAGCGCCTCGGCGTGAGGGGTGCGCGCCACCTGGGCCTCGAAGAGGCGGGGCAGGCACGTCTCGGGCAGCTCCGCAGCGGTGTCGTTCCACTCCTTCAGCACCCGGCGGTGCGTCGCCTCGTCCAGCACGGGCAGCGCGGACACCCGCTGCTCCGGATCCTCGACGATGCCCTCCAGCAAGGCGGCGAAGGACGCGGCCAGGCGCTCCAGGCTGGCGCGCTCGAAGAGATCCTCGCTGTAGACGAAGAGCAGCCGCAGCGTCTCCGGCTCCTCGATGATGCCGAGGGCCAGGTCCATCTTCGCCGAGGAGCTGCGCAGGTGCAGCGGCCGGTGCAGGGTGGGACCGGCGCGGTAGGGCTCGATCGGCTTCTGCACGTCGAAGAGCACCTGGAAGAGCGGAGTGCGGCTGGGATCCCGCTCGGGGCGCACCGCCTCCACCACCTTGTCGAAGGGCAGCTCGTGGTGGGAGAAGGCGTCGAGGTCGCCCTGTTGCACCCGCTTGAGCAGCTCGCGGAAGGTGGGGTCGCCCGACACATCCGTGCGCAGCACGAGCGTGTTGGCGAAGAGGCCGAGGACGTTCGCCGTGTCCTGGGAGCGTCCCGAGAAGGAGACGCCCACGGCCACGTCGAGCTGGCCGGTGTAGCGCGCCAGGAGCGCCTTGAAGGCGGCCTCCATCAGCATGAAGAACGTCACGCCCTCCCGCTGGCTCAACCGGCGCAGGGCCGTGGTGAGCTGGGGAGAGAGGGTGAAGTCCTCGTAGGTGGAGCCGCGCATGGAGCGCACGGGAGGCCGCGGCCTGTCCGTGGGCAGCTCCAGCGGGGGCGTCTCCGCGAGCCGCTGGCGCCAGTAGGCCACCTGCCGCTCCAGCGCCTCGCCCGCGAAGTGCTGACGCTGCCAGCGCGAGAAGTCCGAGTACTGCAGGACGGGCTCGGGCAGGGGCGAGGGCCGGCCCTCGGAGAAGGCCTCGTAGATCGCCGCCAGCTCGCGGTAGAGCAGGTCGTAGGTGGTGCCGTCGGTGACGATGTGGTGGGCGCTGACGAACAGCACGTGCCGCATGGGCGCCATGCGCACCAGCCCCACGCGGAACACCGGGCCCTGGCTGAGCGCGAAGGGCCGCTCGGCCTCGGCGCGCGTGTGCCGGTGCAGCTCGGCCTCGCGCGCGTCCTCCGGGAGCGGGGACAAATCCACCACCGGCAGGCTCAACGCGGCGGGCGGCTGCACCACCTGCATCGGCACGCCACCCACGGCGGGGAAGACGGAGCGGAGGAGCTCATGCCGGCGGAGCAGCTCGGTGAAGCTCCGCTCGAGCACGGGCACGTCCAGGGGCCCGATCACCTCCACCAGACCTATCTCGTTATAGGCGGGGCTGTCCGGCTCCAGCTCCTGGAGGAACCACATGGCCTCCTGGAGGAAGGACAGCGGGTGCGGCTCTTCGCGAGGTCCGGGCCGTGGTGGCGTGGGACGAGGGGGCTGGCGCTCACCCTTCTGTTGCAGCAGGCGCTGCAGCAGGGCTCGCTTCTCCGCCGCGCTCAGGTTCTGGGGAAGATCCGATCCGTTCATGAGGGGCGTGCCCGGTGTCCGAGGGGGAGCTGGGGCCGGGGACGACCCCACCGAGGCACGGCGCGCGGGCACCGGGAACCCGCGCGCGCATGCCCGCGTTCATCACGGACCGGGGGGCGGACCGGAGCCCGGGGGAGGACCCGCCGGGAAGCAGAAGAACGGCAGGGTGCCCGTCGGGCCCGAGGGAGCCTCACCGGGAATGAACGGAGGGCTGAGCTGCGCCGACACGGCGATGATCTGCCCGGGGATGGGGAACGCCTGCAGAGGCATGTACCCCCAACCTCTCGTCGGATTCCCGTCCTTCACCGTGTAGGTGACCGGCGCGGGACCACCACCCTCGCCCGGGCCACCAGGACCAGGGCCAGGACCAGGACCGGGGCCAGGGCCAGGACCGGGGCCAGGGCCCCCCGGGGTGGCGGGGAGGGTCACCACCGTGACGCCGATGGGGCTGGTGGGGGTCTCGCTCACGTAGAAGCCGCGCACGGACTGGTTCGCCTGCGTCCCAGGAGGCGCCCAGGCGATGTTGTACGGGGTGCCAGCGGTGGCCTCGATGGTGGTGTTCGGGGCCTTGACGCGCCACCCGGGGAAGCCCGGCTCATACATCCAGACCACGGTCACGCCGGAGAACTTGTCCGGCTTGACGAAGTCACCCACCGCGGTGGGCATCCCCTTGCTCGTGCGGTACTTGGCCACGGCCTCCAGCACGCCGTTGTTGCCCATGTGGAGCGCTTCGAGCGTGTAGCAGGCGCTGCTGTTGGTCTGCACGACGCGCAGCGTGATGGTGGGGAAGTACGTGGCCGGGGCGATGGGCGGAGGACCCGGAGGAGGGCCATCGCCAGGACCAGGGCCGGGGCCGGGGCCGGGACCAGGCCCGGGGCCAGGACCAGGGCCGGGGCCCGGAGGCGGACCGAGCGGAGGCGAGGCGAGCTTCCCGGTGCCGGTGGTGGCCACGAAGAAGGGGGCGCCCACGGGCCGGTAGGGGACGCCGGCCACGCGCCAGAGGCCGTCCGAGCCCGTGAGCGTCGCGGCGGTGGCCGCGGGCCCGTTGAGCATCGGATCGAAGGCCTGCACCGTGGCGCCCTCGATCTGCGACATCGCGAAGAAGGGCAGGCCCTCACCCAGGATGGGCGGCGGGCAAGCCATCGGGTTCGTGCAGCCGCTCGACAGCAGGTAGTAGGCCTCCGGGTCGTGGGTGTACCCGGACAGCACGGTGGTGAGGTTCTCGCCCGACACGAAGGCCGGGTTGGCCTCCTCGGGGGGAGCCGGATCCTCGAGCGAGCAGCCCGACACCAGGGCCGTCCCCAGGGACGTGATGAGGCCGATGAAAATTGAGCGATTCATTCGGATCGAATCCTCTGTCGTCAGTTCTTGGGGAGGATGTGGTTGGTGGGCGTCTTGTTGACGTGGCACGACTCGGCGCAGTTGCTGAACCGGTTGGGCGTCACCGAGTCACCGAACTTCGCGTTGAAGTACTCGTTGCCGTGAGCCGACGGGTGGCACGACTGGCACACGCTGAGGCTCGGGCGCACCGCGCTCTGCTTGGACAGGTGGCACATGGTGCAGTCCGACTTGTCCGCCGTGTACTTGTTGGAGCGCATGTGGATCTGGTGCATCTCCACCTGGGTCCGGCCGGGGTTGTCCGAGCCACCCTGGTGGCACAGCTTGCACGACTCCACGTGGTCCACCGAGAAGCCGTGGCGCAGGTTGTCCAGCGACAGCACGCCGCGGTGGCAGATCTGGCAGTTGCCCACTTCGTTCGGGTACGTGGTCTTCTGGGTGCTGCCCACCTGGAAGAAGACGGTGGTGCCCTTGGCCACGCGCTCACCCATGAACTGGCGGTTGGCGCGCAGCACGGCGACGTACGTGCCGGGCTTGGCATCCGCGGGCAGCGTCACCGGGTTGCGGTTGGGCCAGGTGGCGTTCTTCAGGCCCACGAAGCCCGTGCCCTCGGCCGCCTCGGTGACGATGGAGAAGAAGTGGTTGCCCAGGCTGAAGAAGGGCGTCTTCCCATTCACGTCGCCAAACGGCTTGAGCTCCTGCAGGGGGCCACCCACCTGGTACGAGGTGGTGATGTCGCGCTCCTGCATGTTGGGGAAGTGGTTGGAGTGGAAGTACGTCAGGCCGTTGGTCTTGCCCGCGAAGTAGTCCGCGTAGCTGGGCAGGAGCCCCGGCTGGTGCAGCAGGTTGCCCTCGCCGTCGCGCACGTTGGTGAAGAGCTCGAAGGTCTCGCCCGGCTCGTAGAACTGGCCGTTCTTGGGCTGGGTGAGCTTGATCTCCGGCTCCACGCCGAAGCCGCAGACGACCGGGGTTCCGTCGTCCTTGAAGCACGTGGGGGCCACGTCGCTGGGACGCACGAAGGTGACCGGGAAGTGGAAGGGCTGGTTGGGCAGCAGGCTCCACGTCACGCGGATGGCGCCGTCACCCGTCAGGCCCGACACGCGGAAGCTCTTGAAGGGGTTGGTGGAGCCCACCAGGTCCACGCGCGCCACCGTGCGGAAGACGACCGGCACGCCGAACGGGCCCGTCTGGGCCGTGCGCACCTCGATGTCGCCCGGGTAGCGCGGCGCCAGGATGTTCTCGATGCGCCAGGCCACGCGCGTGTGGCCCGCCGTCGACGACTCGCCCAGGAACTCGTTGCGCCCGTAGGTGGTGGACTGGCGCACCGTGCCTTCCGAGTCCAGCACCTCCACCAGGAAGCTGTCCGTCTTGGACACCATCCACTTGGCGTTGTTGAAGGACACCTCGCGGTTCCACAGGCCCGTCAGGTCGTTGGTGCCCCAGGCCTCCTCCTGCTGGCCCAGGTTCGACCAGTCCAGGCCCTTGAGGCGCGACTGGGTGGTGATCCACTTCACCGCGGGCTGGATGTACTTGTCCGGGTTCTTCTTGTTCGCCTCGATCGCCGCGTCGTCCGCCGCGGTGCTGGGGTTGCCGTAGAAGTCACCGTGGACGTTCACCACCGAGTCCATCAGCGTGAGCTGATTGAGGAAGTAGTTGGTGTCCGTCATCAGCTCGAAGCGAGCCGTGGGCGTCACCTTCGCCCCATGCGTGAAATCCCCCGTCATGGGGTTGTCGCAGGTGCTCGGGTAGTCCGGGATGGGCGAGTTCCCCTTGGCGATCACCTGGCCATTGGCCAGGACCGCGCACCCGTTGAACATCTGGAGGCCGAGCTTGATGGCACCCGAGGCCGAGGCGGAGTACGGGTCGAACGCGGTGGAGCCGCGCCCCTTCGCGTTTTCGGAGTCCTCGGTCTTCAGCAGCTGGCAGGCCGTGAGGCTCAGCAGCAGGCCGCACAATGTACTTCTCAGGACCAGGGGAGTGTTCATTCGGTGGCAGAGCTTGGGGGGAGAAGGCGGGAATCCGCCTTGACGCTAACAGATGGAGCGGTCGCGCGTCGACAGGGTGAGACGGGGCGCCACGTCCCGGGGGGGACGTGGCGCCCGCCATCTCTCTACAGGTTGACCAGATCGAAGGGGCGGTTGAGCTTGCTGCGCGGCTTGGGAAGCACCCGGCGCACGGCCTCGGGTTCACCGCCAGAGAGGGCGGCGATCAGCTCCTGCGTCTCCTTCATGCCGGTGGTGCTCGCCTGGGCACAGCGCAGTGCGTCGGAGAAGTCCGTGCGGCCCTCGGCCAGGGCGAGGCCGGCGAGGCTCTGGGCCAGCCGGAGGGGATCTCCCAGGGTGCGGGAGAAGTCCACCGCCTGGGTGAACCAGCGCACCGAGGTGGCCGGCTGCTCCTCCAGGTACATGCGCCCCAGCTCGGCGGAGATGACCTGGCTGTGCAGGGGGTCTCCCAGCCGGCCGGCGCTCTCGTAGGCCGCCGTGTAGTTCTCCACGGCGCTCTCGCGCTCGCCCGCCGCGAGCTGGAGTCCGGCCAGCCGGTAGCGGTGGTGCTTGGAGAAGTTCTCGCCCCACTTCTCGCTGAGCTTCTCGAAGCGCCGCCAGGTGGTGATGGCGTCCGCGTACATCTTCGCGGTCTCCTGGAGGACGCTGGCGTTGGAGATGAGGTTGATCTTCAGGTGGGTGGCGCTCGCGTCGTGCAGATCCCCCACGCAGCGCATGGCCTTCTTCTCCTCGACCATGGCCTGTTCCAGCTTCTTGTCCTGGAAGTAGGTGAGGGCGTACACGTTGCGCAGCCAGCCCTCGTGGAGCGAGCGCGCGTCGGACTGGCGCCCCTCCATCGCGGCGAACCCGGCCTCGATCTCGGCGCGTGCGTTGGGGAGGTTGCCCAGGCGCTTGATGAGGGTGAGGGCCCGGTACATGTGCAGCTGGGCCCGGCGCTCCGGGGAGATGTTGCGCTCCAGGCCACGGGCGAAGGCCTCCAGCGCCTCGTCGTGCAGGCCGGTGAAGACGTGCACCACGCCGATGCTGCGCTCCAGGAGGGCGCGCAGCTCCTCGGCATCTCCGAGGCTGTCGCGGTCGATCTCGATGGCTGGCGTGGTGAAGCCGGTGTCGAGCGAGTCCCAGCCCTCGGCCACCCGGGCCGAGGAGAAGTCGCTTCCCGCGGCGTCGATCAGCGCCAGGCCGCGCTCGGCGGCGAGCTGGGCACCTTCATAGTTGGTGGTGAAGAAGCAGCCGCGGATGGCGAGGATGGACGCGGCGATGCGGTGCTCGAGCGGCCGCTCCTCGTCGATGACGGCTTGCAGGTACTGGCCCTCGAGGTCCACGGCCGGCTCCAGCGGGCGGCTCGACGTGGGACCCACCTCCGAGCCGGGGCGCGGGGCGCGCATCCGGTCGCAGAGCGTGTCGAGGTAGGCGCGGCGGCGCGACTCGAAGAGGGCGGCGTAGTGGGGACGGCGCACATGCCAGCCGGTGAGGAGGATCTGGCTCTCGAGCTGCTCGAGCCGGCCCCACTCGGCCGCGCGCATGAGCGTGCGCAGGCTGACGAGATCGCACTCCCCGGCGCCGTGGACGACGAGGGGACGCCCGCTGGCGCGGAGCGCCTCGACGATGGCGCGGGCGGCGAGGTTGATGACCCAGAAGCTCTGCTCGGACTCGCGGTGGAGCCGGCGTTCGGACGGGGTGAGGGCGAGATCCGCCAGATCCGGGGCGCCCTTGAGGGAGCCGGGGAAGAGGCGGTTCCATTCGGCCGGACGGCTCTTGGCGAGAGCCCGGACGGTGTCCGGCGCGGCATCCTCACAGGCCAGGAGGATCTTCCGCAGGCCACCGTAGGCAACGGGCAGCGCGACGCCAGCATCCACTTCGATGGCGTTGGCGGGGAGCGTGGACGGCACCTTGCCGTCCACGGAGACAGCGAGCGAACTCCGGGTCATGTGCTCAGGCCAGCGCGAGGGGGGCGATCTTGTTCTCGATCTCCTCGAGGAGGAAATCGATGTTCTCCAGCTCGTCCAGCTTGTCGAGCGAGCCGGCGGGAGCGTCCGCCGAGATCGACGGCGTGACAACGGACGAGGGGGTGGGCTCCGAGGTCTGTGCGAAAGCGTCGAGGTTGTCGCTCACGGCTGGCTCCTGGCGGGTGGGGGAATGCAGGGGGGACGGCTTTTTTCAGCGCCGTCGGTTTCTATTATTCTTGAATTCCGGTCAGAAGGTCAAATCAGGAATGAAGTGCTTTCCCTAATATCTGAACGGAAGGGCAGGAAGGTCCGCCAGGAGCGGAATTCACGCCCACGGAGCCGCGCAGCAGGGCGTAGTCCTCGAAGGCGCGGGCGAAGGTCTCGATGCTCGAGGGCCGTAACCATGGCGGTTCGCCGCCAGCCGGTCCGCCTGGATGCACACTCGGGCATACTCCGGTCGGGAGGGCGGCATGGGTGCCTCCATCACCTTCGACGATTCGCTCTGGCCATTGCTCATCTCCCGGTTCGAGGGAGTGGCCTCGGACGCGCAATACGAGGAGTACCTGGCTCGGGGGACGGCCTACCTCCAGCGGGGAGAGCGGTACGTCAGCGTACTCGACATGGGCCGGCTCGCCGTGCCCACGGCCGCGCAGCGCCAGCGTCAGGCCGAGTGGCTCAAGGCGCACGAGACGCTCATGCACGAGCTGCTGCTGGGCGGTGCGCTCGTCATCACCTCTCCCTTCGTCCGGTTCGCGTTGAGCACCATCCTCCATCTCAAGCCCATGCCCATGCCGTATGTCGTCGTCCCCGACGTGGCCATGGGGCTGGGGTGGGCCGTGGCCCGCCTGGAGGAGGCCGGGATTCACGAGGCCGTCGGGCGCATCCGGCACCACGTGGGCGAGCAACCCCCGCTCGGTCGGGTCCTTTCGCGTCGCGGGTGAGGACGACGTCGGCGTCCGGCCTCGAGGTCTGGCTGGCGGCCTGCTCGGCGAGCCAGCGGCCCTTGGTCTCCCCATTAGCCAGGAGCCGTGAGGGTCAGGAGGGCCGCGCTCGGGGCGAGAACACCGGGGCTGCACGAAGGGCGGCGTTTGGGGGAGACTGAGGGCGTCCATGAGCTCCTCGGCTCCGGGGGAGTCCCCGGTCCTCTCCTTTCGGCACCTGCTGTCCGACGCGGTCGGCTCGTTCCTCCATGAGACCGGGCTGGGGCCGGCGCAGGTAGGGGATGCGCTCAGCGAGCTCATCGTCACGCTGTCGCGCTACCGCGAGGAGGGCGAGCCCCTCTTTCCCGTGGCCTTCGTGGGCGATGACCTGGAGGGGATGCTGCGGGTGCTGGGCGGGAGCGATCCGGTGGCCATTGGCACGGGGCCTCGGTCGCGAGAGACGATTCAGCGAGCGCTCAAGCAGTGCGCACCCCTGGGGCAGGGCCGGTGGTGGGCGCTGTACGTGCTGCTGGTGCCGGACGGCTTCGCCTACGGCGTCTTCCGCACGGACCCCTCGCCACTGGTGGAGACGCCGCTGGAGCGGATGCGGCGGGCCGGAGATCGCTCGCTGCGCCTGGTGGGCGTGCTGCAACTGGCGGAGAACGTCATCGAGCTGCGTGGCATGGGAGGCCTGTACCGGCACGTCTTCCTGTCCGGCTCCCGGTTGGAGTCCACGCTGCCCACGGTGGCGATGGACGAGCTGTCGCTGGCGCTCACGGCGGACGTGCCGGAGCCGGCGCGGAGCCTGACGCGGGACTTCTTCCGGCGCGTGCTCTTCGAGGCCATGCAGGCCTCGCACGGCACCCTGGTGGCGGTGCTGCCCAAGGGGCACGGCGGCTCGCCCGTGTTCGTGGATGGCGTGCTGCTGACGGAGCCGATCGACCTGGTGGCGCGGGTGATGCGCTACCAGGACAGCCCGGGCGTGGAGGCGGCCTCGTCGGTGAGCGCGGCGGCGCAGCTCCTGCGGGGGATGATGGCCACGGACGGCATCACCGTGCTGCGCTCGGACGGGTTCATCCTGGGCTACAACGTCTTCATCCGGCACCCGGAGACGCTCATGCGCGAGCCGGCACGCGTGGGCGGCGCGCGGCGGCGGACCTACGAGGTGCTCTGCGCCTGGGTGGGGCGGGAGCTGACGACGGCCTTCTTCCGCTCCCAGGACGGCGCCGTGGCCTGCTGCCGCGACTGAGTCACGAGCCCTCGCCCCGCGCGAGCGGATAGCCGTCCGGGTTCTTCCCCTCCGGGAGTGGAGCGGGCTCCGGCGGCTTCCACGCGGGGCCGCGGAACACGTACCCGAGGCGGACGCGGAGCGGATTGGGCCGGAGCACGTCGCGGAGGATGGCGGCGTACTCGTGGAAGGCGATGCGCAGCGGGTTGTACGTCTGGAGGTTCTTGGTGAGGCCGTAGACGGGGCGCTCGTCCTCGGGCTGGAAGGTGCCGAAGAGCCGGTCCCAGATGATGAGGACGCCAGCGTAGTTGCGATCCAGGTAGCGCGCGTTGGAGCCGTGGTGGACGCGGTGGTGCGAGGGCGTGTTGAGCACCCACTCGAGCGGCCCCATGCGGCCCACGGCCTCGGTGTGGATCCAGAACTGGTAGAGCAGGCTGATGGCGTGCTGGGTGAGGATGAGCGCCGGGTGGAAGCCGAGCAGCGCGAGCGGCGCCCAGAAGAGCAGGTGCGTCATGGGCGTCCACGTCTGCCGGATGGCGGTGGACAGGTTGTAGTGCTGGCTGGAGTGGTGCACCACGTGCGAGGCCCAGAAGAAGCGGGACTCGTGATGGATGCGGTGGAACCAGTAGTAGCAGAGGTCCTCGGCGAAGAAGAGCAGCACCCAGGCGAGCACGCCGGTGCCGAGCCGCAGCGGCGTGGCCTCGTAGAGCAGGGAGTAGAAGGCGTACTCCACGCCCTTCCAGAGCATGTAGATGAGGGAGTAGACGGTGCCCATGGTGAGGCTGGCTGCCGTGTCCTTGACGGCGTAGCCCACGAGGCCCTTCTCGCGGTGCCGCGAGAGCCAGAAGCCCTCCGCGAGCATCAAGAGGACGAACGCCGGAGTGGCGAACTGGGTGGGATCGAAAGAAGGAAGATCCGCCATGGGGCGACTCCCTAGGGTTGGGGTGGGGAAGCGAAGGCGCGACGGGCGAACTGGACGAGCAGCGCGAGCATCTGCCGGTGATCGGGATTGGCGGGGAGCGCCACACCGCCAACGGCCGCGCCCTGCACGGCGTTGAGGATGAGCTCGATGATGGCGTCGAAGTCGGGGTGCGTGGCGGCGACGGCGGGGAAGAGCTCGCGCGCGACGCGGTGGAGATGGCGGCGGTGGGGCGGATCCACGCCGCTCAATGCCGAGGCCAGCTCCGGGTCGGTGCGCGCGGCGACGTACAGCTCGACGGCGGCGAGCAACTCGGGGCGCTGGTAGATGGACCACAGCCGCTCGATGGCCTGGGCGACGCGTTCCTCCTCCGGCAGCGCGGTGGCCTCGAGCCCGTCGCGGTACTCGGCGATGAGGCGGGGGAAGAGGTGCTCGATGGCGGCGGCGAGCAGCTCGGCCTTGGTGGGGAAGTGCTTGAAGAGGGCGCCCTGGGAGATGCCCGCGCGCTGGGCGATCGCGATGGTGGTCGTCTGGGCATGGCCGAGCTCCACC